>JAUYMJ010000102.1 GCA_030698775.1 bacterium
ATTTCTGAGAGAAACATGAAAACACAAAAGACATTCCAAAAAGGTTTTACATTGATTGAGCTCCTCGTCGTTATCGCTGTTATTGGTGTCCTCGCAGGCGCAATCATCGTCGCGATTAATCCTGTTGACCAGCTCAAAAGAGCCCGTGATACTCAGAGAATTTCATCTACAAGTCAAATAGCCGGTGCAGTAAGTGCATTCTACGCATCAAAAGGTGGTATATATCCAACTGCAAACACAACATGGATAACCCAGATTCAATCACAGGGTGAGTTGAAAGTTATTCCGGCGGCAGTATACGGTGCAGCTGGTTTCGCAACGTGTGCAGCCACTGCTGTTCAGAATGGTTATTGCTATCTTTTATCAGGCAACGATTTCGTCGTCTGGTCAAGGCTTGAATCATTGGCGCAATCCAACAAATGCCCGACAGCACCAAATACTGTCCCTGTCTATCTCTTCTCATCAGCAATGGCACAAGGTGGAATAGCATGTCTGACAACGAGCGAGCCTGCTACAACTGCTGGATATACATTTGTTAATCCTTAACCTTAGACAACTACAGAAATTCAAAGGAGTGCTAACACTCCTTTTTTTTGTCGCAGTTTTTTATATCCATCACCTTTCACCCGGTGTATTCGGGGTTGATTCAGGAGACTTTCTGACAGCTGCTGCAACCGGAACAATCGCACATCCCCCGGGATATCCGCTCTATATACTCTCTGGTATCATTTCTTCGTATCTTCCTCTTGCCGTCTCACCTGCCTGGAAGTTTGGTTTGGTATCAGTGATTGCGTCACTTGGGACATTGTTTTGTTATTATCTGATTTTACAAAGGTTCCGTTTTTCAAAACTTCTCTCCTGTATTACTGTTGCGGTACTTGCGTTTACCTACTCATTTTGGCTCTATGCTGAGGTCGTCGAGGTCTTTGCTTTGTACCATTTTTTTCTGGTACTCCTTTTCTATCTTGGTTTGTCCTATTACCAGACAAGAAATATTCGTTACTTATTTGCACTCTCATTTTGCACAGGTCTTTCACTCACCCACCAGCAGGCAATCCTGTCATTTCTCCCGATTTTGGTCGTGATGGTTTTCATGTCCGGTTGGAGGAGATTACTGAATATTAAAATTCTTCTCCTTTGTATACTGTTTTTTTTTCTTGGGCTCTTACCATACGTATACGTCCTGGTTTCTTTTAATACCCAGCCATACAATTCATGGCTTGGGGCAAACGACCCTGAAACACTCATTAGATTTATGCTTAGAATGGATTACGGTTGGATTCCAACAAAGACTGTTCTCTATGAAAACCGTGTCCTTGCTCTTATGTCGTATGGCACGTATTGGTTATCCCATCTGCCTACTGTCCTCTTAATAACAATGCTTGTGGGAGTTGTCAGTGCCTTTCGGAAGAGCCGGGCTTTTTTCTTCTTTATTGTTATTCCGGCCCTTCTGACCGGTCCGATGTTCGTTTTTTATTCAGCAACAGGAGGACATGATGCGTTTGCATTTGCCGTTGTGGAGAGGTTTTACCTGACATCATTTATTCTCTTCCTGATTTTTTTCCCTTTTGGTGTTGTTTTTATCATAAACGGTCTTCTACACATCATGAGATTACTTCTCAGACGAAGTTTCGCAAAAAAACAGCGTGACAGGTTGATCCAGGTTATGATCATTATATTTGTTGTTGTTCCGGTATCACTTTTCGTGAGGAATGTTTCCCGGACTGATATGCACGAGTTATATATGGTGGACTACTTTGCGAAGGATGTTCTGGATAGTCTTCCGAAAAACAGCATACTTTTTGGGCATACGGATATCCTTACATTTAGCACTCTGTATCTTCAGTACGGACTGCATATGTATGAAGATATTACGATCCCTTCTGTCCCTCGGCTTAAACAACTTGTCTTAAACGATGCCGGATACAAGAAAACGTATGAGAGGATAAAGAAAGATAAACAGTATAAAGATGAGTTAGATGTGTTCCTGGATTCGGTTTTGATGAACCGTTCAATCCGCCCTGTTTTCTCACCGGCAGAAGGTTCGTTGACCGATTACAGCAGGTCGCTCGTCTGGATGCCATATGGTTTAGTGCTCAAAGCATCTTCAAAAGACGAACTCCCATCAAAGGAAGAGTATCTTGAACTTCAGAAGAGCTTTTGGCAATCTTCGTATGCAGAAAAATATCATTTTTATCAGAATTGGCAGGAGTTGCCGTTTGCAATGCTGGAAATTCCGGAAACGTATTCAGAAGCAGCGTACAGGCAAGGGTTATTTTTGGAAACTAACTATAATGACTATGATGCCGCGTTGTATTATTACCGGAAGGCATTCTCTATAAATCCCCGAAATGCAGATGCAGCAGTCGCAATTGGTGGATACTATCTCAGGATGAATGATTGCAAAACGGCCAAGCAGTTTATAGAAGATCAAGAGATACTAAAACTGAAACTGGAGGGAGGGTCTATCATCAAAGAATATCTTACACGCTGTCTTAATAAAAAATTAAAGTAGTTTATTTTTAGACACTAAACCATCACGAATACCTTTGCAATACGCAGCTAAACTGTTCCATGATCTCACGTACATGGCTATTATTACCCACACAGTTAACCCTAAAAATATCAGTTTTTCGTAAAAAGGAATCCTCTTTTTATAGAAATAAAACAAAATTGCATTCTTACCATGCAAATATGCCTGGAACGGAGTAAATATATCTGATCCCATAATACCTGACGTTGCCGATACTTTATGGTAGACAAGAGGTTTTTGTATAAAGTAATTTTTCTTCTTGTAACTAAAATCCATATCGTCATAGTAAATAAAGTAACGCTCATCCATCATGCCGTGTTTTTTGACAAAATCTTTATGGAAAAACATAGAGCATCCAACAGAATACTCTACCCGGTCAATATGAAGAGCAGTTTTAGAAATTGAAGCCGCTTCTCTTTGCTTGTGACGGCTCTTGGGAAAATTAAACATGGGTAAATCATACATACCGTTACACCAAATCTTTCCGGTACCATACATTGTGATAATGGAAGACGCGATGCTATTTTCTCTGTCAAGATTAAATTGGGTGAAAGTTTTGAGAAAAGTAGAAATCGCATTCTTAGCAACTTCCGTATCATTGTTTAAAATCCACAGGTAATCAGTATTCTCTTTCAACGTCTGTTTCATCCCAACATTATTTGCCTTGGTAAATCCGGCATTGTATCCTAGTGACGCAATCTTAATAAGACCGTGAAAACGTCTTTTTATCGATCGTAATTGTTGCTGATGAGTAAGGCTTGAGCCATTATCTACAATATGAATTTTTAGGTTAGGATAGTGGTTTGCTTCAAGCGACGTAACGCAAGCGAGGGTGAGAGGGGTGTTATTATAATTGATCAAAATAACTGAGATTTTGGGATGACGCATTCGTTAGTAGAGCCGTTTTTTCCAAGTGATAGGAGCCTTAGGACTATTAATCTCTAGCTGTTTTAGATATTGAAATTCCTGCGGGCCTAGGGATTTAGCCCATGAAATCATCTGACGAATTCCTTCCTTCAAATCTGTCCGTGGTGTGAAGTTGAGAAGTTTTTTCGCTTTGATCATAGTACAGTAAGCCAGGATAACTTCTTGTGGCCTGGAATCAATATATCTCGGCCGTATATTTTTTGGAACTGGTTTCTTGGGATAAAAGACATGAAGAATTGTATCAGCCACCTCGTTCACGGCATATTCTTTTGACGGGCCTAAATTTATTATCTCTCCGTTTGCTTTCTCTAAAAACATGCTTTGAGCAAACGGGGGTGTAAAATCATCGATGTAGGTAAAGGCTCTTTTTTGTCTTCCATCACCATAGATAAAAAAAGGTTTGCCCCGCATAAGGGAATTGATAAAAATACCGATTACATTTCGATATGGGTCAGCAATGTTTTGTTTTGGTCCGTAGACGTTGTGTGGCCGAATGATGGTGTATGAAAAGTTGTGAACTTTTGAGAGGACTTCAACAGATTGCTCAACTGCTGTTTTGGCAATACCATAAATATCTTCAGGGAGTCTGGGCATCGTTTCATCAAAGGGAGGAGTTTGAGACCCATAGACGCTCATAGAAGAGGTAACAACAATTTTTTTGAATTTTTTACTCTCGATGAGAGGAGTTATGAGATTGATAAATATATTGATATTATTTTCAATTGCGCTTATCGGAGTGAACTGACTACGGCCTTCAGTGGCATCTGCTGCCAGGTGGTATACGTAATCAGGTTGAACCGTTTTAATATATTTTCTCACACCTGTTTTACTCAGTAAGTTCAGCTTAATAAAATTAACGTCTTTCGGGACGTTTCTCAGATAACCACCCGATAAGTTATCAATACCAAAAAGCTTCATAAAACCAATCTTTTTTTGATGACGTAATAAGTAGTCCGCTAAGTGGCTACCCATAAACCCGGCGACACCGGTTATTAATATCTTCATCTGTGAAACAAGTCTACTACAAGTCTTGGATTATATACA
>JAUYMJ010000022.1 GCA_030698775.1 bacterium
GCGACAAAGTTGATTGAGAGGAACACCACCATCCC
Source organism: bacterium (assembly GCA_030698775.1). Classification (GTDB taxonomy): domain Bacteria; phylum Patescibacteriota; class Microgenomatia; order Levybacterales; family UBA12049; genus JACPGQ01. Next base: position 36 of record JAUYMJ010000022.1, read on the forward strand.
TTCAGCCAAGTCTCAAGTTTTCTCCACCGCCGCTGATAACCAAACTTCCGTGGAAATTCACATTGTCCAGGGTGAGAGAGCTATGGCTTCCGACAATAAGTCACTCGGGCGTTTTATTCTTGATGGTATCCCTCCATCACCCCGTGGTATGCCTCAGATTGAGGTCACCTTCGACGTAGATGCCAATGGTATCCTCAATGTCAAAGCCAAGGACAAAGCCACTAACAAGGAGCAATCTATCCGCATAGAAGCAAGCTCCGGCTTGTCTAAGGAAGAGGTAGAAAAGATGCAGAAGGATGCGGAAGCTAACGCTAGTGAAGATGCGAAGAAGAAAGATTTGATTGATGCAAAAAATATTTCTGAACAGCTTGTTTATACCGCCGAGAAGGCCTTGAAGGACGCTCCAAGTATTCCAGATGATATTAAAAATGCAGTGAATGAAAAAGTAACGGCATTAAAAAAAGAAAAAGAGAGTGGCACAATAGAAACTATCAAGTCGGCTACGGAAGCCCTATCTACAGAGATGCAAAAGATAGGTGAGTATATGTCCAAACAACAAACAACTGACAACTCACAACCAACAGCAAACCCAGATGTAAAGGACGCTGAAGTAAAGCCCGCCCGACCGGATGACTCCGGTCATTCGGGCGGGGAAGAACCAAAGAAGGACGATACTCAAACTAATGTCTAAAGATTATTACAAAATCTTAGGAGTTGAGAAGAACGCTTCAGAGGAGGAAATAAAAAAAGCCTTTCGCAAACTAGCTCATGTTCATCATCCGGACAAATCCGGCGGTGATGAAGCCAAGTTTAAGGAAGCGAGCGAGGCCTATGCCGTCCTTTCTGACAAAAAGAAGCGCGCTCAATACGACACTTTCGGTAGTGCTGGAGCAGGCGGATTCCAAGGTGGACAGGGTGGGGCTGGATTCGACCCATCTGGATTCGGTTTTGACTTCTCTGGGTTCAATAATGCTGGATTTGATACCGGTGATCTTGGTGATATTCTCTCAAGTATTTTTGGCGGACGTCGTGTCCGACGTGGACGAGATATTGCGGTAGATATTGAACTTTCTTTCCAAGATTCTGTTTTCGGTGCGGAAAGAAAGGTTGTTATAAATTCTAAGTTGGTAAAACAAAAAGAGGTTTCTATAAATGTTCCTCCGGGTATTGAAGATGGCCAGATGATTCGCCTCACAGGTCAGGGCGAAACTCTCGAAGGCGGTTTGCCAGGAGACTTATATGTCAAAGTTCATGTTCGCAAGCATCCGTATCTTCGAAAAGAGGGCTACAACTTAATCATGGATTTGGAGGTCAAGCTTACAGAAGCCTTACTCGGTGCAGACAAAATTATTCATACTCTAGATGGTGAGATTACTCTCAAGGTTCCAGCTGGTACTAAACATGGCACTATCCTAAGGGTGAAAGGGAGAGGTGTCCCACATGCTCCAATGCACTCTGGCGCAAAAAACAGTGGCAGAGGGGATCTCTACATACGCATTTCAGTTCAAATTCCAGAAAAACTTTCCAAAGACGCCCGTAAGTCAGTTGAGGAACTAAAGAAACTTGGGTTATAGTCATTTTATCTGTAGCTTAGATTTTACTCTTGACATAGTCATAAATTTCCTTTATATTGCAAGTAGATTCAAATTTGTTTCGAATTTATTTGATCTTAAACCATCAGATTAGGAAACAGAGAAAAACTGATCTTTGACTAAAAAGGAGGAAATTATGCCCGCTATTCAGGCAAAAATAGTTGGTGATTTCTGTAATCTTCGTTGTTCTTATTGTCGTGATCGCGATTTTGATCAAAAAGGAAAAAGAGTGATGGCGCCACAAGTACTTCAAGCGCTAATTCATTCTCTTTCGCAGTTACCACAAAGTGTACAGCGCATCCATTGGCTTGGCGGCGAACCTACTCTTGCTGGATTGGATTTTTTCAAAGAAGTAGTTAGACTTCAGCAAGAATGTGTAGGTAAACGTTGGGTAAACACCATTCAAACCAACGCAACTACTATCAACCGTAAATGGGCTGAGTTTTTCAAAGCTCATGATTTCAAGGTTGGAGTAAGCGTGGATGGAACTTCTCAAACACACGACGCAGACCGCATCAACTTAGCTGGACGTGGTTCGTATACTAAGGTTATGAACGGGGTTAGAATTTTAAGGGAAGAGGGTATATACCCGTCAGTCATATGTGTAGTAACAAAAAAGAATGCTGAAGATGGTGCTCTGATGCTACGAAGTTTAGTAGGGTCTGGGTTTACAAGTATTGCATTCAATGCTTTCTACAATACTGCGACTAACTTAAACTCCGATCCATTTGCCGTAAGTGACAAAGCGTGGACACAATTTCTCATAGATATTTTTGAGGAGTGGGTTATGCTGGATCGTGCTGACGTTCAGGTAAGGGAATTGGATAATATGATCGCCTGGACGCAAGGTCGCGTCGCCCATTCATGTGTTTTCCGTGGCAGTTGCTCTACTTGGATGTTGGTTGATTACGACGGCAAAACATATCCTTGTGAGAGACTTGGCAGACCCGTGTCTTTTGGCGATATAACGTCGGCACTCTCGTTTTCTGAGATTTTACGAGCCGATGCATATCGAGAGTTCACAAGCCAAACACTACGTCTACCAGAAACGTGTAAGGTTTGCCCGATGCAGACTTTCTGTCATAACGGATGCGTGGCCCATCGCGTTGATGATGGT
>JAUYMJ010000004.1 GCA_030698775.1 bacterium
ACTGTCTGGCCTTGCAAAATAAACAAATTCAAAAATATCCATTTTCAGGTTTGGTTTCGCAAGTTGATAGCTGTGAAGACCCTTCTTGTCTACAACAACCATCTCGCCGGGTAACACGTCACGCAGGTACGTAGCGTTCACTGTATCCAGAGCACATGTCTCGGATGAAATGACATACCCCGTGTGATTGAGCTTCCCGATTGAAAGTGGCCTGATGCCGAATGGGTCGCGGATAGCCGCAATTTTATCTTTTGTCATCACCAAAAGACAAAAAGCCCCTGTAAACAGGGGGTATGCTTTTGTGATCGCTTTCTCAAGGGTCATTCCTTGAGAAAGGAGATAGCAAATTACCTTTTGCATCATTTCAGAGTCATTGAGGCCGGTGACAGAAATGTCTTTCGAGACAAAAAATTTGCGTAGTTTCTCAACAGAGGGAAAATTGCCATTGTGTGCGAGGACGACCGTCATATCGCGATCAGCAATCGGTTGAATATGGTCATCAGTTGATCCGCCGAATGTGGCATAGCGATTGTGTCCTATTGCTATGTTGCCTGAGAGTTTGTCAAAGTCGTGTTCGTTGTAGACTTGGGCGACAAGTCCCATGGCCTTGTGGAGATTGATACGATTACCATCTGATGCTGCAATACCTGATGATTCCTGTCCGCGATGTTGGAGCGAATAGAGTCCAAAATACGTCAAGCGTGCTGCATCAAGGCCTTTACCGTAAACTCCAAATACAGCACATTTTTCAGTCATAACGCAATAGTCAGGTTTTTTTGGATTCGCTTTTCGATGTGAAAATCACTCCTGATTGAAGGAAGTTTTTTTCCGGTTATCATAAAGTAGACGTCCTTGTATCGTTTGCTTACCTTTTTTATTAGATCTTCCGGCATTTTCGGCGGTACACCGTCTCCTTTGTATCCCCTCTTTGCATACCAAAGCCTGAGAAATTCTTTATCAAAATTTTCAGGTTCAACGCCCGCGGAGAATCTTTTCTTGTAAGTAGCTTTTATCCAAAATCGAGATGAGTCAGGCGTATGGATCTCATCTATGAGAAGCAGTTTCCCGTTTTTATCAAGTCCGAATTCATATTTTGTATCAACAAGAATAAGTCCGTTTTTTTGACATATTTTTGATCCTCTTTCAAAGAGCCCAAGCGCTGCTTTTTCCATCTGTGTATATATTTTCTCAGGGACTATTTTTCTCTTGATGATTTCTTCCCGAGTCAGCCTTTCATCGTGTCCTGATTCCGCTTTTGTGGTCGGTGTAATGACAGGCTTTGGCAGTTTTTGATTCTTCCTCAATCCCTCGGGGAATTTAATTCCGTATATGGTTCTTTCGCCTTTTTCGTATGACCCCCAGATAGACGTCCCCGTGACGCCTGAGATGTACCCGCGTACGACCATTTCGATAGGAATAGGCGTAGCGTTTTTTGCAACCGTCACATTCGGGTCAGGGACACTTACCATCTGGTTTGGGACAATATTCTTTGTTTTGGAAAACCAAAACTCAGAAAGAAGATTAAGCACCCGTCCCTTGTCAGGAATATGGCCAAGAATGACATCAAACGCAGAGATGCGATCTGTCGTAATAAGAATACGCTTATCATCAACAAAATAAAAATCCCTGACTTTTCCCTGGTGTTTTTCCCCAAAACCCGTTATATTAACTGTTTTTAAGATGTTCATTGATGTATTGTGAAACCCCTTTATCTTCCAGTGCTTTGGCTTTTTTCTCAACTTTCTCTGCCAAGGATTTTTTATAGGCAATTATTTTTTTCTCAAGTTCATGATCTGACGTGGCCAGGATTTGTACTGCAAGAAGTGCAGCATTCTGGGCGTTGTTAATTCCGACTGTCGCAACCGGAATACCGGGAGGCATCTGGACGGTCGCAAAGAGCGCATCCAGTCCTGAGAGGGCGCCTGACTTGAGCGGTACTCCGATGACAGGGAGAGGAAAATGCGCAGCAATGACTCCTGCCAGATGTGCTGCCATACCTGCTGCGGCGATGAGGACTTTGACGCCGTTTTTGTGAAACTGTTCAATAAGTGCTACTGTTCTTTCCGGGGAGCGGTGGGCAGATGCGACTGTGATAGTAAATGGGACGGAAAATTCTTCGAGTATTTTCGTGGCAGCAGTCATGACAGGGAGGTCAGAATCAGAACCCACAAGTATCGCAACTTTTTCAGTCATTCTGGTTTGTGCCATATCTATTTTACACTTTTTTTGTCCTAGGTGTGATCTCTTCTAAGGTTTTGTCTACAATTTGTCCAGCCATCCCGATATATTTTTTTGGCGAAAGTGAAAGGAGGGATTTTTTGATGTCCTCATCAACAGGAAGTTTTTCTACCAGCTCTTTCCAGCGGGATTCGGTGACCGTCTCCCCCCTTGTTAGCCCTTTGAGGATCGAGTAGGGATCCTTGACGTTATTTTTTCGGAGTATTGTTTGCGCTGCTTCGGCCAGGACCGACCAGTCTTCCATCAGGTCATCCTCAATTTTTTGTAAATTTGGTTTTACCCGCATGAGCCCCTCATAGGTTGCCTGGTAGGCAAGGAGGCTATACCCAAGGCAGGATCCGAAATTACGGATGACCGTGCTGTCTGAGAGGTCGCGCTGGAGACGTGAGACCGGGAGTTTGCGTACAAAAAACTCAATCATGCTGTTTGCCATCCCGAGGTTTCCCTCAGCATTTTCAAACCTGATCGGGTTTACCTTTTGCGGCATTGTCGAAGAACCGACTTCTTCTTTTTTTACTTCCTGTACAAACCAACCGTCTGAGATGTAGCGCCACACATCCTGGTCAAAATCAATCAGAATATTGTTTATCCTCTGCAGTATTTGAAAAAAACCGATGATATCCTCGTATGTATTTGTCTGCGTGGTCACCGGGGAATGGAGTAATCCCAAATCTTTGAGGAATGTCTTTGCAAACGTAATCCAGTCGGTCTGAGTAAATGCTATTGCGAGTGCATTATAATTACCAACAGCCCCTGCGAGTTTTCCGGAAAAGGCGTAGTTTTTTAGCAAAGCAAATTCTTTTGCCAAACGGTAGGCAAAGACGGCAAATTCTTTTCCAAGTGTTGTGGGGATTGCAGCCTGGCCGTGTGTTCTGGCAAGCATAGGCGTGTGTTTATATGCGTTTGCAATATCGCTAAGTTGATATAAAAGCGTTGTGAGTGACGGGAGAAGCACATTTTGCGTTGCCCGGTGAAGCATAAGCCTGTAGGAAACATTATTGATATCTTCTGATGTGAGGCCAAAATGTATCATCTCCAAAACATCCCTCAGAGACGTTGTCTCCAGTTTCTCCCGAAGATACACCTCAACAGCCTTCACATCATGTTTAATTCTCCCTTCAATTTCTTTAATTTTCCTTGCGTCATCAAGTGTGATGTGCGGACCGATTGATATAAGTATTTTCTTTTCTTCAGGCGTGAATGGCCGGATCAGTTTTTCTTTGGAGAGCGCGGAAAGATAGGCTGTCTCAACCTCAGTACGGACACGGATAAGACTGTATTCGGAGAGGTATGTGGCGAGTGGGGATGTCTGCGATTTGTAGCGGCCATCTAAGGGTGAAAGGGATGTAAGTTCATCAAGCGGTAAGTCGCTTCTTTGCATACTCGCCTAGATGGTTATAGGCTTATATTATTGTATCAGGAAACTGGTTTTTTGTGAAGGACGAATTTTTCAATCAGATCAGCAACACCGTCGTTTTCGACAGGAGGCACAACATAGTCTGCAATAGCTTTAAGATCGGCAACCGCATTGCCCATTGCGACTTTCAGGCCGCACGCCATAAGAAGCGGAAAGTCATTGTAGCCATCACCAACACCGATAATGTCCTCAGTAGTAATTCCAAGAATTTTTGAAACTTCCAAAATCCCGTGTTGCTTGGAAGCTTCTGCATGCGTGATATTGAGCCCTACATATCCCTTGGTCCAGTCGGTTACTTTATGAACTGCAATCGTTGAGATTTCGGAAAGCTCATCAATAAGTGAATCCGCAACTTGGTCAGAAAGTTTCACGACAAAGAGCGAGAGCCCTTTTTCGGGGATTGTATCGGGTGTAATAATATTTGTTGTTTCTTCACTATCTATTTCCAGATTGATTCCTCTTCGCCAAATAATTTTTCCAACCGCAGCAATATCCTGTTTGGTCATTATCTGCTCCCAGACAATCTTTTTCGTCGTTGTGTCATACACTTGTGACCCTCCGCAGAGAATAGATGGTCCGGAAAGCGAGAGCAGATCAAAAATATGTGACAGACGGAAAAGAGGTCTTCCGCTTGCCAATCCGATATGGATTTTTTTGTTTGCCTGCTTGATGGCATCCTGCACTCTTTTAGAGGGTAGGCCATCCGGGTGGTTTGGGACGAGTGTGCCATCAACATCTATGATAAGCGCTTTGTATTTCACGGTTTCGTCATTGTAGTAGCTGAGGCTAATAAAAGCAATAAATAGTGCTACAATACCGATGAAACTAGTTGCTAGTAACTAGTGCACTAGTGAGCTAGGAAAGTATGGATGATGTAGCACAGGTGAGGGAGAGGACTGATATCATAGCACTTCTCCAAGAATATATTCCCCTCAAAAAAGCGGGACGGAATTTTAAATCGAACTGTCCCTTCCACAATGAAACAACGCCGTCATTTATGGTCTCACCCGAGCGTGGTATGTGGCATTGCTTTGGGTGCGGCAAGGGCGGGGATGCGTATACATTCCTTATGGAGTATGAGCACATGGAATTTCCGGAGGCGCTCCGCTTTCTTGCAAAGCGAGCTGGGATAACGCTTCAGGAGGGACCCCGAAGCAGCGCATTAACCTCCCGCAAAGAAAAAATCTATGAACTGAACCGGTATGCTAGCTCGTTTTACCACTATATTCTGACGTCACACCAGGCAGGGAGTAAGGCTCTCGCCTACCTTACGGAGAGAAAAGTAAACAAGGGTGCGCTTGAAACATTCCGTATCGGCTATTCCCCCGCATCGGGGCGCTCACTTGTCAATTATCTTCTGAAAAAAAAGGATTGTTCGGAGGAGGACATATTTGACAGTGGTCTTGGTACAAGAAGAAACGGACGACTGGTAGATTTTTTTAGTGACCGCTTGATGTTTCCGCTTGTTGATCATAGGGATAATGTCGTGGGGTTTTCGGGAAGAATCCTCACAAGTTCGTCGCATGGTCCAAAATATATCAACACAAAAGATACGCCCGTTTACCATAAAGGTGAACAGTTTTTCGGTATCAATATTGCGAAAGAGCACATGCGAAAACATGACCAGGCAATTTTGGTTGAAGGGGAGTTTGATGTCCTGAGCTGTTTTCAGGAGGGAATAGACAATGTGATAGCGATTAAAGGAACCGCACTCACCGAGGCACAGGTCAGGCTTTTGAATAGGTATGTGAAGAAAGTGACGATCGCGTTTGATGATGACAGCGCAGGTCAGGATGCGCTTGTCCGTTCACTCGCACTCCTTGAGGAGACGGACATGACAGCGACTGTTTTGAAAATACCCGGAGGAAAAGATCCCGACGAGGCAATAAAAAACGATCCGTTTGCTTTCAAACAGTCGTTGAAAAATGATGTAGCGGTGTATGACTACCTTTTGGAGAAGAAAGTGGCATCGCTTGATATGAATCAGGTAAGCAGCAAAAAAGAACTCGGTGATTTTTTCCTGCCTCTTTTTGCAAATATCAGAAACGAAATCATCAAAGAGCACTATCTGAAGAGACTCAGTGTGTTTCTGGATACGACGTATGAGAGCTTGGTTCATGAAATGGGCAGGCATGTGAAACCAAAACGTGATAATCCCGTGGAGGTTGTCGCAAAAGACAAACGTCCACGGGAGGAAGTGCTTGAAGAATACCTCTTGGCACTTCTTCTCCAGTCAGAGAATGTGCAGCTTCAAATACATACGGGAGAGATGCTTTCTCAAATACTGCCAAAACAACGGGCGGTACAGAAGGTTTTGCATAATCTGTGGGACTTTACCTCCCGGAAGGAGACGACCACACCGGGATCGTTTGCAAATTTTCTTCCCTCTGAGCTTTTCGAAACGTTCAATACGGCGATGCTTTATCCCCTCGGCAACTTTGCAAACTCCGAGGGAATGATGAAGGAGGCGATTGGTGTTTCTGAGGAGCTTCGTACCCGTCATCTACGGCAGCGGCTGAAACAGCTCTCACTTGCGATAGATGACAAGGAAAAAGATGCTGAAGAAAGCAGCGAGCTTCGCGAAGAATATGCATCAATACTTGCCATGTTGAAAAAATAACCTATCCCCGAATGAATTCCTGCAGGAATCCGATTATGTCCTGCCTCGAATTATTCCCCTATTTCTGGTAAAATAGGGAAAAGCCCCGAGGAGTGGGAGTCTTTTATAGTACTTGTAGTGAGCCCTTCGACAGGCTCAGGGTAAACAAATTATGAAAGCCAAATTGACAGGAATGTTAAGCGATATTGTTGCCTCAGCCAAGAAACGCGGCTATATCACCCAGGATGAGATCCTAGGTATCTATTCCAAACCGGAAGAACATATTGAGGAGCTTGACAGCTTGTATAACAAACTCATGCATGCCGATGTTGACGTGTTTGAGTCGGTGACACAGGAACAGGACAATCAGAAGCCGATTGAGGACTTAGAAAAAGAGCTTGAAGCGCTCACCGTTTTAACCGAAGGGACCGTTTCAGATCCTGTGAGGATGTATCTGAAAGAAATTGGTCGAATTCCGCTTCTTAATTTCGCACAGGAGATTGAACTTGCAAAGCGGGTCGAAAAAGGCGACCGCGAAGCCAAAAAAATTCTCATCAACTCCAATCTCCGTCTTGTCGTCTCAATTGCCAAAAAATACATTGGCCGCGGACTTTCTCTTCTTGATCTTATTCAGGAAGGAAACCAGGGACTCATCCGTGCTGTTGAGAAATACGACTGGAGGAGAGGCTACAAGTTCTCGACCTACGCGACGTGGTGGATTCGCCAGAGTGTGACACGGGCAATTGCCGACCAGGCTCGTACTATCCGTATCCCCGTCCATATGGTCGAGAATATTAATCGGTTTCTCAGGATGTCACGAAAACTCATGCAGGAGCTTGGGCGTGAGCCGACACCTGAAGAAGTGGCGAAAGCCTTAGGTATTGAACCGGACAAAGCACTGGAAATTATCAAAATATCCCAAAATCCGGCCTCACTTGAAGCACCGGTAGGAGATGAGGAAGACTCACGCCTTGGTGATTTTATTCATGATACCTCGGCGCCAACGCTTTTTGATTCGGCATCAAGGGAATTACTCAAAGAACAGGTTGAGCAAGTACTCTCAACGCTTTCCGATCGTGAGCGGCGCGTTCTGGAAGAACGGTTTGGCCTCAAAGACGGACGGCCGAAGACACTTGAGGAAGTCGGACGCATGTTTGCCGTCACCCGTGAGCGTATACGCCAAATTGAAGCCAAAGCACTCCGCAAACTCCGCCACCCATCAAGGGGAAACAAGTTGAAAGATTACCTCGGGTAATGTGAAACGTGCAGTCATTTTTGTTAATGGCAACAGGCCATCAAGGGATCTCGTTTTTGAGACAGTCAAAACGACCGATACAATTATTTGTGCGGACAGAGGGGCAAAACACGCGATTGACTCCGGAATTACGCCGCATGTCATCCTCGGTGATTTAGATTCTTTACCAAAAACACTTCAAAAATCGCTTAAAAAATTGCCGATTGAGTGGCATGCGTTTTCACAAAAAAAAGACTTTACTGATTCTGAACTCGCAATGAAGTATGCAGTTGAAAAAGGGTTTCGAGACATCGTTGTTATCGGGATCGTTGGGGATAGGTTGGACCATATGCTTGCCAATATCACCCATTTCTCACAAGCAGTCAAGAAGACTCAAGACTTATCAATTACTATTGTTGAAAAGCACCAACGGCTATATTTTGTGACAAAGAAGCTTTTGTTAAACGGAAAAAAAGGACAAACGCTTTCCATTTTGTCACTTGACGGCGATGCGAAAGGCGTCAGTGCGAAGGGGTTGAAGTGGAGACTACAAGATGAAGTATTGCACTTTGGTGAGCCTCGAGGAGTGAGCAATGAATTTGTCGGTATAAAAGCATTAGTACGCGTGGAAAAGGGAGTGCTTCTTGTTATTCATACGTACGGAAAATGAGGGAAGGATAACACACAGAAAGCCCAACGGGGCTTTACTGTGTGGTACTTCATTGTTCCTCTAAAGCGAAAGGTGCACTCCAACCTCTAGACGTATTACTTGTGTACGCTATTCCAGATAGTAGCAAAGACAAAGCCCGCGACATACCCTGCTATCGCTGCGACAATGATCAGCAGTGCACTTCTTATCAGATCAAATGGCATCACAACGAACGGGTTATTCAGGGAATGAAGTTTCACAATCCAGTCAAAGTAGCCTTGCGCCAGATTCATCGCAATAAGTACTACCCACACAAGGTGTCCTAATCCGGCAAATGCACCAAAAGTAAGTCCAGTTTTGTGTCGATCCATGACATCTCACCTCCCTTCTCTTATGTTCCAAAATACAAATCACCGAAATCCCCAAGACCGGGGACGATATATTTCCTGGCATTTAATTTCTGATCCACTGCTCCAGTATAAATCCGTACGTTAGGAAATGCACTATGGATTGCTGTTATTCCCTCAGGTGCGCTAATAATTGTCACCAGACGAATTTCTTTTGCCTGTTTTATTTTTCTTAGCACACATAAAGCAGATCCGCCCGTTGCAAGCATCGGGTCAAGCAGAAAAACCAAAGAATTCTTCGTAATGGTAGGCATCTTCCAATAGTATTCCTCGGCAATTGCGGTTTGTTCGTTTCTTCTGAGCCCTGCGAACCCGACCTCTGCGCTTGGAAAAAGCTTCATCGCAGGATGAAGCATCGCGAGCCCGGCGCGGAGGATGGTGAAAAGGACAATATTCTCCGAAAGTACCGGTGCATGCATTTTTGTGAGGGGAGTTTCAATGGCCTTTGTGGATAAGGAGAGATCTCCAGACGCGTCTGTGATGAGAAGTGATGAGATTTGCTCTGCTGTGGAGCGGAATTCCCTAATTCCCGTCTGTTTGTCCCGGAGTATCGTGAGCAAGTCTGCGACGAGTGGATGGGAGCTCACAAAAACGTTTTTCATATGTGTAGTATACATGCTCTCTCCGCTATTTTTTCTTTTTTTTCTCGCGATTCATTCTCAGTAGCTTAATCCGTTTTCCCTGAATCTGTTTGACCTCGAAGGAAAGATTGCTGATTTGTACCGTATCACCGACGCGCGGTTCATGTCCCAGAAGTCCAAATACCAATCCTCCGATCGTCGTATACCCCTGACCTTTGAGGGGGAGGTTGAATTTTTGTCGTAGGTCATCAATGAGCGTATGTCCTTCTATGAGATAACTCTCGTCTTTTTGGCGGATAATGTTTTTGAATGGTTCGTCAAATTCATCCTCTATTTCCCCAACGACACTCTCGATGATATCTTCAAGCGTGACAATGCCGGCTGTTCCGCCAAACTCATCGTGCACAACCGCGAGATGGATCCGTTTTCTGCGCATTTCCTGAAGGACTGCATCTATTTTTTTCACCTCGGGAACACTGATAATGCTCCTGACTATTTTGAGTGTCGAAAGTTTCGTTTTTTCGCCGTGTTTGAGTAACTCCCTGTAGATATCCTTGACATGGATAAAGCCGATGACGTTGTCAATTGCTCCCTCAAAGACGGGAAACCTGCTATGTGGATATTTTTCGATACGCTGGAGAATGTCTTTGAGCGTTGTTGCGACATTGAAGGCTATGACATCGGTTCTTGGGATCATCACAAATTTTACCGGTATGTCACCAAGTTGAAAAATGTTATACACCATCTCGACTTCTTTTGACGGAATGACACCGCTTTTGCTGCTTTGGGTTAACAGTATTTTGATTTCTTCTTCTGAATAGACCGATTGATGGCCTTGTGGGTTATGGAGGCCGAAAATACGGAGAATAACCTGCCCGGTACCGTTGAGAAACCAAATAGCGGGCCGAAAAATATTTGTAAAGAGAAGAAGCGGAGAGATAATAAGAAGTGATGTCTTCTCGGGTTTTTGTAGTGCCAGCGATTTAGGAACGAGCTCACCGAGTACGATATGAAGAAACGTAAGGGTGCCAAACGCAATTGCAACTGCGAGAGTATGTGAGGTAATGACAGCCTGCTCGTTTGGTAAAAAGGAGAAAAACGGTTCGATCAGATTGGCTAAGAACGGTTCCCCGACCCACCCTAAGGCAAGACTCGCAAGGGTGATGCCAAGCTGCGTCGCCGATATATACATATCCAGATGCTCAAGCGCTTTGTGCAAGAGTTTTGCAGCAGCATTTCCTTTTTTTGCAAGTTCTGCAACTCTGGTTTTTCTGATTGCGACGAGTGCAAATTCGGAGGCGACAAAATAGCCGTTGAGTAGGACGAGTAGGAGAACAAGGCCTGATTGAAAGAAAATTTCCATGGTGGTGCATTATACCACTCCCCGTTACGGATAAAGCTGACAGGATGAAGACTACTCGATCACCCTGCTAAGAAGTGCGGATCGTTTTTGAAATGCCTGCATGGAATTTTTGAGGAACATGACGCTGAACAGGAGTTGACCAGTGATAAATACAAGATGATAGCCTTTTTCGATAAAAAGCGTTGGATAGAACCAAATACTTCCGACTGCAACTGCACTATAGAGTATGGCAAGCGGGACGTATGAGTTAATCTCCCTCTCTTGTTGTCCGATCGTGTGTGCAAAAAGAGCCCGACTTTCTTTAGATTGAGAAAATCTTGCCTCGTGTTTTTTGATAAGCCCCAGGTCATATTTATAGAGTACTGCAGAGACGATCTGAAATCCCAGGATAAAAATAAACCAGAGCATCGGGTTTTCAAGATGGGTAAATGCCATCACTTCGACGAAGCTTGCTAAGAAATAAAGAAAACTATGCATGAGATCTAAAGGCCAATCGATAAATGAGAGCGCGTGGATAATGGCGCCTGACCAGAAGATGAGTACGATGAGGAAAGCTGTTATGGCATAAGGAATTGCAAACCAGTCAAGCGATGTAAAAATTCCGGCAGCACCTCCTGCGAGCGCAGCGAGTGCGACTCCCTGGACGACGCTTATGAGGAGAAATTCTATATCAAGCGCGACTTGGTCGAGCCGAGACCACGTGCCGGTGTGAGATTTTCCTTTCACCACGGCCTGATTATAGCACTACTTTTATTTCCACTTGCGAATTTCTTCCTGGAGCTTTGGTGGAATCTCGCGACATCCGCATTCTTTCGTATGTTCGATATGCCACGTGATCCTTTGCTCAAGTGTAGGATTTTTAGGCATCAGGTGTGCTTTATGCCATACGGCGTTGATCTTCATAGATGCAGTATACACCACGGTCTGGATTTCTCACTAGGCAGGTGCTAAAATAGCCAGACGATCCGCGGTAGCTCAATGGTAGAGCAGGAAACTGTTAATTTCAAGGTTCGAGGTTCGAATCCTCGCCGCGGAGCAATATTTCTTAGTCTCAAAAAACTATATCAAACTGATTGACTCATTC
>JAUYMJ010000005.1 GCA_030698775.1 bacterium
GACGCTCAAATCACGACTGTATTGATTAGCCATGCCGAATTGCATAGCCATGATGAAGGCGGTTTCATTGGGTAAATGAATGGCTTCATAGGTCCGAATTTCCTTGATTACGCCTCGTTGAAGCATATCCATGATGAGACCTCCATCTTGGAAGTTACGAGCCAATCTATCGAGCTTCCAGCAAAGTAAGGCATCGGCCTTACCGGACTGTATCATCTCAATTACTTCATTAAAAATGGGACGACCGGCAGTCTTGGCTGATCTGCTTTCCTTGAAGACTTTGATGACATTCAGGTTATGATTTTTTGCAATATCCATGAGCTCCTTTTCTTGGGAGTCGAGTGAAAGGACTTGGCGATCTTCTGATTCGGTTGATTTTCTGCAGTAGAGAATATATTTCATGGATATTGTAAGTTAATTGATAATAAAAATTATTAGAATGTAATTGTGACAATTGTACGCTTGAAAAATTATTTACACAAATTTTTAACAAAAATCTGATTACGAATGACAATTATTTCTGATTGAGTGTGATAAAGGTCAAGTCTAGAATTTACTGTCATCGTCTTATGTTAGTTAACTAGCAAGTCACACGCGTCCCGTCCGCCGCGCTAAAGCGTTGGCTGGACGGAACGCTGTCCTGCAAATGCTATATACAAATCAGCAAACGAATTCAGATACTCATTGGCTGTTTCAGGAGAAATATCGACCCCGTTTTTCTCCTTGAATACGGCAATGCATCGATCTATGAGTTGTTGGCTGAACCGGTGTTGCATGATCACATGCTATTCCAGTTCTGTTACCGGATCGTACCCGTACGGTTACGGTAACGATATGTTATGAAATTGTGGTTTCAAGATATTCTGGATTGATCTGAACATAGCCTGTCTTTCCAGATGTGCTCAGAAGAAAATTGCCTAGACCAGCTTGTTTGGAGACTTTGAGATTGATCGCTTCACAAGCTCGCCACATTGATCGTTGCGTTAGGTGCTCGTCATGAAATTTGGCATCAAGAATCTCTGAGTAGTATGATTTGGCTTCAAGCCCATCAGGATTTTCAAAAATGTATTCGAGGATGTAATGACTGTTCGGCTTGTCGTTCTTCTGTTGAATATGTACTGATTTGTCGCCAATATTCAAAATGCTTTTCTTACAATCAAATGACACACCCCTTGGAACGTCTTCTGTCTTGCCTTGTTTGTACCATCTGATCAACGGCAAAATCTCTTTTGCAATGGAAAGGCAATAAATTGCTGGCGTTGTCTCCTCGATCTGATCATGATCCATATTAAGCACATCCTCGCTGTCGTGGACACGATCGATGTATAGATATCCTTTCTGTTTCAAATGTTCTAGGCACGTTAAACAAGCGTATTTGTCGATTTTCACCACCCTGAGATCTTCCTCGGTTATAGTTATTTCTGGAGGTAAAAAGTCCTCAAAATTGCCCTGATAATCAGTCCAAAACTTTTGAAGCTTGAAGTTGATGATTTCCATGACTTTGATGTAATCCTGATGCATTGTCTAATTTTACATCCATAGAAGAAAAAGCGATACCAAATTCTGGGGAAGGTGGCGCCTCCCGATCCGACCGCCTTCTCCGGGCAGGTCGTGCGCGGCCGCTTGTACGAGAGCGCATAGTAGGAGAGAGTACGGGCGCGTACACCTCCGCCCTAATATTGTCCTTGGCGAGCCTTTAACGCGCATACCCGTGCGGCTTCGCGCTTCCCACAGTCTGTAACGCACAGACAGTGGGGCGCTACGCTCGCACCGATATGCGCTAGGCTCGAATTGAGTTCGTGGTGACGGGCGGAGGTCAACGCGCCCTTATCTGCCAAGCGTCACGCGCACCACCTACCCTCCAAAGGCGGTAGAACGGGAGGCGAATAAAGCGCCATGAAATATAAAATTAGCCCCACACAATTTCTTGTGCAGGGCTGGAGTTAGACGCTGTATCTCCATAGCGTTTGGCAGACCTACGGCCGTTACTGCTTACGAGGTTTGACGAAGACATAGCGTGCTAAGCATGTCAGACAACTCAGTGCACAAGTTGGTGCACACGACTGCCATTGCCCTTCGAACCAAGAGCTAGTCATGACCTCTCCATATTCATTGATGATGAAACAGATCATCATGTTGTCACTTGGTGGAATCTGAAGCTTTAGCTGATCCGAAGCGAAGATTGGCGGGAGGGTCAACCCACTCTCCAACGCCTTGTGAGCAATATCCACTGCCTCAAATGTTTTTAAGGGAGGCTGGTGACCACTCTCACCAGAAGAAGAAACCTCCAAATCTTCGGCAGAGACTAGAACAAGATCGAGTTCAAACCTATAGGCTTGAATCGTCTTCCAAACCTTGAATTCCGGTGTGTTCGTTTTCATACTATATTTCCTTTCGTTTGGTTGTTGTTTGTCAAAGAATTCCTGTTTCATCCTTTCGGAATCATCAGTCGAGATAACACATCTCGATACAGAGGAGGGTTTTAAGTAGAAACCCTCCAAAACTTGTTTGTCACCTACTTGCGAGGTTTGACGAAGACCTTGTTCATGATAAACCAGTCTGCCGTGAAGCAATGGGTATATAGCTTCCCTTCGTCACTTCCGGCGATACCCATTCCTGCCAGACCTTCTCTTCCATCAAAGATGTATGGCAGAGGTTCGGTCCCGATGAGAACATAATCATTCCCTCGGTATTGCAAACGAAGTTGAGGGCCGACTTCCGCTGGGCAGACAACAAGTCCCTGAGCCAAGGCCAATCGGATAATTTCCGCACGGAGCTCAAGTCCATGTATGACATGAGTGTTGTGGTCATGGCCCAGATCTTCGTTAGAGACCTTGACCAGATCCACTTCTATCAGTTCGTCTGATACCCGAAACGAAGGGTGACGCAAGAACGGAGCCATGTTGTCGAAGTAGATTCCAGCCTCCTCAAAAGCACGCTGGAAATCCTCAATTGTTTTCAGGCCTGTTCCGAGTTTGATTGTCTTCCATGTTTTGAATTCAGTCGTTTTCATGTGTTTTTCCTTTCATTTTGGTTGATTGTTTTGTAGTTACGGCCAGAAAGTCTCGATTTTCAAGGCCTTGTGGCCGTAACTACATTCGCAAGCAGGTTTTCAATGATCTACTATCTTCTGCTGTAAGTATAGCATACTTGATACAGAATGTCAATACATATCCACTAATAAAACATTAAAATACCTATATTTAGCAATATGATTAGGGTTATCAACATATTATTGTGGAAAACTATTGACACAAACATAGCTTTAGGTATATACTTGTGCCATGGAAAACAAACACATACAACTCAAAATAAATTTACAAGCATTCGGATTTAGTGAAAAAGAGACCGATGTATATGTAGCTTTGCTGGAATTGGGCAAGGGTACCGTATCAAAGATCTCCCAAAAGGCTGGAATTAACCGCACTACGGGTTATGACATTCTTGGCTCTCTAGTTAGCAAAAAACTTGTAAATGTGTCAGGTAAAGAACCGAAACAGGAATATGCCGCCGAACCCCCAACTGCGATTACTGAATATCTAAAGAGACGAATACTTCAGACAGAGGAGTATATCAAGCAGGCAGATATGATTGTGCCAGAGCTAACTTTACTTCATGCACTCAAAAATCGTCCTAAGATTAGGTTCTATGAGGGTACTGATGGACTTGAATATGTTTATGAGGATACTCTCACAAGCTCAGAAGCTATTAGGGCTTATGCGACTGTTGATGATATGCACAAAGCTTTACCGAATTATTTCCCCAAATACTACAAGAGACGTGCCGAGAAGAATATCAAAATAAGAGCGATTGTCCCCGAGACCCAGACTGGACTAGAGAGAAAGAGCCATGATGCCGAAGAGAAAAGAGAAATTGCATTTGTGCCAGCTGATAAGTATTACTTTTCACCGGAGATTAACATCTATGACAACAAAGTCATGATTGCTTCATGGAGAGAAAAGCTCGGTATAATCATAGAAAGCGAGGAGATTGCAGATGCAATGAAAAAGATATATGAGCTTGCATGGGAAAGCGCTAAATCAAAGAGTAAT
>JAUYMJ010000024.1 GCA_030698775.1 bacterium
TTCTCGAGAAAATCTTTTTTGCTGCAAAAGAGGGAAAGATTTTACTCACGGATGACCTTTTATCTGCCGTCACGGCTGCTGTCAATAAACTCTCCGAGTCAATTGACTGCATTGAGAGAGAAAACAAGGAATGCGTTCTGAATAATGAAAGGATGTTACTTGAAAAAGTTTCCGGGATAACGCTGGATTAACGATATGAGAATTTTACTGATTGAAGATGACCCGTTCTTCCAAAAATTTTATACATTCAAGCTTCGCGAAATCGGGTATGAAATCTATTCCGCACTCGACGGTATCCAGGGGATGGAGGCAGTTAAGAAGCTGAGGCCTGATCTGATCCTCCTTGATCTCATCATGCCAAATAAGGACGGGTTTGGTGTGCTGCAGGACTTAGCATCGGACCCGTCGCTAAAAACAATACCTGTTCTCGTATTTTCAACGCTAAGTCAGGAAGCGGATGTTGCGAAAGCGAAAGCGCTTGGGGCAATCGATTATGTCAACAAGAGTTTTTTTGATTTTGACAAGCTGTTGCAAAAGATCCAAGCCATCATCCAGTCCGCACAAAAGCCAGCTTCATAATCTCCTCGGTCGCAATCGACATATCTTACGTATCCCGAAAACTATCAGTTGAAAACATGTAGGCAATAGAGAATAATAACAATGGAGTATTGTTTCCTGCCCTATGTTGATTTCAAATGACGAACTAAAACAGCTCGTTCTCCGTACGGGGCTTATTGCCGAGGAGAAAATTAACGAACTTGAGCAGTTCGCAAAAGACTCAAGCACCACGCTTGAAGACATGCTGATCGAGCGTGACGTGATCAGCGATGAAAATCTTGGTATCCTCATTGCAGATTTTCTCAAAATCCCTTTTATTGTCCTTACAAAAACGTCAATCCCTGAAGAGGTTTACCATATTGTTCCTGAAAAACTCGCGAGGAAACAAAAGGTAATTGCGTTTGGGAGGGACACAAACGGTGTGAAGCTGGCCATGGTTGATCCCCGCAACACGACTGTACAGGAGATGATTGCTCGGAAGACCGGCTCTAAGGTCGCTACTTACTACGCAACAGAACGGGACATCTATAACACCCTGAAAATTTACCGAAAGGATTTACAGAAGTCATTTGAGGAGTTGATGAAGGATTTCGGGAAGTATGCGGAGCCTCCTGTCTCAAAAATCGTCGATATGGTTATTGACTATGCCTATCAGGATAGGGCATCTGATATCCACATTGAAATTAACGAAACAGAATCACTTGCCAGGTTTCGTATAGACGGTATGCTCCATGACATGCTCCGTATGCCCAAGCACCTTCACGATCAGGTGATAGCCCGCATTAAAGTCCTCTCTAGGCTTCGGACTGATGAGCATTTATCACCCCAAGACGGGAAGATGCGGATGAGGCTTGAGGAAGAGGATTTGGATCTTCGTGTCTCGATCCTTCCGATAGTGGAAGGGGAGAAAGTTGTGTTGCGTCTTCTGGCTTCACACTTCAGGCAGTTTTCATTGGTTGATCTTGGGATGAATGAAAAAGATCTTACGAAAGTGCAAAAAGCCATCAGTAAGTCATTTGGCATGGTTCTCTCAACAGGGCCTACCGGTTCCGGAAAAACGACATCTATTTATTCACTCATTAAGATTCTAAACACGAGGGAAAAAAATATCACAACGATAGAAGACCCGGTTGAGTACAGGATTAAAGGTATTAACCAAATCCAGGTCAACGTGAAAACCAACCTCACATTTGCTTCGGGCCTGAGGTCTATTCTTCGACAAGATCCAAACGTTGTTTTCGTCGGAGAAATCCGTGATAACGAGACTGCGAGTATCGCTGTCAATGCTGCACTCACCGGTCACTTGGTGCTCTCAACCCTCCACACAAACGATGCTGCAACGACCCTGCCTCGTCTTACCGACATGAAGATAGAGCCATTTCTTGTGGCTTCAACCGTCAACGTCATTATTGCCCAGCGTTTGATCAGGAAAATATGTGAAATGTGTAAAGTGTCTCTACAGGTACATAAGGCTGAACTTACAAGAAGCATACCCGATGCCCTCATCGTGAAACATTTTGGCAGTGCCGACGTTATCACCGTGTATCAGGGTCAGGGGTGTAAGGTGTGTAATAAAACAGGGTACATGGGGAGGGTAGGCGTTTTCGAAGTGCTCGAAGTCACCAATACGGTCAGGAAACTTATCACCGAGAAGCGGGATGCCGACGTTATTGCCCAAGCAGCAATTGCTGAGGGGATGTCGACAATGCTTGATGACGGGTTGAATAAAATTGCAAAAGGGGTCACCACACTTGCCGAAGTGCTCAGGGTGACGAAAGTCGAAAGTTAAAAAATGAATGCTGAAAATATAACGCTGTCGGGCAACGACAAACTCGCCCTCATCAGTAATTTTAATACGATGTTTTCTGCCGGCATCCCGATTCTTGAGACGGTTGATGCGCTCCTTGAAGATGCAAAAGGGAACCAAAAAAAGCTTCTCGAGACGCTTCGTTCAGACCTCATGCAGGGGAAAAGGGTATATGAATCCTTTTCGCGGTTTCCCAACATTTTTGACAAAGTTACCGTCAACATCATAAGGGCGTCTGAAGAAGCAGGGACACTTGACCAGACGCTGAAAGACCTGAAAGAAAATATAAAAAAGGATATGGAGTTTAACGACAAGATCCGTTCGGCGATGATTTATCCGATGGTGATTATGGTTGTGTTCGGCCTTGTGATGCTACTCATGCTCGTGTATGTCATCCCGAAAATTGCCAGCGTGTTTCTCCGCCTTAACGTAACGCTGCCGTTGCCGACGAAAATACTTATCGCAATGTCGAATCTCCTGGTCAACTACACGGTTCCGGCAATTGGGGGAATTGTACTTTTTGTGTTTCTTGTCTTCTTTCTTTATAAGCGCCAGAAACAGCTTATCCTCAATATCTTTTTTTCCCTGCCGCTCGTTCGGGGTTTGGCCCGAGACATCGATCTGACAAAATTTACACGGAGCTTGTATCTTTTGCTCTATGCAGGGATTCCTATCACGACTGCCCTTGAGCTGACACAGGATATTGTAAAGAAAAAAGAAGTGAGACGTGCCATCCACCACGCGCGCGAGGTCGTAATTTCAGGAAGGAAGTTGTCCGGTGCATTCCGTGATACGAAAGGCGTTATCCCAAGCATACTTGTCAAGATAACCGAGGCCGGAGAAAAAAGCGGGACTCTTGATAAATCGATGCTTGAAATATCGGAGTTTCTTGACTATGAAGTCTCAAATAAGCTTCGTACTGTGACAGCGATTATTGAACCGGTGATGTTGCTATTTGTCGGGGGACTTGTCGGGGGGATGATGCTGTCAATTATTGCGCCGATTTACGGTCTCATTGGCAGTGTAGGATCAAGATGAAAAAAGGATATCTGAAAGGGTTTAGTCTTGTCGAATTACTCGTTGCAATGGGTCTTTTTTCGCTCCTTTTTGGGTTTATTTGGGTGAATTTATTGGGGAGTAGGGGCAGGGCGTCTCAATCATCTTCCATCGATGTTTTTGTTGCAGACCTTCGGTCAACACAGCTGAAAGCGATGCAAGGTGACTCGGAGGGGAGAGTGGATCCTGAAATATATGGTGTGTATGTAGGCGCCAATTCATACACACTCTTCCATGGCAGCACCTACAATCCTACTGATCCCTCAAACCACACGGTTTCACTTGGAGATGGAGAGACGTTTGTATCGGTTGCATTTCCAAACAACAGTGTCATTTTTGACAAGGGGAGTGGTGAACTTATTGATTTTGATCCTGCACTTACTACCTTGACTCTCTCAAACAGCATTTCCAAAACGCAAAAAACTATCCAGATGAACAAGTATGGAGTCATTACGGCAATTAATTAGTACTATGTCTTTTCCGAAATTCCCAAGGCTTGCGAGCGGCCAGTCACTGATTGAATTATTGGTGGCTATAGCATTTGCGGGGATCGTTTTACCTGCATTATTAACTGCGTTTATAAGCTCACGTGAAGGGAAATCCCAACAGGGGAAACGCGTCGACGCTACGATGCTCTTCACGCAGGCTGTTGAGGCGGTGAGAAGCGTCCGTGAGGCAGGGTGGACAAACATTACGGTAAACGGGGCATTCCACCCGGCGCTTTCGGGATCGGCTTGGCAGCTCGTCCCAGGGAGCGAGGCGGTTGCCGGATTCACTAGGTCTGTTGTGATCGATGATGTCCTCCGAAACTCTGCGGGAGCGATAGTTTCGTCCGGAGGAATGGTGGACTATTCGACAAAAAAAGTCACAATAACCGTCTCGTGGACCGCTCCCTATACGTCCTCAATGGCTACGACAAGCTACTTCACGAGGTATCTTGGTAATGCAGGAATTTTACAAACAACAGACACAGATTTTAATGCTGGCTCAGGGGACGGAACGTCTGTGACTAAAACACAAGACGGGGAGGTTGTGCTTGCGCCACACGGGAAAGGTGACTGGTGTGATCCAAACCTTAGTATCTCATCTTTGGATTTGCCGAAAAGCGGTGTGGCCAATGCAGTTTCAGCAGTTGTGGGAAATATTGTTGCCGGGACGGGAGAAAACTCCTCAGGTGTCTCATTTGCAAGTGTAGATATCGATAATAACCATCCGCCGAACGCGACGTCAGCAGGCACCTTTGACGGCTACAAGACAAATGACGTCTTCACGGATGGAAATTATGCATATATCGCAACAGACAATAATGCAAAAGAAGTCGTTATTCTCGATTTGAACCAGCTAGATCCGGATACAAAAAAGTATGCGGAAGTGGGGTATTTCGACATTTCTGGCAATATCAATGCCGAAAGCGTGTTCGTTGTTTCCGGATCACCAGACATAGGATTTGTCACCGGATCAGACAATACGCTTCGCACATTTAACCTACAAAGCAAGTCCGGTTCACGGGAGCAACTCGCCTCAAAGCTCCTTGGAGGAAAAGGTATAGAAATGGTTGTTTTTGACGGGTATGCATACATCGCGATTGCTGGTGTGACACAGGAGATGCAAATCGTAAATTATAATAGCTTAGGGACGGTTCTGACAATCACCGGGTATGCAGACGTGAACGGGCAGGCTGCAACTGGTATTGCTATAAATACAGACGGAAGTAGAGTGTATCTGTCCACAGAGGCTGACGCGAATAAAAAAGAGCTATTTATTGTAAACACGGATGCGAAAACCAATAACCGTCCGATTGTAGGAAGCTTTGAAGCATCAGGCATGAACCCGACAGGTATAGCTGTCGCGACGTATCAGAAGCTGGTTCTTGTCGGGCATAATGGTGAAGAGTACAAAGTTATCAATATTGTCGATGAAGCAAACCCTCAGTATTGTGGAGGTTACGAAATTAACAGCGGAGTGAATGGTATTGCAACGCTTACCGAACCTGATTCTGACTCTTACTCGTATATCATTACCGGTGATGCGACCTCGGAGCTGAAAATAATTGAAGGAGGCCCGGGTGGAATCTATGCAACACAGGGGATATTTACCTCCTCAATTATCGATCTTGGAATTGATGCGTCAGTCAATGCAATTCATGCGACCGTCACAAAGCCATCAGGGACCGATGTTCAGTTTCAGGTAGCTGTTGCGAAGCCGGTTTCGGGTTCCTGTGCCGGAGCTACATTTCTATTTGTCGGGCCGGACGGGCAAGGAAGCTCCTATTTCCCCTCATCGGGTGGCGCTATACCTCTTGACCAGGACGGAACAGGGTATGAAAACCCCGGACAATGCGTCCGCTATAGGGCAGTCCTCACGTCTTCGGACAGAAACGTAACGCCGGTCATTTCAGATGTCGGAATAAATTATTCGCCATGAAAAAAGGAGAACTATATCATGTGGTGTCAGTTCAAAGTATCGGGGTAGTTGCTGTATTGAAGGGAAAGATGAAGAAGACGTTCCATGCACTCTCTGTTATTGAGCTTTTGCTTTACATGGGGTTATTGTCAATTTTTCTTGCGATTCTCTCCCAATTGTTTATCGCCTCTTTACAAGTGCAGTTGGAGTCCGAATCAATTTCATCGGTTGAGCAAGATGGAAGGTTTCTTCTCTCAAGGTTCCATTACGACATAGTGCAGGCAAGTGCCGTGCAATCCCCTGGTACGTATGGAGAAGAGGTAGATGAGTTAGTGATTACCGTTGACGGAAATACAATCCGTTATTTTTTATCAGGTACGGATTTGATGGTAACAACAGATGGGTCAACTGAGAAACTTAGTGGCGCAGACGTCCTGATAAGTGATCTAGGTTTTACCAAATTCGGAAATGTGTCCGGGAAACCGACTGTTTGGCTCTCGTTCACCGTCACAAGTAAAATACAAAGAACAAAAGGTGCAGATTCAAAAACGTTTAGCGCAACATACGGGTTACGTTGAAGATGAAGTATAAATACCTAAAAGGACAATCGCTTGTTACAATACTTAT
Source organism: bacterium (assembly GCA_030698775.1). Taxonomy (GTDB): domain Bacteria; phylum Patescibacteriota; class Microgenomatia; order Levybacterales; family UBA12049; genus JACPGQ01. The sequence continues at coordinate 6,452 of JAUYMJ010000024.1, forward strand.
CGTTGTCATTATCGCAATGATGCTCACAGCAGGTGCAATTATGTTAACGGTGACGAATACGTTTTCCTCATCGGCGTTTGCTCTTGGAAATGAAGCGTATTACACGGCTGAGTCAGGTGCGGAAAACGCAATCATTAGACTTCTTCGGGATAAGTCATATGTGGGAGAAGTATTGACAGTCGGAAATGACACTGCGACAGTTACTGTCAGCGGTACGGATCCGTATATAATTACATCATCGGGAAGAGCAGGAAATTTTGTGAGAAAAGTCCAGGTGACACTTGGTTACCCGGATAGTATTTTGACAATCTCGTCATGGAAAGAGGTGCAATAATATGAGTCCACAGTCAAACAGCATCGGTTTTCTTTATCTTGACCAAAACGGGTTACTGATGTTTACATCAACGATGCCTGCTGTCCTTCAGTTTGCGTTTCCTCCTGATGTTGTTCGGGATTTAGAGGTGATTAACAAACAGCTCCTGCAAAACGAACTGCAAAACCTTATTAAGGCAAATAACATCCAGCCCTCACGGTTTGTTATTGCACTTTCGGAGAACGTGCTTTTTGAAAAGCCGTTCCACGATTCGAAAAGCCCGGACACGCAGAAAGAGATCCAAGAATTTCTCGATAATATGCCTTTTGAGCATACTGCAACAATTATATTTGAAAACGCTGAGTCAAAACTTATTGCAACAAACAGGGACCTCTATCAAACTCTTTCGCATCTTTTCGAACAGGAAGGGTCCGTCGTTGACTATATCTTTCCATCATATGTGCTTGGGGTAGACGTCAATCAGGCGCTCGCGATGACAAAAGACCGACTTTCAGAAATTTATAGGCGTGCCCCGTCAATTCGCCAGTACAGTTTTCTCACTGATACAACACAGCAGCCACAAGGCCATGCGGAGCAAAAAGCCGACTCGCCGCAGGCGAAGAAAGAAGACGGTAAAGGAGAGAAGACATCAAATACACGTACCTTTGTCCTAGTCGGGGTGTTTGTTTTGCTTTTGGTCGTCCTCGCAGTTGCTGCCTTCCTCTCTTTCCGGAAATAGGTCGTCTCTGATTGCATCCGTCTCGCTTTTTTCCCTATACTGGTTGTAATGGACGTCCATGATATTCGGTATCTCCATGACGATTCGGTTTCGGAAGATGATGAGTTGGGTGATGATTTTTCAGTACCGAAAATTTTCACAAAGAAAAATATTATTGGACTTTTCGTCATCGGGACCCTGATTACCTCAATAGGACTAGTCACCGCCAACATCTCAAAAGAGACTACTACGACATCTTCCGCGAAGACCAATGGGATAAATGTCCCGACGCCTGTCCCAACAGTTATGCAGGTGAAAGTCGAGGGGACAGTGAAGTGCCTTGCCTCAACGCCACCCGTTAAAAATGAGTGCATCGTCGCTCTTGAGTCACCGGATGGAAAAACGTATCTGCTGCAAAATGTCCAGTACTTAGACGTGGTAAATGGGACGCTCGTTTCGGGAAATAAAGTTGTTGCACAAGGGATTATCACGCAGGGAACTGATGGGGAGACGCTGTATGTAACATCTGTTGGGAGTACAAATCCGCAGACGCCAACACCCGGTACATCTTCCTCATCAACGAAAACAAATAGCGTGCCCACACCTACTGCGACGATTACGCTCACTCCTACTCTTACCACTACGCCAACAGTGACTTTGACCCCGACGCCAATTCCTCATTTTGTCGATAGTACTCCGCAACCGGGTGTATCATATGTCACGATACAATACATACGTGACCACGCTGCGGAGCTAAACGGAACACAAGTCAACGTAGGAGCGTATCTCGTAGGAGGGTATATCGGTGAAGATGGGTGCCTCACTGTCGGAATATGCACATATTCTGATTTTTTCCTCGCAGATTCAAACGACCCGAATAGGGACTACGCTTTGGACATGCAGATGATAGGGAGTGCTTCAGAGAAAGAAGAGGATTACACGACCGGACAATCCTACTACCATAAAGTAACCGTTGTCGTGGTGAATTCGGACGTGTCGCTTGAGAAAGTCTACTGATTTTCCCCCTTGACACCACATGTCTTTTCTTACCATACTTGGTATAGACCCGGGAACAAGGAATTCATACACGACATGACTGCCCACACACAACGTAACACGACAGACGTAACACGACACAAGAAAAATGTTCGACCTGTTACTGGTCACGTGTCACCGGTAACTAGTAAGGGGTTCACCCTCATCGAGCTCCTCGTTGTCATCGGTATCCTAGCAGTCCTCCTTGCTATCACCCTTATCG
>JAUYMJ010000028.1 GCA_030698775.1 bacterium
TTTTCCAATCAGTTTCTTGCAAGTTTGTATCCTGAGACGCCAAACAATATCGACGGCTTTCTCAGATTGGCGACGAGCAACGGTTTAGATATGGTGGCGATTCAAGGAAAGCTCAACAAGGACTTGTACGCGTTACTCTCATTTGTCCAGTGGTACCGCAACCAAAGGTTTGATGAGTATGACCCGTATCCGGAAACGGTGCTGGTACGTGACTTTCTTGAGAAGTTCTCAGCCGCGGCAAATCTTATCAGAGAGATGAAAGACATGGGTTATAAGGTCAATAATCTCGCTGAACTTTTTGTCGGGATGGCAAAAAGTGCCGAAAGTATTGGGCTACGTAAGAGAGCACCAGTACAAGAGGGAAAGGAGAACGCGTCGTCATGACAATCATGATCTGCGGGTCGATGGCATTTGTTACAAGAATTTTATCAGAAGAAGGATGGGTGCAGTCTTCGGATGTTGAAGCACTCATGTCCCGTTCCTGCGAAAGATACTGAGTGTCTTGATGTATAGTACTACATAGTATTATACTTTAGGGAGATTTCATGAGATCCAGAAAACTTTCCGTTGCTGAGCAAGAGTCAATAGTCACTGATCTTGTTTCTGCAATTATCCAGGCAAAAAACATTGAACAAGCTTCTTTGTTTATCCAAGATCTTCTGACGAGACAGGAGTTAGAGAATCTTGCCAAGAGACTTCGTATCGCGAAATTGCTTCTGCAAGGAAAAACGTATGAAGAGATAGAGCAGCTCGCTCACACAAGTCACGGAACGATTGCTAAAATCGCTATATGGTTAGCGGAGCGTGGGGAGGGATTCCGGAGCGTTATTAGTAAACTCCCACAAGAAAAAGTACGAGTAAAAGAACTTTCAGATTGGGATAGGTTGAAACGAAAATACCCGATGTATTTTTGGCCAGAACTTCTCTTGGAGGAAGTAATACAATCTGCTAACAGCAAGCAGAAACAGAAGATAAGAAATGTGCTAAAAAACCTCGATGAGAAGAGCGAGATGCATAAGAAAATTGAGCAACTTTTGCTTAGTCGCAAAGTATAGTACTACATAGTACTAGAGTATAGGGAGGTTACGGTTTTTAGAGAAAAGGTCGATTAGGGATTTATGAATATCATGATTTGTGGGTCGATGGCATTTGCGAGGCAGATGCTTGCGACAAAGAAGAAATTAGAAGCGATGGGGCATATGGTCAATGTGCCGCATGATACTGATGTCCATGTTGCCGATGAGAAGCTTGTAGACGATTTAGACCGCAACTTAGTCCACGCAAAGGAGAGGGATTTGATGATGCAAAGCTTCAAACTCGTTGCTCAATCCGACGCAATTTTAGTTCTGAATTACAAGAGAAAGGGGATAGAGGGCTATATCGGTACATCTGCACTGATGGAGATAGGCCTCGCGTATTATCTCGGAAAGAAAATTTTTCTCCTCAACGACGTACCTCATTATGCTACAGTCCGCTGGGCACACGAGATTCGGCTTATTGATCCAGTGATTCTCAATGGGGATTTATCAAAAATTTCCTAATGAGATGCTGCCGGAAGAGGTCGACCTACGAGGGCGAAATGAGCTTCGTTGAGGAGCTTACCCATTTTGCCTGCTGCCTCAGCTCCAATTAAAGGTTCTTTATCTGGATCTGGCACAAAACCGGAAAGACCTGTTGCGATTCCCAGATGCTGCTGAAAGGAAGCGTACGACTGAATTGTTAGATGTGCTGTCACTCGTTCTACCCGATCATACAATCCTTCCGGATATCGTTTGTCTACCCAGAGGCGTTTTTCCGAATTCCAGAATGAATACACAGCGTCAGGAGCCACGATTCTATTTTCAATTGTGTGTTCGGAGAGGATCATCATTGCACCCCTAAAATCTAAGAATAGCTCTGCATTCGATTTTGGCTTCGGGGTTTCCTGACGCGTGGGTAGATAAATCACTTTTCTTTCGTCGCCTAACTGAGTGGGTGAAAAGGATTCTCCTTCAAATCGTGCTGCCGGCGATACCATAGTCAATAGTTAGTAAAACTCCATTACGCGGCTTTTTGCTCCTCAAAAACCGGTACAGGGAGGGTCTGGATTGCTGCGGGTTGCGGTCTTTCTGCAAGAAGTTTGCTTCTTGCTTCTTCTACAACTATTTCTCTCCCCTTTAAAAAAGTGTTTACGTCATGTCTGGCATAGTTGTCATTTTCATGATGATCAAACGGATCAGTTGTTTCCTGTTTGTGGACGATGTCTAATCTCGCTTTCGAGCCGAATCCATTGGGAGAAACATCCATTATTTTTGTATGTACGAACAACCCTCCACCACCTTGTCGGAACGCGTCTGCCGTATGAGTGAGGATAAAGACACCAGCTCTTGCGTCATACCTGAATTCTGAGGGAGGTAGCGTTGAAGCAAGATCTATAGCTCTAGCAAAAAAACTTAATGCAACTTGCTGAGTTTCTGATAGTACGGGAGAGGTAGAGGGTGCTTGTGATGTTGGGTTTTCTACTGGCACTTCATCATGAGAATACTGCGTGATCAGGTTTTTGTCAAGGAGGTGTCAGGGGATATTCGTGTAATTTTTTTACGCAAAAATGGTAAGAAACCTGTATGAGTTTATTTTCTTATTGCGTCTCCATGTGTGATAGCTTAGTATAAGCAGTATGCAACTAGGATTTTTGGGCTTTGGCAAGATGGGATCACGGATGGTCACGAAATTGGTGAGTGAAGGCCATGATGTTATCGGTTGGAATCGTTCTCCACAGGCAGTTGAGGATCTCAAATCTCAAATCTCAAATCCACATCGCAAAGCTTAAAGATTGCAGAATCAATCCAGGAGTTGGTTCAACAACTAGAAAAACCGCGAATCATCTGGCTTATGCTTCCTGCAGGTTCTGCAACGCAGAATATTCTTGATGAAGTCATTAAATACGTTGAGCCGGGGGATATTGTCATAGACGGAGGCAATGCACACTTTAATGACACAGAGAGACGGAGCAAAGCGTTAAGCGCAAGAGGTATTGGATTTTTGGGGATTGGGGTGAGTGGCGGGATTTTGGCTTTGGAAAATGGATATCCATTGATGGTTGGGGGCGACAAAAGCGCATATGAGTCTATCACCCCTTTGCTTGATAGTTTGGCCAAACCAAACGGGGGACATCAGTATTTTGGTACAGGCGGGGCAGGACATTTTGTGAAGATGGTCCATAACGGTATTGAGTATGGAATGATGCAGGCAATCGGTGAAGGGTTTGGAGTACTACAAAAATCTCCTTATAACTTTGATCTTCTCCAAGTAGCCAAGCTCTACCAAAAAAGGACGATTGTTTCAGGATTCCTGACGGACCGTGCGGCAGACGCACTCGAAAAGGACAATAAGCTGTCGAACATTGATGGTGTTATAGCAACGAGCGGTGAGGGAGAGTGGACTGTCGAGCAGGCGAAAAAAGAAGCTGTGGAGGTTAAAAATATCGGACAGTCACTTGAGTTTCGCCGCCGTTCACAGACGGATCCTGAGGTCGCAAAGACATTTGCCGCCAAAATGGTTTCAGCCCTCCGCCACGAATTCGGGGGACACGAGGTGAAGAAGAAATAGTTTTCCCTTATGTAATGCTTACGCTTGCGCTTTTCAAAGATAAGGATACAATGCAAGCGCATGTCAAATGGTGAGTCTCCAGTTTTTGATATTTCATGTGTGTTTCCAGCAGATCTGCGGGTTGGCCAGGCGACAAAGGATTTCGTTTCAGCATTACCTGAATCAGAGCAGCAGCAAATCATTGCTGAAATGCGAAGAGGGAGAGAACTCCTCACGCAAGCACAGATTCCTGACATATTATATGAATTCTATCGTGGTCAGCTCTTCCTTGCTTTTCCGAATGTTTTGATTGCTCACATCGACCCAACACCGTCTCACCGTATCTTTGCTTTTGATGGAGAAAATGGGAAAGATGAGGTGTCTACGCTTAGCCATATTGATTTATTCTGGCAAACAAGGGGGCAGGAAGGTCAAGGGAGAGCAAGTGTCGCAGTGATTAATGCATCACAGATCGGCGTTTTTGTTGATAATAGGCATGCCGACGACTTCGATGGTGATAGGTCTTCTCGGTCGTATGGAGCCAATTATTGCTGCCGCAGAAGGCACAGTTACACGAACACAGTCTCTAGCAGCTCAGGTAAACACACTTTTGGCGCGGGAGTTGACTGACCTCCAGGAGCGTTTACCCTTTGTCACTCCGTTCGCCGCGTAAAGTTTCTGCGCGAGAACAGGCTTGCATTTTTCTATACAGAAGAGTTACTATTTGCCTGAGGTAGTGTTTTCTCATGTTAGCTCTCCACGAACAGCCGCAATCAAAGATCGTCCTAACTCAGCAATCGTTTGAGTTGCCATTCGTCTCTCCGGATATTGATGCTGAGATTGATAACCTGGATATAGCCGGTGACAAGGAAGCAATAAAGCAAGATCTAAAAAGAAAGATTGAGATAGGATCAGCTGTTCTCCATGCAGTTGAACCTGGAGAAATGCTCGATGAGATAAATTTGAGAGGGTTAGGTGGTATTGCAAGAATTGAAGGACGGGTGGAATTAATTCCTCATTTCACAAAGAGAGATGAAGCGGAAAGTAACAAAATCTGTGACAGAGTAGCAACAGTATCCTCAGTCTCATTGTTATACGATGCAGGTTATTCTATAAGAGACGGGCCATTATACGGTCGTGTTGCGGTTGCTATGACGAGCGATGGTGATTGGGGATTTGTTACTAGTGTAAGCAACAATGAAAAGCAGAATGCAGATGAGGATAAAACCGGTTTACAACGTGAGTTACAAGCATCTCCTCTTGCAAAAATCGGAAATGCCCGTTTTCTAGGAGACATGGTAGATATAGCTGTTCTCATAAATGGAAAATTGGAGTTTGGTCCAAGAGCAATTGATGCATTAAGATTACGAACTCAGCTAGAAATTAGAGATTTTATGGAAGAAACTCCGCCTCTTGTTGCATAGTCTCTCTTTATAGTTTTTGGACTTGAACCTTCCAAGAGCTATGCCTAGTTCTATTGCTGCTTTCAGAAGTAATAACCAGTACTGTCGAGATGCAGAATGGGATTTTTATAATCTGTTAAGCGATCCCAGAGAAGCGCTGTAATTTTCATGAATAGAGACTATAATTATTCAAGAATATTTTTAATAAAATGAAAGAGGCCGCCAAAATGGTGGCAGCCCTCCGCCACGAATTCGGGGGACACGCCGTGTCAAATGTCGGCTCGCATCGCCAAAGCGTGAGCGAGGCAAGCGATGCAAGACATGATGTGAAGAAGAAAGACTAGGGATATATGGCACTTTCGGAGGTTGGTGGTGTTTTGTCTGCTCAGGATCCGTCTATTGGTCATGAAGTTGCAGACCTTAATCGTAGGGTTGATAAATTTCACGGACAAATCGTTCGTGGCAACCTCTTCTTATCTCAACTGAATATTCCCTCCATGTTAGAGTGGTATCGAGCGAAATACAACATAGAAGACAGTCAATTGGATTGCCCTACGGATATTTCGCCAGAAAAAGTAAGGCATGACACACAAATAAGTGTTCAGCCTGTAGCCTCAGCGTTTCGTTTGACCTGGAGACCTAAAAGCCTCGAGGAAGACCGGCAGAGGAGCCTGTATGTTGGAATTGCAAATCTCAACAGGTTCGGAGCCTTTCAGGTAGATGAGGGGCGTGGGGAAACTCCTGATATAAACGATCTTCACGAGGCTTTATTGGAAGCAACGTTCATTGAGTTTGGAACATTTTCCGGGAGAACAGATGTCTTTTATAGCCCGGTTCTTCCCAGTCAGGATTGTTTTGGTACTCCGGCCCAGCTCGCAGATGTAACAAGTCTTGTAAAGGTTCGGCTGGAAGGGTGGACAGGGATTACCCACGTTCCATTAAAACAAAAAGTGCGCTATTGACTTGTCTGGTCGTTCCTTGTAAAATAACTTGAAAGCGTTTGAGTCTGGTTTCCCGCCGGACGATGCAGAGCACGATGAGTGCGACGGAAGCTTGACCGTTAAACAGAGCATCCGATGTTTTCGTGAGTCGGAAGCAAGGTTTAATTAGTAATAATTAAACGAAACAAGGTGGTACCACGCGAGATGCGTCCTTGAAGAAATTCAATAATGAATTTCTTGAGGGCGGTTTTTTATGGGTTTGACCTCACCCTAGGTCGCTAAAGCGACCAATCCCTCTCCTGCAAGAGGAGAAGGGTAAGAGGAAAATTTATGATTAGTTACGATGATTTTTCGAAAGTAGATATTAGGGTTGGGAAAGTGATTGAAGTACTGGATTTTCCTGAAGCGAGGAAGCCTGCTTACAAATTGACGATTGATTTCGGTCCTGAAATTGGGATGAAGAAATCTTCGGTGCAGATTGTTGCCAATTATACCAAGGAAGAATTACTCGGTACTCAAGTCATAGGCGTCGTCAATTTCCCGCCAAAACAAATCGGCCCGTTTATTTCCGAGGTTTTGACACTAGGTGTTGCAGATGAAGCGGGAAATGTTGTTTTACTCAGGCCTACTAAAGAAGCGAAGGTGGGAAGCAAAATGTTCTAAGTTGTCATTGCGAACCCTTTAGGGTGAGGCAATCTCATACGAAAATCAGCTTCTTGTGAAAATTTATAAGAGATTGCTTCGTCACTTTGTTCCTCGCAATGACATCTGATATAGTACAAATATGCGTTATTCAAAACTGTTTCCAAAAACTCTCAAAGAAGCACCACATGATGAGGTAGCGATTAACGCTAAATACCTCATGCGCGGCGGGTTTATCGACAAGCTTATGGCGGGGTCATACACGTTACTTCCCCTTGGCTGGCGTGTTATTGAAAATATCAATACGATCATCCGTGAAGAGATGAATGCTACAGGGGCACAGGAGGTTTTGATGCCTCTTTTACACCCCAAAGATATCTGGAATGAAACGGGCAGGTGGGACGAAGCGAAAGACGTGATGTACCAGTTTGAGAAAAACGAGAAGCATTTTGCGCTTTCTTTTACCCATGAAGAAATTGTGATGGACCTGATCCGGAAACACGTGACATCATACAAGGATTTACCACTTGCGATTTACCACTTCTCCACCAAATTTCGCAACGAACTTCGTGCGAAATCAGGAATCCTGAGAGGTCGTGAATTCATGATGAAAGATTTGTACAGTGCCCACGCGACAGAGGAGGATTTGATGAAATACTACTGGGAAGTCGCGGATGCGTATCTTAGGGTTTTCAAGCGGGTCGGCATCGATGCGATTATTACCGAGGCGTCAGGCGGGGTATTTACCAAAGAGCATACCCATGAGTTTCAGGCACCTTGTGAGGTAGGCGAGGATACTATCTATATAGCTGATTCGTGGAAGCACGCCAAAAATGACGAGGTGATGACGGATGGGGACCGCACGGCTCCGGGCCTCAAAGCAATTAAAAGTATCGAGGTTGGCAACATTTTTCCGTTCGGTACTGCCAAATATGCAGAGAAGATGGGCGGAATGTTTACCGACAAAGACGGCCAAAGAAAGCCGGTGTGGTTTGCCTCATACGGCATCGGTCCGACGCGTGTGATGGGGACACTTGTCGAGTTATTCCATGATGATAGGGGCATCATCTGGCCAGAGTCGGTAGCACCGTATCAGGTACATTTGATTGGAATTATGAGTAATGAATCAGGAATTAAGGAGAAAGCTGATAAGGTTTATGAATTACTGACCGCCGAGGGTATTGAAGTTCTCTATGATGATCGGGAAGATGTCGGCCCAGGGCAGAAGTTTGCCGATTGTGATCTTATCGGCATCCCGGTCCGGTTAGTCGTTTCCGCAAAAACGGGTGAACAAGTAGAATGGAAGAAGCGAAAGGAAGAAAAAACCGAACTCCTTTCGATTCCTCAAATCCTCGAAAAACTTTAAGAGTACGATGTTATTTTCCTTTTAAAGGTAGGATGTAAGATACTTCATCTATGGTCTATCCGTCGTGACCGCCGTAGACTGGATATTAATTCTTTGTGCCTCTGTCAGATCTTTTAGTTGCTGATACTGCATCCCGAGGTAGAATGCGAGGATGACGAAGAAGATAAAGTAAATGCCCGAGAGGATGATTGAAAGTGGCGTGACGGTGGTGAGTTCTTTGGGGAGTTTCATTTCGTCCTATTGTAACAAGCTTAGAACGGCAGGGCAAACGGGAGTGTGAGTCCGAAGACGAGTGCCCAGACGATTGCGTAGGCAACGATGAGGATGAGAGCAAGGATGACAAAAAGAACGGTAATAAGCGGTGACCGTTTTTTACCGATAGCCGGCGAACTGGTATTGGTCGGTGCTGTGCTGGTCGCAGATGTTGTCGATGCAGGCTGCGCCGTGTTTTGTGCCTGCGGGATTTGGCTCGCTGACAGCGTGGTAGGAGGAGTTCCGTTGGTTGGCGCCTGGATCACGGTTGGTACTGTAGTAGCAGGAGGCTGCGCCATGGGGATATTTGCGTAGCTTTTCACACCAGTCGGTTTTGCTGCAGCTTGCGGTGTGACAAAAGGAGATGACGGAGGGATTGTGCCACCCATCCCAAGTGGCTGTTGTGTATGTGGGGTTGAAGACGGCGGTGTGACGGGTTTTACCGTAGACGGATCATCCGGGATTGCCGATGAAAACGTCGGGAACGGCGAGCTGTTTTTAGGCGGGGAGACAGGTGTTGTTGTTTGCGTAGGAGCAATCGAAGGTTTCGGGGGATCTGCCGGAGGATCCGATACGACAGGCGGTGTGCCGGCCGAAGCTGTCGGCGTGCTCATGATGCGATTGAGCGTCTCCTGTTGCTTTGGATCAAGGGCAGGTTTTTTCGGATCCATACTCTTTTTATCGTGCTAGATTTCGCAAGGATTGTCAAGGTTTATACTTTTTTGGGTACCGTTCTTGGATAGGCGCACGCTTCTCTTTTCTGAAATACTTTACACGGTAACGAGCTTCTGTTACCATATCAGACTATGTCAAGACGCGTTGATATTCCACAGTTTGGAAGCGTCCCTGAGACGGAGCTGCAGCCACGGGGCCGTTTCACTTTTTTCGGACGTGAACACGCCCCATTAAATCTGCAGGGAACCTACCGTTTGCTCAGTGCGACGGGTGAGCATCTCTCTTTGGTTCCGGGGCACACCGTATTTTACAAGGAAGATGCGTTCAATCCTCCAATTGAAGCGAGAAACAAGAGGCGTATCGTGACAGATGACGCAGGTACATTCTCAAACGCTGCACAGAGTGTGATCGGTGCGGGGCTTCAGGAAATGGGTGTAGAAGCCACAGGAAAACGTATGGCAGAGTATGATGAGTTGTTTGCGGGTAGCTCCCTTCAGGAAATACTTGAGGTCCACAACTTCCCGCAAGAATTTGTCGCTGATATCTTTTTTTGGCGCGGGATGCATCAGTTGGCAGTTTCTGCGAGAGAATATGGCAGGACTGTTGAGGTTATGTTCGAATCCCATACTCCTGGTGTTGTGACGACAGCAAAAATGATTGTGGGTCAAGCGGGTGATTTACGTGATGAAAGTGATCATGCGTGGGATGACGGGAGGCTTTCGGATACAATTTCCGCTGGGATACAAGGTTCGCGTAAGTATCTCACGGCTGCTTCCGTTCGTGACCGGGAATTGGGGGATGAGTGGTTGCAAGTTGTACGGGGAGGGTTGAAAAAACCTCATATGACAGGTCTTTTTGCAAGTTTTGGGCAGGCACACGCAGAACAGGCACATCAGATTGCTGAACGGCTTTCACGGCAAGGGGTCATTGTCGAGGTTAACGTTCCAAAACCTGGCCTTGTCGATCGGTTTGAGGCGGAGATCGGAAAAAGGGGTAAGGATGCAAGTAATGTTTCCTCTACGCTTGCTGCGCAGGTGTTATGGTTTGGCAAAACACAAGAAGCGCTTGAGAAAACTATGCTCCAAGAAGGATATATTGACTCGTATGCTGACAACTACGAGACACTTTCTCAATTGCTTGAACAGATTGCGCAAACGCTTACGTACGAAGAGATCGAGGAAATCTGCGTTGGGAAACATGACCTTTTCGGTGTCTTGTCTGCCCATCCTGGATTTGCGATGCTCGTGCCTTTCTTCCACGGAGCCTGAGCTGCTATACTGAGCTATATGAAAATTATTGTCACCCATACGTCCCCTGACTGGGATGCGATCGGGAGCGTCTGGATCCTCAAACGCTACCTTCCTGGGTGGCATGATGCGGGCGTGGAATTTGTTCCGGCAGGGCAACGGCTGGAAGCAAGTACTCTTACTTCAGATGCAGGAGCTGGTGATCCGGTTGAGAAGATAGGTGAGGATGAAGTCATCCATGTCGATACGGGGCTTGGGCCTCTGGACCATCACCAGATTTCTGACAAAACGATTTCAGGGACAGGGCTCTCTTGGCAATATATTCTGCGTTTGGTTGATGAAGGGAAGATCCCGATTATTGAGAGTGACAAGTGGCAGGACAGGAAAGATGCGATAGGAAGGATCGTCCAATTTATCATCGATACTGACCATTTCCGTGAAGTGTTCTGGACCAACCCTGCGGCAGATTATCACGAGTTTACCATTTTGGGACTCTTGGACGGATTGAAGCTTCTTAAGCCTGAACAGGATGATTATTACGTTGCGTTTGGACGTGAAGTTTTGGATGCGATGCTCCATACTTTTGAAAACCGTATCTGGGCGGAGCGTGAGATCAAAGAAAACGGCCGCGAATTTACAATGCGGTTTGGGAAAGCAATCGCATTTGAGACCCTAAACGATACCGTTCTCAAATTAGCGCAAAAAATGGGGTACGTACTCGTCGTCAGGAAAGATCCGAGGAAAGGGTATGTGAGGATAAAAGCGAGGCCAGATGAAAAAGAGCCAAGAGGGATAAATGAGATTGATTTGACTATGGCATATGAGAAACTGAAGGAGAGTGATCCTGAGGCGACGTGGTTTTTACATGCAAGCAAAAAAATGCTCTTGAATGGGACACCAAAAAACCCTAAAATGATCCCAACGAAATTGACACTTGATGAGATTGTTGAGATTCTGAAGACAATTTAATTTTCAATTCGAAATTTGAAATTTTCAATGAATATTTAATGTTTAAAATTTAAATTTGAAAATTATGATTTCATTTCAAATTGCCTTCGCCCTGAGGGCTCAGTCCGAAGGGAAATCTGAAAATTGAAAATTTGATATGAACGACTGTATTTTTTGTAAAATAGCGAGAAAAGAAATTCCCAAAGAATTCACCTACGAAGATGAAGATGTGATGGTGTTTCCCGATATTCATCCTTCTAAGCCGATACATCTCCTCATTGTCCCAAAAAAACATATTGAGGATTTTTCCCATGTCGATGACCCAAAACTCATGCAGAAGATTTGGCAGACCGTGCAAACGATGATACAAAAAATGGGCCTTACGGGAAAGGGTGTCCGGATTGTCATCAATGCACAGGGTGCCCAAATCGTCCCGCATCTTCATATCCACCTTATGGGGCCTCTCGGACACGCGGTGAAAGACTGATTTTTAGCCTCCCGTCGCTTTTCCGTTTACATCGGCGACATTTTAGAGTAAAATAGTGCATTACTAGAGGAATTTGCCCGCCTATTCTTTGTCGCCTGAGGCGACAGCGAATTCAGGCGGACTTAAGAAACCCTGCCTGCCGTCAGGCAGGTCTAAAACTCACTCGACATTTGTCGAGAATCGTTAAGAGTTTCTAAAGGAGGTGTCTTATTTATTATGGTTTTTGTCAAAAAAATGCCGGGTGATTCAGATGATTCTATTATCCGAAAATTTTCAAAAAAGGTTATGGACGCAGGTATTATTACCGAGGCGAAACGCCGACAGTTTTATATGAAGCCGTCCTTGGCCAAAAAAATGAAGCAGGAAGAATCCCGAAGGATGAGGAAGAGGATTATCTAATGCGAATGGCAAATGGCACATAGCAAATAGTTTTTAACAATTCGCTACTTCGCCATATACTATTTGCCTCTCATTATGTCCAACGTCACCACGCTGATTTTTGTTGAAAGCAGATACAAGGTAAGCAGGAAACGGATAAAAAATGTTGTTGCACGGACACTTACCACGAACAACATTCACTCGAACGTTGAAGTTTCCGTGGCTATTGTCGGTGACAGGAAGATGACACTGCTCAACGGAAAATACCGCAACAAAACAGGAACGACCAATATACTCTCTTTCCCGCTTGCCGAAGGGGAGCAAACGAAGCTACCGGAAACAAATACGACCCACCTTGGTGACATTGTAATCTCGTATCCAGTTGTCATTAAAGAAGCAGCGAGGGATGACATGCTCGTCGATGAGAAAGTTGAGCAGCTCGTGGAGCATGGACTCAATCATTTATTGGGAATACACCACGAGTAAAAGAATCTAGAGTTCAGAGTCTAGAATTAAGAATTGTGTATAGAGTTTAGCATTATTAACTTTCTACATTCTTCATTTCATTCTGAATTTTGCACTCTACATTCTAAATTTCATTTATGGTTTACTACCGCACATACCGTCCCCAGACAATTGATGAACTGGACAACGAGGATGTAAGAAAGACACTCCTCAGTGTCCTGTCTTCTCCTGAGCCTCCCCATGCATTTCTTTTTACCGGTCCCAGGGGACTTGGCAAAACGTCAAGTGCTAGGATTGTTGCAAAAGCCCTCAACTGTGAGCGTCTAGCGCCTAGTACATTAGGGTCTAGTTCCAAGAAAGAAAAAGATAATAAAGAGGGTGATAAAAAACTAAGCGCTAAACGCCCTACGCTAGACGCTCATGTGGAGCCGTGTAACGAGTGTGATACCTGTACATCTATCACAAACGGCACAAACCTTGATGTCATGGAGATAGACGCTGCGTCAAACAGGGGGATAGATGAGATCCGCGACCTTCGTGAAAAAATCAGGCTTGCCCCTGTCTCGGCGCGAAGAAAAGTGTACATTATCGATGAAGTGCACATGCTGACAAATGAAGCGTTCAACGCCCTCCTAAAAACACTTGAAGAGCCACCAAGCCACGTGGTGTTTGTTCTCGCAACGACAGAACCGCAAAAAGTACCTGCGACAATTCTCTCCAGATGCGTACATATTCCGTTCCATAAGGCGACAGAGGATGAGCTGATCCGCTCATTTAAAAGGATTGCCAAAGGTGAGAAACTTCACGCAGGCGAAAATGTACTCATCGAGATTGCAAAGTTATCAGAGGGAGGGTTTCGTGACGGTGCAAAAATCCTTGAGGAGTTAGCTCTTTCGGTTAAGGATGGAACAATCACACTTGAGACGGTTGAGAAGCTGCACCATAATGCCAGTATCGCGTCGTCTGTAGCAACACTTTTGTCCCATCTCGCAAAACGCGATTTGAAAGAAAGCGTGTTACTTGTTGAGCATGTCGTAGCGGAGGGCGGGGATATGACGGTTTTTCTAGGCCAACTCTTGCAACGTGTCCATGAGCTGCTTCTCCAAAGGGTAGACCCTGTAAAGAAAAAAGACGTTCTTTTCGATCTTCACGAACTGGCCACTCTCTCAGACGTTTTGCAAAAAGCATATAGTCAGATGCGCTATGCAGTCGTGACGTCACTCCCCATCGAGCTTGCGATAATAGACTTTCTTTATGGACGGGGTGAGGAGGAGATAGAGCCTGGCACAAAGGAAAAACCTTCCGTGATAAAAACAGAGGATAATGAGCAGAGTATGTATGCATTCCGGAAAAAAGTGGGGGAATTGCATAAAAAACGTGCAGTATTAGGTGAAGAAGAAAAAGAAAAAAAAGAGGCCGTGAGCGCAACGGGTGCGAGTCTTATGGCTTATCGTGCAAACGGTGCGTTGTCTGAGGAGTGGCTTTTGCAGTTTTGGAAAACTTTCATCACAAAGCTCAAGGAATATAACCATACGATTTCAGGAGTGCTCCGGGGGTGTACGCTTAAGAGTTTTGACAGGAAGGCGCTTGTTATTGAAACATCATACAAATTCCATAAAGACCGGCTGAGCGAAGCGAAGACGCTTCTTGCTCTTGAAGAAGCTGCAAAGGCGCTCGCTGGAAATCCGGTAACAGTTACGATAGAATTAAAAAAATGAGTAGCGTCTAGTTAGTTAGCGTCTAGTGAGGAACTAAACGCTAACCACTGGTTGCTAAACGCTGAAAGGAGGTGTTTTATGTTTAATCCATTCGGACAAATCTCAGAAATCAAAAAGATGCGCGATCAGGCGATGCAGATCCAGCGCCAACTTCAGGAAGAAGAGGTCATTGTTGATAAGCACGGAGTGCACATCGTCATAACAGGCGACCAAAAAATAAAAGAGCTCCAGAGCAACGGCAAATCAGACAATGATATACGGGATGCCATAAACGAAGCAGTAAAAAAATCACAAGAAGTCGCTGCAAAGAAACTGCAAGCCATGGGGGGGCTAGGGAGCCTTGGCAATATGCTTGGCGGAGGAAAATAGAGTATCCCAGAGTCTTGCATTCCATCCTCATTCCTTGGTACAATTGTCATGTTCTTGTCAGATTACTATGCCCAAAGGCAGCGGTTTTACCACACGTCATCGAGATGAAAACGGGCTTGTCCTGGTCTCCGGACGGGCAAATCCTCTTCTGGCGAAACATATTGCTCGCTACCTCAAGAAAGAGCTTTTCGAACCGGTGACAAGTTTTGCAGATGGGGAAATCCGCATAAAAATTCCACCAAACCTCAGGAGGCGCCATGTGTTTATCATCCAGCCGACCAATCCACCGGTGAATGACCACTTGATGGAGCTTGTTTTTATGGTCGATGCCGCGAAACGTTCGAGTGCAAAAGAGGTAACTGTCGTTGTGCCGTACTTCGGGTACTCCAGACAAGATCGTAAGGAAATGCCGCATGTGCCGATTAGCGCGTCAGTCGTTGCCGGGATGCTCATGAATGCAGGGGCAGACCGGATTGTCACCGTTGATATCCACTCAGAGCAGCAGCAGGGGTTTATTAAGGGACCGTGGGACAATCTCTATGGCAGTTTTATCCTTGTCCCTGAGATTAAAAAACGGAAACTGAAAGATATTGTCGTTGCGGCTCCTGACAAAGGTGGTATGACGAGGGCGACAGGATACGCAAAGCGTCTCAATGCTACCGGGATCGCACTCGTCTACAAAGAACGTGATGTCAGTTTGACGAATAAGTCGGAAGCGCTCGATATGATCGGAAAAGTCGGTGCGAGGGATGTCATTCTGGTTGATGACATGATTGATACGGGCGGGACGATTGTGAATGCGGCAAAATATATCAAACAGCGCGGTGCGCGGTCAATCACCGTCGTTGCGACACATGGACTTTTTTCAGGACAGGCTCTTGAGAAAATCAACAACTCGGCAATTGATGAGGTGATAATAACCGATACGATCACGCAGCCTGAAGAAGTCAAGAAAAATAAAAAAATAACGATTGTCACCGTCGCGCCGCTTCTCGCCGAGGCGATTCGCCGCATCGAAACAGGCGAATCCATCTCGAAAGACCTAATTTTATAAAATACGAGTTTGACACAACTAGTTTCTTCTGAAATCATAGTAGCAGATGGATACGTCACAACCACCTCAACAGGGTTCCACAGAGCCCACACAAGCGGCTCCAGCTGATACGGCGCAGGCAGCGGCAGCACTCAGTCCGCAAAAGATGCCGTTTGACAAAAAATGGTGGCAACTACCAAGGACCGTGTATATTGTCCTGGCTTTGTTTTTTCTTCTCTCAATTGGCTCAACGGTCTATTTATTTTTTGCCCCGCAGGGAATTTTTACACAGCCTTCGGGACTATCCTCTTTATCACAATCGCTAAACGCTTCTCTTGGGTCTAAGACACCGACACCCACGCAAGCAGCAGAGGCAGTCGCTGAGGATACATCAGCGTCCCTTACTCCAACTACCTCACCAACACCAACGCCTGATCCCACTACGAGCTGGTTTACATACACAAATGCCACATACGGCTATTCGTTTAAATATCCGGCAGACTGGAAAGTCACAAGTTTAGGTAGTTTGGAACCGCAGATTCCAAGTTATATTACAGTAAACCCCGGGAATACGGCGACCCCGTCATCTGCACTTAGCATCACGATTAGTGCAAGCACGCGTACATTTGCCCAGGAAGTAGCACTTCGCTCAAGCACAAAGACAGCGCTGACGGTTAACGGTCTACAGGCATCACTCACACAGGAAAAAAATAGCGCCGGAAGTACGTGGACGGATGTGGTTATCACGGGGACGAAATACACGTATATCCTTATTGGCAAGAGCTCCTATTACTCAATTTTTACCCCGTTTTATTCAACCTTCAAGCTCCTCTAATCCTAGTCCTATAGTTTGACTTTACGTCTAAAATTTTTTATAATTGCTTGTATGGAGAAGAGTAGATATATGCCGCAACGCACCAGATTTGAGAAGGATCGAATGATCTCTGAGGGCGGCCCTGTTATTTTTGATCCAGAACAAGTTGAATCTCGCGAGCCTCTGCCAGCATACGAGACCAGATTCTCAACTACAAAGGCTCTTGAGAGATTTGTAGAGTTTTTTGCAACTATTCCTTTTGATGAGGGAGCACTAGAAGAATCGTTGCAAGAGTATCTCGGAAAAAGAGACGTTGATAGGTCCCGCTCTCATCTTCGGAGCATGCTTGGGGAACTTTTTCTTGAAAAGGCAATAGACACAGCACTTCATGAGATTCATGGAATACAGCAATTTCCCGGGGTATATGTTGCTAGCAATTTTGAGATTAGGGCTCGGGATTTCGGGTTTAACTTATTTCGATACTATAACAACGAGGGAGGAGAACAGCGTCGAAAGAATGTTAATCAGTTCGATGGTTTAATTCAGGTAGAAACCGAGCAAGGAAGGCTACTAACTGTTGTTTTGGAAAGTAAAATTAGCGGATCAAACCTTGGAAGGACTGCACTGAATTCAGCTATTCGTCCGAGCGGCGCTAAGGAATATACGGAGGACATGATTAAAATATTTGGTACGGTAGGGTACTGTGTTGCAGCCCCTTCAGACAGGATTTCGGATTCTATTCCTCTTCAGCAAAAATTCAAAGCAAATGGTGGTTTTCTTCTGCCATTCCCATTTACCTATCAGCAAGCAGACGAGATTGCACAAAGAGTTGCAGGTTCCGAAAATAGAAGTCCAGCTTAAGTCTTATATTTTCATCCCGAGCCTCTCAATCATTTCCTGATTTTTCTTCTCATTCTTTATAAGTACCGTTACATTTCCATCAGCAAAAATCGGTACCCATTCTTTACTTTGAATTTGCCGTAGCATGAAAGGCCTTATGGTGAGGGGGTCTTCAAGTTGTACGCCGAAGACAATGAGGTTGATATGGTATTTTTTCACCTGCTCATTGAAGTAGTCTTGATCAACCAGCATTCGTTCATACTCTTTGAGAAAACTCGACGGATACATTTCGGGACGGGCGTCAATAAATATTTTCTCCCGAGGATAAAGGCCATAAATAAGGTAGTTGCCGATGTGATAATTGTTGAAGATCGGTCCGTTGAGATTATTGTGGTTGATGAAATCCGTCGCACCCTCCGTATAGGTTTGATAGCCAAAGTGAAGGACCTTGTTTTGGTACAGGCCGTTTATATAGACAAACGAGACAGTGAGGGTTATTGCCAGAATAATCGCTTTGATTGTATTTACCAAATACCGGTCGGTATGTCTTCTCAGGGCCTCTTCAAGAAGCGTGAATTTTTCCGCCAAAGCCTGCAGACCGAAGAGTCCGAAAAGGCTCAGGCTTCTCACAAAGCGAAGGCCTAAGAGTGCAGATGTGAGCGCATTGAGGTTTGCCGCCAAAGACGTTTTTTTAAGAAGTAGCGGAAGCGTGATGAGGAAGACCCCAACGAGTATCTCAAATGTGACGACCTGCAGAGAAAGTGTGTAAATGAAAGACGATGCATATTTCCCAAAATCAAAAACGCTCATATTTTCTTCAACAGATAAGCCATAGTTTGAAGAAAATGTAAATGGCAAAAGCGCACCGTTTAAAAACTGCGGATTAATAAGTGTCGAAAGCAGTAGTGCCGCTCCAACCATCAATAGAAGTTTGTCAGTTTTTTTTGTTGTTATGTACTCCTGCACAAGAAACGACCCGTAGATCATAATTCCCAAGATGAAATAAATATGCATGTTGACCCAAAATATTTCGATTACGGGGAGAAGGAGCAATAGCTTTTCTTTGGATTTTTTGTACAAAAACAGAACCAGAAGAAATAATGAGATAAAAAGATAGCTGAACATCTCAGGTCGCACACGGAAGCGCGAAGAAAAAATGAGGACGCAGAGAACAGAGACGATCGTGAGCCAATACCATGAGCTTTTTTGTTTCGCAAGAAAATAAACGACTGCAAAAGCAGTTGCAATAATTATCATTTTCAAAATCAATAAACTTTGCAGCCCAAAATTTTTATAAAAGAAAAATAAAATTACTTGCGTCAGCCATTCATGGTTTATCACCGGGAAGTTGGGATTGGTATAAGAAAAAAGGTTTGTTTGTGGCACGCAGAGACACTCCATGATTGCTTCACCCATTTTGAGGTGACGGCCCAGATCCTCCAGCATCGACTGGTCGATTTGGAAAAGAAGGATGATGAGGTAGAGGAAAGGGAGGAAGAGGTAAGCAATTTTTCTCACGTTTCTACTGTAGCATAAAGACCTCCACTGTGAAGACTTCCCAAAAATTAATTAAACCTATAGTCAATATGATATACTATCTGCATGACTTCAGAATCAATAGAAACAATAGAACAATTTTCCGATCTGACTGCTGTCGAGTACTTTGGTCTGGTTGAAGCGGTAAACGAAAACTATCTTTTTGATCTGCGACAAGAAATTTGTGATTTTCAGCCTACTGTGGATTTTTGCATCGTGACAACAGGGAGCGATGGTAAAAAAGAGCGTCATATCCAGTCAAAAACTGAGTTTATTATCCTTCAGAATGCTGAGTATTCAGGAGACCTCGGGCAAGAGTTTACTGCCTGGTATGAAGCACGTTCAGGTAGTTCAGTTGCTGAAGGTTTTGATGTGCATAGTGTAACAGGCACGCCGGAAGTGAAAAGGTTAGGTCAAGACACTCTTTCATACGCAGAGGGGAATGCAGATCTTGTGTACCCAGACAGAATACTCAACAGCACTTTCGTAATGGGTAACCCGGAACTTCAGAATCAGGCGAGAGCAAGCGTTCTTGCTGAGATGACAGATGTATCAGACGATGGCCGTCGAACCAGAGATAGGATCAGAGCACAGATGCGTCAATATCTTCGCTGTCTGGAGATAGGCTATTATTATAAATCTGTTGTCTTTCAGGTAGACCAACCGGCCCAATACTATGATGAGCGAAAAGAGACATATACACTAGGATTTAAGGTTCCCGGAATCCGGACGGTTCAACGCGCTCTCGATGTGATAACTATTAAATCACTACAACATCAGCTTATTTCTCCGGAGGAAGCTCTTATGCTTCCGGCAAATACTGTCGGTAGACTGAATGGCCTTGCTGATGCAGGGATATTGCGTGATATCTCAGGTGTGACAAAAGGGTATGAATGGTTCTTGCAGCAATACCACCTGGCGCAAGAAACATTTAAAGCGTCACAAGTAGGAGTTTCGGTTCCGTTTGGATTACCTACTTTTCTTCAGCATAAGGTTGCTGTCTTGCAGTTTGTTGAGTCTGCAAAGGGCTGAGGAACCTCCATTATTTTCTTGGAGAAAGTCCCCCTTTATGTGATCTCCTGATTACACGAAGTGTTGATGAAGTGTTAAAATAATTCCATGAAGCTTTTTACGGGGTCTTCGTCCAGGCAGCTAGGGGAGGAAGTTGCTAGAATTGCGGGAATACAATTATCCCACGTCGAACACCACATGTTTCCGGACGGGGAGCAGCGTATTCAGTTAAGAGAAGATGTCGTTGATCACGACGTCGTGATTGTTCAGTCGACCGGGATGCCGACTGACAAAAACTACATTGAGTTATTTTTGCTTCTTGATGCTGCGACCAGAAATGGCGCCAAGTCAGTAACTGCAGTCATTCCATATCTTGGGTATTCCCGCCAGGACCATATTTTCAGGACAGGTGAAGCGAGATCGCTTGAAGTGATGATCCACGGGATTGAGATGAACGGAGCGACAAGTGTGATCGGTTTTGATTTTCATTCCATAAAAACTGCAGAGCTTTTTCCGATGCACGTGACGCAGCTCTCAGCGCTTCCGATTTTTGCATCGGAGATTAAAATGCACGGGTGGCTTGATAACGGGACGGTGCTTGTGTCACCGGATATGGGAGGGCTCCGTCGTCTAGGACTGCTTTCTGAAATGCTAGGGGGGATGGGGCAGGTCTCAGTTGAGAAAGACCGCGACTTGACGACTGGTGAGATTGCGGAGAGCGGGATCCATGGGAAAGTAAAACGCAGGTGTCTTATCGTTGATGACATGATTTCAAGCGGAAGGACGATTGTGCAAGCGGCTACCATTCTTTTGCAGCATGGTGCTGAGGAGATTTACGTCTTTGCGACGCACGCCGTTTTCTCAGAAGACGCTCCAAAAACCTTACAAGCATCCGCAGTCAGGAAAGTTTTTGTCACGGATACAATTGCAGTACCGGAGAGTAAGCAGTTTGAAAAATTGGAAGTTTTGTCAATTGCTGATCTTCTAGTCAACGCACTTTCTTCGTCACGCTGATTTTTTTGGTGAAATGGTGAGTGCTTCCACAGAAAATGCTGCACCTTGGGTAGGGAATAGCACTGCCTGAGAAGGTGGTTTTTGATACCATACCCAGTTTCCAAGTGGTTGGGTATCGAACAGAAGCAGCATCTCTTGATTAAATTGTTCTGGTTCCGCCACCATTACCAAATGGTCACTCGTTCTGGAGACGGATTGCGTTTGCGGATCCCTCGCCAATAAAATCTGTGAGACCGTGTCAGAATAGTAGATTTTTCCATCAGGTTTGCAGCTCTGAAGTAAAAAGCGGAGATACGCGGACTGTGCTCTTGTTGTGAGGTGGGTGAGTGCAAGGAGATAGGGAAATGTAAGGTCAGTTGCTGGGAGGCCTGAGATTCCGTATCTCTCCTTCGCATTTTTCTCAGTATAGTCATGTAGCTGGCTTACAAGCTGTGTGGTTATGAGTGAGGATGTGATGAAATCATACTGCCCTGGAGTTTGGTACGGTTGAGGGGAAGCCGCTCTAGAGATGCTCTCGGCTTCTTCCAGGAAGTCGGGAAGTCTATCAGCGTGGGTCGCTGCAGCCATGATTGCTGCCGTATAGTCTCCAGTAATTCCTGTCAGGTCATCGATTACTAAATGGCATTTTTCCTGAAGGTTTTCCGGTAGGGATGCAAGGCGTTTTCTGGTTGCATGTTCGTCAAGGTCAAGTATAGTAACCTCATCGAATTGTGTTGTTATTTGTTCCAGAGGGATATCAATTCCGACACCTAACCCTACGATAAGTGCCCGTCCCTGAAGTCCTTCCGCTGCTTGCATAATCCTCGTACGGCTTTCGTCAATATGGTTTTGATAGTACCCCAGGTAGAGAGCGGTCCGTTCTGCAATAGATGCATTCATCCGTTGGTAGAATATCGCAGCATCAGCAGAGATACGTTTTCCGCTTGGGAATTCTGAGAATTGATACGGAAATTGTCCGCTTGTCCTTTCACCATGCACCATTACTTCATTATATCCTATAATATGGAGTATGTCAAAACAGCAGCTTCCTTTTTTTGGTAAAGTGTGTTAGGTTTGAATCTGTCTTTTAAGCCATAAAATGCGTATCCCTGCAACAATCCAATCACTTATTGAATCCTTTGAAAAACTTCCCGGCATAGGCCCCAAGACCGCGCAGCGGCTGACGTTTTATCTCTTACATGTTCCACAACACGACCTTGATAGTTTTTCAACTGCAGTAAAGAACCTAAAGACCAATACAAATCTCTGCTCAATCTGCTACAACGTCGATGAGACGGATCCGTGCAGTATTTGTGCTGACCCGCAACGCGATCAGTCAGTTGTCTGTGTTGTCGAGCAGCCGCTTGATGTGCTTGCGCTTGAGAAAAACGGCAAGTACAAAGGAGTCTATCACGTGCTGCATGGAAAAATTGATCCCTTAAATAATATAGGGCCGGATGAAATATACATTCATCAACTATTGCAGAGGGCAAAGAACGGAGAGCAGATCGTAGAGGAGATTATTCTGTCGACGAATCCGACGATGGAGGGAGAAGCAACTGCAATGTATATCGCGAAACAGTTAAAAGTAAAAAATGAAAATGTAAAAATTACGAGGATTGGACGGGGGCTTCCGATCGGTGCGGACCTTGAGTATGCGGACCCTACCACTCTCGAACGAGCGATGGAAGGCCGCAGCGAGTACTAAATCTCACACTCGAGGAGTAAGCCTAAATGGTCTGAGAGATCGAGGTCCTCGAGGAGTTGAAAATTGTTTACCTTCCATTCCTTACTGACATAAATATAGTCAACCGGGACGCCGCCTTTTTCTATGAGCCTCTCTTTGTCCCTGTGATTCCGAAGGTTCATGGTGTTTTTGAGATGGTATTCGCGCGTTAAGTTCCGCCCGAACTCATCAATCATCGAAACGACTTTTGTGTCAGGCGAGACGTTAAAATCACCGGAGAGGATAAAGGGACGATTCAGCGTTTTTAAATATTCATAAAAGATCCTCGCCTGACGAAGCTTCTCGGGAGTATCCTCAGCAATTGGTGACCACGCGAGATGTGCACTCAGGACATCAAATTTCTTGCCTTCTTTTTCGAGTGTGACGCTCAGTACCGATTTTGGGAATTCTTCAGAATCAAATCCTTTCAGTGTTGCCAGTTCGGCGTAAGGCTTAAGCCATACCTCTGTCTTTTGCAACATTGTGAATTCCGGCCTGAAGAAAACGGCTTCACCGAAAAACGAGTGGGGATTGCCTTTGTAGCGCCATGTCACCGACAACTCACCGTCGTAGCCGAGATTGCAGATTTGCTGGAACGTGTTGGATTTTTGGAAACTGATCGCATCGCCTGAGACTTCCTGAAAACTGAGGATGTCGAACTGTTCTTTTTGGAGATAGGCGAGGAGATTGTCCATGCACTTGCCCATGTACATATTGAGCTGGAGGAATTTTATCTGCATACATCCATCTTACATGAAAATCCTACATTCGAATATTAAAAAAGACATATCTTAATAAATCCTTTCTTGACAATCTATCCAGTGATATATATTATAAGAAGCCGATTTCATTCTCCGCCTCAGCGAGACGAATGGTTATCAATGAGTGCAGAGAAAAGACTCGTTTCGGCGGAGTTTCAGCTGGAAATACGCGAGATAGGGGTAAGTAAATTCAGTCAAAGACTTCGTCTTTGCAGCTTCAAAATGTCACAATTATCAAAACTTCCGATACGACGGGACCTTGAAGAACAGATGTTTGACCTGTTCACCTCAACGATTGTTTCGCTTAAAGATAAAATAGAGATAGAGGATTTTTTAAGCGACCTTCTTTCACCGATTGAGAAACTGATGCTTGCCAAACGTCTGGCGATTGCTTTGATGCTTGAGAAAGAATACACCTATCCTATGATCGGGAAGTCGCTTCGCGTGACGCCGACAACAATTGCATCAGTGAGTATGCAGCTGCGCTACGCCGGCAAGGGTTACAAAAAAATTGTTGAAAAGATTTTGTCGGAGGGGGAATACGAGGCTTTTTGGAGCGTTGTAGAAGATGTCGTCGAGAGTACTGTTGTGACGAAAAACAAAAAATCTTCTTCAAAACAAAAACGACACAAATAATCTCCTTTTTTCTTCGTACAATTTTGCAACGGAACACTGCCACAATCAGGTATACTAAGATTCTATGATTACAAAAGAGCAGGTTACCGAGAAGTTAAAAACGATTATTGATCCTGAGCTTAATGTAAATATTGTCGACCTTGGATTGGTTTACGATATTGCTATTAATCAGGAGAAGGGGAAGATAGAGGTGACGATGACGCTGACGACTCCCGGGTGTCCTTTGTCATTTGTCTTTGAAGAGTGGATTCCTGAAGCGGTGAAGAAGATTGAAGGGGTGAAGGATGTCAGAATGAATCTCGTCTGGGAGCCTCCGTGGGATCCTGACAAAATGAGCGATGATGCGAAAGAATTGATGGGAATAATTCGCTAGTTGTTTATGCCGTGGCAACTCCTTTTGGGTATTAGTATTATTGGTGAGGTAATCGGTCGGCTCTTGCAGCGGACGATCATGAAGGAGGATAAGTCCGATCCGATCGCATATGCTGTAATCTATCAAATCATTGGCGGAATTATCATCGGTATCTTCGCACTCGTCAAAGGTTTTCAACTTCCACAAGACATCACGCCCATTCTTCCAAATCTCTTGATTATGCCAGTGCTCTACGCGATCACCAACATCTGCATGTTCACAGCGCTCAAAAAAACCGAGGCATCCATCTTTACCATCCTTTTCGCCTCATATTCAATATGGCTTATTGTCGGATCCATCTTTGTCTTTCGTGAACCCTTTTCTTTTTTACAGATAATCGGAACCGTACTGATTCTCTTGAGTGTTATTCTTGTTTCGTGGAAACACAAAAATATCAAGATTGGTCGGGCAGAGCTGATAACGCTTAGCGGTGCAATTGTATTTGCAGCAGCGATTTTGAATGACACTATCATTTTGCAAAAAGGGTTTGATCCAGCATCATATTTATCAATTTCATTTCTTGCACCAGGTCTTTTCCTGTGGCTCTTGTACCCGAAACGTACAAAAGAGATTGTGGCGATAGGCAAAAGTGCTGCAGTGAAGAAGGTTATTCTTATGGCATTTATTTACGGTATCGTGACGCTGACATACTACTATGCATTTCTATTTGGAAAGAATGCGGCGCAAATTGCGAGTATTAATCAAATAAATACTGTACTGACTGTCATCGCAGCCGTCATTATTTTGAAAGAGCGCTCCCACCTGTTACTTAAACTTTCAGCCGTTGCTATGAGTTTTGTTGGGGTGTTACTTGTATCCTAAAGTGTTTAAGCTTTTCATTCTTCTTTTTTCTTGCTAGTATGCTATTGCTATGGTAAATATCAAAAAATCACTTGATGAGGGTCTAGAAAATATTGAGAAAGGAATCGTCGGGCAGATAAAAACCAATGTGAAGGCTGTTGCCGGGCAGATGGGATCGGGGAGCACGAAACAAGCTGCAAATGATCAGGGAACAAATGAAGCCGGTCAGCATGCAACCCAACAAGGGATGCCGCAAAGTGACCAGCAGACCGATGAGGTTGTGAACGCGTTTTACGCGCCGTCAAATCCCAACGAACAACACGGTTTATCCCCGGTAGGAGAGGGTAGTAAAGAAATCAAGGAACCTAGTGCGTTTTTCAAGAAACAGATCGAAGAAGGAAAAACCCCTGAAGAAGCAGCCAAATTAGAAGCGATCCGAAACCAGCTCCATAAGACCGATTACTTCGACCCGCTTATCAATCGAAAACCTGCAGAGGAGGAGCACAAAGAAGAAGAGCAGGAGGAGAAAGAGGAGAAGAAAATGGAAGAGCTGCAGGTGGAAGAGAAGAAGAAAAAAGACGATGATATTGCCATCAAACAGGCACAGCAGAAAACTGAAAAATTCCCCGGAGCTTCAGGGTGAAGCAATCAGTAATCCCAAACGTCTTTAGTATTTAGCCTCATTCTGTTACAATCCATTAGAAAGCGCAAATCGAAAATCTTAAATCGCAAAACTACAGCATGAATCTAGAATGTTCCGAATCTTTGAGATTGTAGATGTAAATTTGAGACCTGTCTGCCGGCAGGCAGGTTTGCCATTTGAATTTTGAGATAGTCTCATGCTAAAACTGTATAACTCTCTAACAAGAAAGATTGAGGAATTTACACCTGTACACCCCGACAGTCTTAACGTGGGAATGTATACCTGTGGTCCTACTGTGTATGATTTTGCCCATATAGGCAATTTCCGTACCTATACAACATCTGATTTACTGCTTCGTACTCTCCAGTACAACGGCTACGAGGTCGACTATGTCATGAATATCACAGACGTCGGGCATCTGACCGGGGACAACTTGGGCGATGCGGATTTTGGTGAGGATAGGATGGAGAAGTCAGCCAAAAAAGAGGGAAAATCTGCTTGGGAAATTGCTGCGTTTTACACAGACGCATTTTTGAAAGACTACAAAGCGCTTAACCTTATCCCACCAACGCATCTCGTCAAAGCGACCGATCACATCAAAGAGCAGATCGAACTCGTCAAAACGCTTGAGGAGAAAGGGTTTACCTATCAGACAACTGACGGGATTTATTTTGATACGACGAAATTACAAGATTATGGCAGGCTTTCCAATTTGGATGAGATCAAAGAAGGGGCGCGAATGGAAGTCAATCAGGAAAAACATAACCCTCGTGATTTTGCATTGTGGAAATTTAGTTATCCGAATGGAACGTCGCGACCCGCAAGGCAGATGGAGTGGGATAGTCCGTGGGGAGTCGGGTTCCCCGGGTGGCATATAGAGTGTTCGGCTATGGCGATGAAGTATCTCGGGCCGTCTTTTGACATTCACGTCGGCGGTGTCGATCTTCGCGAGACCCATCATCCGAATGAAATTGCCCAGTCCGAGGCTGCGACAGGAAAACAATTCGTCAAGTACTGGGTGCATGGCGCGTTTATACTCGTCCAAGGGGAAAGGATGAGCAAGAGCAAGGGGAATAATTACAAATTGTACGATTTAGAGAAACAGGGATTTGACGCCATTGCTCTTCGCTATCTTTATATGCAGGCACATTATCGGCAGGAAATGAATTTCAGTTTTCCGGCACTTGAAGCGGCTCAGACATCGCTCAATAAACTTCGTGAATTTGTCATCCGCGCAGAGGATGTAGGAGAAGTTCCTAAGATCGGCTGTGCTGAGTTTGAGCGGCGTTTTTTGGATGCGATCAACGATGATTTGAATTTTCCTCAGGCAATGGCAATAACTTGGGAGCTGATACATTCGAAATACCCTAATTCTGCAAAGCTAAGAAGCTTGTTAAAATTTGATAAAGTCCTTGGATTGGACTTAGAAAATGCACAGATCATCCACGATAGGGAAGAGGCTGCAGAAATTCCCCAAGAAATAAAGGAAATGGTCAACGAGCGGAAGCGTCTTCGTAATGAACAGGACTTTAAGGCAGCAGATCAGCTTCGGGAGAAGATAAAAAGACTAGGGTACGAACTCGATGATTCGGAAAAAGGTACACGAATAAAAAGGATTAAGAGGTAATCTTTACCCCTTTTTCTGCAAGGAAAATAGCCCATAACTCTGGATAAAGAGTAGATATATGAACATTTAATATGTTCTTCTATTTCCCTTTAACCCGATGTAGAAACTGAGGAGAAGATAGACAAGCAGGAGCTGCCAGAGAAGGATACTGATAAGCCCTGTGGAGAGACTGAGTGCAAGGAATGTCCTTTTGAATCCGTGCACCTCAAAGACAAACGACCCCATTCGTCCGATGACGAAGAGAATTATAAGGCCGATGAGGGGTGAGAAGAGCACCGGGACGAGGACTGTGTGCCGCGTCATCTCGCGTACCGATTTGTACGGTGTTATAACCAGACCAAGTAGCGTCTTGGTCCAGACGTAGGCGACAAATATAGCAAAAACAGGTTTTTTCATACAGTGAAAATTGACCTAATTAACCTAATTATTCTAATTAATCTAAAACAAATCCCAGTTTTCGAAATTGGTGCTTAGTATTTATTTAGAAATTAGATCAATTAGAGCAATTAGAAATTATCTAATAAATCCAAATCCTCCGAAAATTTTTAACACAAGCTCATAATACTTATACCCAAGCATCCACCGGAAGAGAAGCGAGAGGACGAGTGCAACCGGGATGAGGATTCTCCAGGGGTGTTGGCCAAACCATAGGCTTGACAGAAGAAAAACCCTGCGAAGCGGCATCTGCTTGATGAGCTGCTCTTGCTCTTTGGCCCGTTTCTCAAGAAGCTCTAAAAATTCCCGTTCATCCATATCCTAGTGCACCAGTTCCTAGTAACTAGTTACTAGATATATCGTATTCTTCGATAAATTTCATTCTTGCACGGAAAAGAAGCGATTCCGTGGCTTTTGGCGTCATGTTCAATTCGAGTGCAATTTCCTTGACCCGCATGCCGTCTTCGTAATGCATCCTCAGGATCATTGCATATTTTGTCGAGATACGACTCATCACGCCTTCTATTTTCTCCCTCACTTTTTCTTTCTCCAGCACAAATTCCGGCTGTGTCATTTCTTTGGCTGCAAATTCAAGGTAGGGTATCTGGGAGAAAAGGACTGATTTTAATTTCCGCTTGCGGTAATAGTCAATCGTTTTGTTTCTGGCAATCCGATAGAGCCACCCCATGACATTTTGTTCGTGTTTGAGAAGCGGGATCTCGTCGAGTGCGTCAAGGAAAACGTCGTTGAGGATTTCCTGGGCAATTTCTTTCGGGACACGCCGTTCAAGATAGATGAGGATTCGTGGGGAAAAAGACCGGTAGAACTCCAAAATTGCGGCATTTTCGCCGCGTTTAATACGGTCAATCAAGGACATGCAATAATTATACATTTTCTACAAACATATTTCTATGCTATAATCGCTGCATTGGGGAGCTGGGTGGGAGTCCCGGCTGAGAGGTCGCCTTAGGCGACGACCCTTTGAACCTGTCCAGGTAATGCTGGAAAGGGATATATGAAACGAATCGGATTTTTATTTGTTTTTGCACTCCTCGCACTAACTGTCGTGATTGTTGGCTGGCGCTTCGCGAGCAAAAGAAAGATCGTGACAACACCGGTAACAAACGCGTCGCCAACTACCACCGTATCAGTCGCCCTTGACTGGACACCCAACACCAACCACACCGGCATTTATGTCGCCATAGCCAAGGGATGGTATAAAGAGCAGGGGATTGACCTTCGGATATTGCCGTATTCCTCAACTGTTACCCCTGATATTTTGGTCAGTAGCGGCAAGGCAGATTTCGGCATCAGCTCCACAGAAAGCGTCGTTGCAAATAGGGCTTTGGGTCAGGACGTCATTTCAGTCGCAGCAATCATACAGCACAACACCTCCTCTCTTGCCGTATTGGAAGGTTCAGATATCACAAGCCCCAAAGCATTAGACGGGAAAATATACGGTGGCTTTGGGTCCCCATCTGAGGAGGCAGTTGTCAATGCGATAATTAAAAAAGACGGTGGAGCGGGAACAGTGAAAAATATCGTGCTTGAGACAGGGGCAATGGAAGCGCTTAAGGCTAAAAGAGTCGATGCCGTCTGGATTTATGACGGGTGGGAGGGAATACAAGCAAAGCGCGACGGGGTACATCTCCGAACTTTTCCGATCATCAAGTTTGGTATCGATGATTATTATACGCCCGTTATTATCGCAAGCCCGACGTCGATTGCAGCAAAAAATCAGCTCTATAAAAAATTTATGACAGCGACCAGAAAAGGGTATGAATATGCCACGTCACATCCGAACGAGTCAGCAGCGCTCCTCATCGCAAATGCACCAAAGGGCACATTTCCCGATACCGGGCTTGTGGTTGAAAGTCAGGAATACCTGAGTCCCAGGTATACTGACCAGGGGAAACCGTGGGGTGTACAGGAGAGTGCTTCATGGCAGGGGTATCCGGAGTTTTTACTCACTTCAAAAGCAATTCTTGATAGCAAAGGCAAACCGGTGACGACGATTGATTTTAACAGTTTGTATACAAATGAACTCTTACAGTAAATAGTTGCTACATTGTTACCTCGCCTTCGTCCTCTCCCGCTTCGCGGGAGAGGAAACAATAAAATAATTTAACAATCAAACAATGAACGCCCTTGAACTTATACATATCTCCAAATCTTTCGGTACACTTCAGGTTCTCAAGGACATCAGAGTGAAAGTAAACCCCGGCCAATTTGTCTCACTCATCGGACCAAGCGGATGCGGAAAAAGTACGCTTCTTCGTTTGATTGCCGGTGTTGAAAATCAGTCGGATGGTGAAATAGCTATTTTTGAAAAACGAGTTGTTGACAGAAAGGGGACTTCAGGGTACATGCCGCAAAAGCCGCTTCTTCTCCCGTGGCGGAATGTGCTGGAAAACGTGTTGCTGGGTGCGGATATACAAGGTGCAGCGCGGTCAGGGTCACTCAAGAAAGCACAGCAATTACTGCGAGAATTCGGTCTTGGTGATTTTATGGCGTCACATCCGCGGATTCTCTCAGGTGGCATGGCGCAAAAAGTCGCACTCCTTCGGACTATTCTTTACAACAACAACCTGCTCCTACTTGATGAGCCGTTTGGCGCACTTGATGCACTGACGCGACAGTCACTGCAGTTATGGCTATTGAAACTTTGGGACAAGCACCGCGCTACAGTCCTTTTTGTTACCCACGATATACGGGAGGCGATACTTCTTTCAGACAGGATTCTTGTGATGAGTGAGCGCCCCGGAAGAATAATTGCAGATATCCCTGTAGATATCCAAAGGCCAAGAAAAAGGGAACACCTCGCTCAGAAAAAAAATGTACAAATTGAACAACGATTATTCCATTTACTAATGAACGAGAATTAAAATAGAACAAGAAAACAATGTAACAATGAATCTGAAAAAATTCGCATCCTTTGGTCCCGCATTCATTGTGCTTCTTTGTCTTTTTCTTCTTTGGCAAATTACCGGGCAGGTGAGTGGGGTAAGTAGCCGGGTTTTACCGTTGCCTTTGCAAATCGTCACAGCACTTGTAACAAATTGGTCTGACCTTTCTCCACATGTTTTGCAAACATTTGTTGAAACAGTAATCGGGTTATTTTTGGCTATTATATTGGGGTCGGGTATTGCATTACTTCTTGACCTTTCAAAACCGATACGGCGTGCACTGTATCCGCTTCTTGTCTCCTCACAAACAATCCCGCTTATTGCATTGGCTCCACTTCTTTTATTGTGGTTTGGGTTTGGGATTTTCCCGAAAGTGGTGATGGTTGTGTTGTATTGTTTTTTCCCCATCGCTGTTGCGATGGCAGGCGGGTTGGCGCAGGCGGATACGGAACTTGGGGATTTGCTGAAAAGCATGAAGGCAACCTATTGGCAATCGCTTCGCTACGTCCGTATCCCCGGAGCCTTGCCGTCATTTTTTGCAGGTCTCAAAATCGCAGCGACGTATAGCGTGAGTGGGGCAATAGTCGGGGAATATGTCGGTGCGTATCAGGGACTCGGAGTTTACATGCAGACGATGGCACATTCGTATGCAACCGCAAATGTTTTTGCAGCGATAGTTGTCACAGCCATGCTCAGTTTAGTCCTTTTTAGCGTCGTTTCACTACTTGAGAAAGTGTTTTCTATGTACAGTGAGGCAAATTAGCTTGCAATGGGTCGAGTGATTTCGGAGGATTCCAGAAGTACGGGAAAGATCTTTCCCGGCTGTCAGTAAAAAGAGGAGAATCGCTTGACATACTCTAGGACGAAATGTAAGATACGCTCCATGCGATTAGAACAGGGACAAATTACAGTACTAAAGCAAGAGCAAGCGATAATTGAGAACTCATATAGTTCATTAAAAGATTTTATACAAGTTTCATTCGCAATCGATTTTCCAAAAGATATTTCCGGAAAGCGCATTTTGGGCGTTGGAGAAGGACTGTCAGAGGCGACTCTTCGCTTGAGGGAAATGGGAGCTGAGGCATGGGCTATTGACCCGAAATATGCCGACATGAAAGCTCTCAGAAAGGGTCTTGAGGAGGATCTTACCATTTTTCGAACCTGGCTATTAGGGGATCAGTCGATGACTGACTCGGAAAAATACATTATAATGAGGCGTAACACGAATACGGTCGATAGTTTTTTCTCCCCAAATGACAATGCAAACAGACAATATCATATTGCCGCATCAGCATGTTTTTTACCTTTTGCGGATAGAACATTTGACCTTTATTTTTCAAGCTACGCTGTGAGCAGTTTTCTTCTCCCAAGCGATGTTGTTTTCAGGCAGGCGATTGATGAGGGTCTTCGTGTGCTAAGGCCAGGTGGTGAATTGCAGCTCTATCCGTGGGTACCAAATGAGAAGGGGGATCATCCGGAGGAACGAGCAACACAAGAGAGGCTTTTTGAAAATCTGCAATCAAGAAGTATTGCTTTTGCTGTTGAACCGACCTCATATACTACTCCACCAAGGCTCAAGATAACATTGCCGTAAGACATAGAGCTCCGACGTAGGATTAGATCCTCTTACACCAACGAATGATTTTTTAGATCCTCGCGATAAAGTAATACAGGAATCCTCTCGAGTCGAAGACGAGACTCAGGTCGTCAGATCTGAGCAGCGTGACCCTTGACAAGGGAGGTTTTGTCGTACGCCACAGGCGTACAAGATATGAATCTAAGAGACCATAAAGACACAAAAACCAGACGTAGAGCCTTGGAGAAAGAGCTCTCAGTTGATGTACCACATATTGCTGCGTATACCCCTGATTTAGAAATTGCATCCACAAAAAATTGCGAGAATATGATTGGTGCAGTGCAGATACCGTTAGGTATCGCAGGTCCATTGAAAATTCAGAGTTCTGAGTTAAAAGTTCAGAGTTATTATTTACCTTTGGCAACGACGGAAGGTGTGTTGGTTGCGTCGATTAGTCGCGGCTGCAAGGCAATCACACAGGCCGGGGGAGCAATCGTGCACACCCATAAAGTTGGGACGACGCGTGGCCCCGTATTTTATACCGGCTCCATCAGGGAAGGGACGAGACTGCACAACTTTGTCAAAAATCAAAAAGCAAAAATCAAAAAGATTGCAGAGGGTACGTCCAACCATTTGGAGCTGAAAGATATAAAAACAAAGAGCATACCAAACTATACATTTTTGCGTTTTTCCTACGACACGGGTGATGCCATGGGGATGAATATGGTGACGATCGCGACACAGGCAGCGGGTGAGTTTATTGAAAAAGAAACTGGGATTCCATGTCTTTCGGTTGCAGGGAATTTTGATGTTGACAAAAAACCGGCCTGGCTTAATTCGATTAACCATAGGGGGATAAAAGCCTGGGCCGAGGTTGTTCTTCAAAGAAGAATTCTTAAAGACATACTAAAAACTACACCAGAGAAATTTTTTGATGTCTGGCTAGGGAAGGTGATGCTGGGAAGTGCTGTTTCCGGGTCAATCGGGTTTAATGCTCATATCGCCAATGTCATTGCAGCGCTCTTCATAGCGACAGGACAGGATCCATCACACGTTGTTGAAGGATCTTTGGGAATTACTACTGCAAAGGTTTTGGATAGTGGGGATCTCTATGTTGGTGTCTTTCTCCCTTCCCTTCTTGTTGGTACAGTAGGTGGAGGGACAAGTCTCCCGACGCAAAAAGAAGCACTGTCGGTACTCGGGGTCAGTGGGGCCGGGAAGGTTGAAGAATTCGCTCAGATTGTTGTAGCAGCCTGTCTGGCAGGAGAGGTTTCACTCTTAGCGAGTTTAAGCGAGGGTTCACTTGCGAGAGCTCACGAGCGATTAGGTCGGGATACGGTCAAAAATCAAAAATGAAAGATCAAAAACAAGATCAAAGATAAAAAATTTGAAACTTTATGTTTTGGATTTGAGATTTGATCTTTGCGCTTTGAGATTATTATGGTAGGTATAGTCAGTTACGGTACATACATCCCGAAATATCGCATCAAGATAGAGGATATTGCAAAGGCGTGGCAGAAAAACCCTGATGATATTGTCGACGCAATCCGTGTAAAAGAGAAAGCAGTTCCCAATACCGACGAAGATGCGATCACTATGGGTGTTGAGGCGACGGTACGGGCTCTGCGGACAACAAACCTTGATCCGAAAAAGATCCAGAGTGTCTTCGTCGGATCAGAGAGCCACCCTTACGCAGTCAATCCTTCAGCGACAATTATTGCCGAAGCAATCGGCATGGGCAATCACTATTTTGCCGTTGACATGAAGTTTGCATGTAAGGCTGCAACAGCTGCAATGCAGGTGACGGTCGGATTGCTGGGAAGTGGGGAAATTGAGTATGGGCTAGTTATCGGTTCAGACACTGCGCAAGCAAAACCTCATGACGTACTCGAGTATAGCGCGGCGAGTCTGGCAGCATCGTATATCTTAGGAAATCACAAAGAAGAGGTGCTTGCAGAAGTTACTGCAATGTCATCTTTTTCCTCAAACACACCCGATTTCTGGCGTAGAGACGGCGTGAGATATCCCTCGCATTTTGGCAGGTTTACCGGACAGCCGGCATATTTTGCACATGTTTTAGGTGAGTCGGAGGCTCTCCTTGAGAAGTCCGGGTTGAGGCCTAAAGATTTTGATTACTGCTTGTTCCACATGCCAAACGGTAAGTTTCCACGTTCTGTTGCAACAAAGCTTGGGTTCACGAAAGAGCAACTTTTGCCCTCATTGACTGTTGACATGGTCGGTAACCCATATACCGCCTCCGCGTTTCTCGGGCTGGCGGCAATTTTGGATATTGCCCGTCCCGGACAGAGGATATTCTTTGTATCATACGGTTCAGGCGCCGGGGCAGACGGGTTCATTTTTGAAACGACGAAGAAACTTAAAGATTTTCAGAAAAAGACGCTTCCTGTTGCAAAACAAATTGCGGATAAAGAATATATTAGTTATTTGGAATATCTGCAGAAGACACACAAGCTTTAAAAAGATCAAAATTCAAAATGCAAAAATCAAATTCACAAATAAAAAGTAAAAATTTTTAGCTTTACGTTAGGTTTTAATCTTTGGTTTTTAATCTTTGCGCTTACATCATAATAAAATGAGAAACGAAAGCATATTTATCATTGGGGCAAGTACAACACGCTTTGGTGAGTTATGGAACAGTTCACCAAGGGAGCTTGCGAAAGAAGCTTTTACAAATGCGCTGTCTCAGTCCGGAGTTGGCGTTTCAAACATTGAGGCGCTGTATGTCGGAAATATGCTCGGAGGGATGCTTGGTCACCAGGAGAATATCGGTTCTTTCTATGCTGAAGAGCTGAGTCTTTCACCTGTCCCCGCATTCAGGCTTGAGGCAGCGTGTGCATCAGGTGGCGTTGCTTTGCATAACGCCATAAATAGTATAAAAGCGGGTTTGTATAAGACTGTTGCCATATTGGGGATTGAGAAAATGACCGATGCGGGAGGGGATCTTGTAGCATCGGCACTCATGGCAGCAGGATCTGATGAAGAGCGGGGATCGGGCATTACGTTTCCCGGTCTCTACGCGCTCATGGCACAGGCATACATGCAGCAGTATAAAATCAAGGAGGAAGATTTGGCTGAAGTTTCTGTAAAAAATCACTATCACGGATCGTTTAACCACAAAGCACAATTCCGGTTTCAGGTAAGTATTGCTGATGTGATGAAGAGTAGCCGTATTGCCGATCCGTTGAAGCTTCTTGACTGTTCACCCGTTACCGATGGTGCGGCGTGTCTGGTTATTACACGGGATGAGTCGATTATCCCGAAAAACTCGGTCTCGATAATTGCAAGCGAAGTAGGAACCGACACGCTGGCACTGCATAAAAGGTCTTCATTTACCTCGCTTCGCTCGGCGAAAGAAGCGGCAAAGCAGGCTTATGCAAAAGCGGGAGTAAAAGCAACAGATGTAGATGTCGCTGAGGTGCATGACTGCTTTAGTATTGCAGAGCTTATTGCCCTTGAAGACTTAGAGTTTTCAGAAGTCGGAAGGGCAGCAGTGGATGTGAAGAAGGGGAAGTTTACAAGAGGAAAGGGAAAGACGATCGTGAATCCATCAGGAGGCCTTAAAGCGTGCGGCCATCCTGTCGGTGCCACCGGAATTAAACAAGCAGTTGAGATTTATGAACAACTGATGGGGACTGCAGGTGATAAGCAGTCCGTAAAGAATGCAAAGATTGGTTTGGCACATAATGTCGGCGGATCGGGAGCGATAGCGACGGTACACATATTTAAAAAATCGAAAATGCAAAGCGCAAAGATCAAAACTAAGTTCAAAGTGCAAAACCTTCAATATTTTTGAGATTTTAGATGTGGATTTGCTATTTGAGATTTGATTTTTGAATTGATTTTATGATAACAACACCCGTCAAACTTTGGAGAAGAGGAAAAAAACTGGTCAACCATATCGGGAAGACCGGAAAGCTTTTGTACTGGACAATTGTCCGCGTGCCACCGAAAAATTTTGCCGACCAGGCGCCGTATCCTGTCGGAATTGTGCGCTTAGATGATGGGGAAATGATGGTCGGGCAGCTCGTTGACTGGACGGAGAGGGATTTGAAGAGCGGTGTGAAAGTAGTTGCCGTCATGCGACGGGTTACTCATGAAGACCCCGAAAACATCATTCCCTACGGCATCAAGTTTAAGCCGGTGTAACGTCCATCTCAAAGATTAGTAACCGAGATATAAGGCGATCCTCTTTGGGGAGTTACCGAGTGTCCAAGATCAATCATCGTCTCCCCAAAAGCTTCAAGGCTTCCTGCCGGTGCATAGTTTTGTTTGACATATTCTGTTGGCCCTAGAATAACTCTTGTATCAAGGAGAACCTCGTTTATCTGCGGAAGCGACAGGAGGTCGACGACTGCTCCGACAACACACTTGTCAGTATATTCTCCACCGACAATAACGTTCGTACTACTCGTGATGCGAAAACGTTTCTCTAGCAGCCGTCTTTCAATTCTTCTTGATGTAACGCTCGGTAAGGCGATATTTTCTTCGACAAATATATTTTCCGGATATGCAGTCTCAGATTTGCATCTGTTTAAAAGTGAAATCCAGGACAAAGGAACTCTTCCATTCTGCGTAAAAAGATCTACCTGTCTCCATGTAGCCATGACATATTTTCCGAGATCCTCTGGTTTTGGCCCGGCATTCGGAATAAAGAGCAAGAGATCTTTTGGGGAGCTAGGCAAAAAATATTTGAGGACTTTGTTTTGAAAATCTGCGCGAACGCGGAATACCTGATTCGTCCAAAGTAAATCTTCCCCAAATTTCGCATCGTAAGCGTGAATCAGAAAGCGGAGATTATCGATGTCTATAGGCTTGAGATTCTCACCGGCTTCTGTAGGTAGTTGGCTCTTGGTTTCAAGCCGTGTCTGCATGGTGGGGATTATACCAAGATTTATGTATAATACCCATATGAAGCCGATTACCGTTTCAGCTCCCGGGAAAATTCACCTCATGGGCGAGCACGCAGTCGTATATGGTAAACCGGCGCTCCTTGCAGCAATCGACCGCCGCTGCAAAGTCTCTTTGATGCCGCGAGGTGATAGGAATATCCAGATCATCTCAAAAGACACAGGCCTTGATGTCACACTGTCACTCGATGAGGTATTGGAAAAGACCTACCATGCCCAGAAGCAATGGGAGGACTTTTTGGAAAAAAAAGACGCACAGATTCTCAAAGCGATTACCAAAGATCCTGCTGATTACCTCTCGATTGCAGTCGGTGAAACGCTTATTTATTTCGGCATGCCTCCGGAGAGTGGCTTTACGATTACCGTCTCATCTGACATCCCGATGGGTGCGGGGCTTGGTTCATCTGCAGCACTTGCGGCTGCGGTAGCTTCTGCTATTATGACGTTTCTTGGCAAGAAGCTTGATATGTGGACAATCCATGAAATTGCTCTCCTTATTGAGCAGAAAAGACATGGTAATCCGTCTGGTGGTGATACGGCAATCGTTTCAAGTGGAAACCTTATCTGGTTTCGGAAGGAATCCGAGGTACTAAAAGTGGTCCAGCGGGTGCCGTTTGGGATTTTGGATCCGATTGCCTCGCGGTTTTTCCTTGTCGATACGGGTATTCCTGAGGAATCAACCGGTGAGATGGTGCAAGCGGTCAGGGATCTCTATGACGAGAAAATTGAGTTTGTGGCAAATGTGTTTAATGACTTGGAGAAAGTGACTCGGGATATGGTAATTGTTTTGAAAAATAATCACGAAGGAGATCTCATCGAGATAATTAGACAGGGAGAGAAACATCTCGAGCAGCTCGAGGTAGTCTCAGATGAGGTAAAAGAGGTTATCAGAAGTATCGAAGGCTCAGGAGGCGCTGCAAAAATTTCTGGGGGAGGAGGGAAGCTAAAAGGCACAGGACATCTCCTCGTCTACCACAAAGATAAAAAGACACTTGAGGATGTTTTGGCAAAGTTCAATCTTATGCCGGTTGCCATCCGTCTTGGCGCTTCGGGTCTAACCGTGCACTAGTTTATTCTTCGAGCTTTTGATTTTTCCCGGGTAAACCCGAATAGATTAGTTTAACAATGAAGCAATTTAACAATGCAGCAATGAATCCCATCACTGTTTCAGCTCCCGGAAAACTCATGCTCTTTGGTGAACATGCAGTTGTCTATGGGCATCCCTGCATTGTCACGGCTGTGGGGCAGAGGATGTTTTTGACAGTGCAAACGCTAAACTCCAAACTCTTAACTCTAAACTCTCCAGAAGTAAATGTGACCAATTATTCAAAACTCTTGGACCAGCTAGGGGAAGGAGAGATGCCAAAAGGTGCACGGTTTATAGAAATTGCAGTCAAAAATTTTTCTGAAAAGTATACGGTCAAGTCAGGATTGCAGATTACAACGCGGTCAGAATTCGCATCAACGTTTGGATTCGGTTCTTCAAGTGCATCTACAGTATGTACGATAAAAGCGCTGTCTGAATTATTTGATTTAAAATTATCAAACAAAGAAATCTTTGACCTCTCTTACAAAACTGTTTTGGATGTGCAGGGCAAGGGCTCGGGGTTTGATGTCGCGGCAGCAATTTATGGCGGGTCGCTCCTTTTTTTTACTGGAGGAAAAGAAATTACACCATTAACCATAAACCATTTACCAGTAATCATCGGTTATAGCGGCATAAAAGCAGATACGGTCAGGCTTATTGAAAAAGTCGCCGAGAAAGCAGAAAAAGAGCCTGAAGTCGTTGAAGATATTTATAAGAGGATAGAGCAAATCGTTGAGAAGGCAAAGACCGCGATTGAGAAAAGTGATTTTGAAGAGGCGGGGAAACTTATGACGGAAAACCAACTGCTTTTAAGTCAATTGGACGTCAGCAGTGAAAAGCTTGATGCTATGATACAAGCAGCAAGAGATGCCGGAGCATATGGTGCGAAATTGTCAGGAGCGGGAGGGGGGGACTGTATGATTGCCCTTCGTAATGCTCAGGGAAAACCCGCAGTTGAAAAAGCTATTGAGAGGGTTGGCGGGCAAGTGATTGATGTTGAGACAAATGTGGAAGGAGTGAGAGTTGAGAATAAACAAATGTAAATTATGAAAGCAACAGCGAAAGCACCATCAAATATCGCATTTATCAAATATTGGGGACGGAAGGATGAAGCATTGAAACTTCCGAGTAACGGAAGTGTCTCTATGAATTTGTCAGGACTCACGACGACTACGACAGTTGAATTTTCTCCAGACTATAAAGAAGATGAGATAATAATTAACGGCATACTGGAGCCAGAAGAAAAAACAGCAAAAATTTTCAGTCACTTGGACAGAATCCGAAAGTTTGCAAAGATTGATGAAAAAGCAAAAATAGTTTCAGAAAATAGTTTTCCCCGGGGAACAGGTTTGTCATCATCCGCCTCAGGATTTGCTGCGTTAACATTGGCCGCATCAAAAGCTGCTGGTTTGGATTTGTCCGAAAAAGAGTTGTCAATTTTGGCAAGACAAGGATCCGGATCTGCCTGCCGTTCTATTCCTGACGGATTTGTTGAGTGGT
This sequence comes from bacterium, assembly GCA_030698775.1. Lineage (GTDB taxonomy): Bacteria > Patescibacteriota > Microgenomatia > Levybacterales > UBA12049 > JACPGQ01. The sequence continues at coordinate 39,724 of JAUYMJ010000028.1, forward strand.
TGGATGGCGATACATCAGAAGACTCGTATGCTGTTTCACTCTATCCTCCTGAGCATTGGGATCTCGTCGATATCGCCGTGATCTTGACAGAACAAGTCAAGGATGTCAGCACGACAGAAGGACAGAAATTAGCAGCGACGAGTCCTTTCTTTGAAGCGAGACAAAGTAAAATCAAAGATAAAATAGTAAAGATCAAAGACTATCTCAAAAATAAAAACTTTGAGAAATTTGGGGAATTAGTGGAGTCTGAGGCCTTGGAGCTTCATGCAATAATGCTCACTTCACAGCCATCCCTTATCTACATAAATCCAGCAACGGTTGCTGTTATGAAAGCAGTCAAGAAGTGGAGGAGTGAAGGTTTACAAGTCTATTTCACCCTAAACACAGGACAGAATATTCATTTGATTTGTGAGAAAATCTCAGCAGCAGCGGTTGTCAGTAAAGTGAAAGAATCTGAATTCGCACAAGCGATTATTGAAAATGCACCGTCGAGAGGGGCAGGCATAGCTGACCACCATCTCTTCTGAGCTTATAAATCTTATAGTATTTTTCACCAAAACATGGTAAAATAGTACATCTATGGGTATTGGTCCTGAAAATTTTACGCCAATTAATAAAGACTTTGTTTTACCTCTTGCGTTTCCGCAGGGAGAAGTACCTTCTTCTGCATCACCAGACAATATTAACCCGGTAACATTTTCTTTTGTGCAGACAGCATTTGTCAGGGGGGTTCATGAGCGTCTTCCTCTCCCGGCAGTGAAGGCAGAAGGTCAAGGCCCTGACACTAAAGAAAATATTTCCGTTTGGGCTGACCAAAGAAGAGTATGGGTAGCGACGCACCAGGTTTTAGAAGGTGGGTCGTTGGCGAGTATCGAAAAAGCAGGACAGGTTTCCCGACAGAGAATAAGTATTCTTGTAAAAGAAGGGCTTGCGATTCTTTGGGAACTATCTGATGATCCGGTCAAACAAAAGTACCCACTTGAGATAGTGAAAGAGTTTTTTGTGAGACCACAAAAAAGGATGCTTCCTGAGAAAACACCTGAAGAAATCGCTGAAAGAAAAAAACAAACATCTGATCGCCTGAGCGCTGCACTTACGGGAAGAACATTGTCAAGATCTCATAGGGAGAATCTTAGCGCTGCGAAACTCGGTAAAAAAAGAGAACCATACTCAGAGGAGTGGCGTCGAAATATAAGTATTGGGAGAAGAAGAATTCCGTCACGAAAAGATTCTCAGAAGACAGAAGAAACTGATGCGTACACTGCAATAACATGAGACGAGGAATTCTTTCAATGAAAAAAAACACCACTCGCCAAATGCTTATTATTGTCGATGATAATGACGTCCCGACCGGGCAGTATGAAGACAAAGGCGAGTGTCATTTCGGAGATGGGATCCATCACCGCGCATTTGTTGTTTTATTGGAAAACTTCAAAGGTGAAGTGCTCCTGCAGCTTCGTAAACACGTCAGATGGGACAAGTATTGGGATCTGACTGCAATAAGCCATGTTTTACACTTTCGGCCAGACCATAACGAAAGTTATCAGGAAGCAGCTCTTCGATCACTAAAAGAAGAGATGGGGATTACAAATGTTACAATTAAAAAAATTGGGGGGTTTAATTATTTTGCAAAATACCATTCTCACTGTGAGAATGAATACTGTGCAGTACTGATTGGTATATATAACGGTAAGATTGCTCCAAATACTGATGTGATTTACGAATACAAATGGATGCCGAAAAACGCTTTCATCAACGATGTTGAACAGTTTCCTGAGAAATATACACCGTGGGCTGTTGAGGGAGTGAAAATATTAGATCAAAATTCAGAAATCAAAGATCAAAAACAAGATCAAAAATAAAAGTTTTTACGCTTTACGCTAGACTTTGATCTTTGCGCTTTGAGATTTGAGCTGTGAGATACGTGATCCTGAAACAAGCCGCCAGAGGCGAGCCTCGCCTTCGGCGGGTTCAGGATGACAATTAACCATGGAAAACAAAATTCCAAATCACATTGCTTTCATCATGGATGGCAACCGTAGGTGGGCGAGTGCCCACAAATTGGAGATGCTGTTTGGTCATGACAAGGGAGCCCATCAGATAGAGCCTTTGGTTGCATATGCCTCAAAGCAGGGAATTTCTTATGTCACATTCTGGGCGTTCTCAACAGAGAATTGGCAGCGCACTGAAAAAGAAGTCGCTGTCCTTATGGAAGTCTTTAGGAGGATGTTTCGTGATCCTATGGTAGACAGAATGAAGAAAAATGACGTGAAGTTTAACGTCATCGGTGATACCAGTAAGTTTCCTCAGGACATCCAAGACGATCTTCGAAAATTGCTTGAAGAAACAAAAAATAATAAAAAAATTACCGTGACGATCGCGCTCAACTACGGTGGTCGGGATGAGATACTTCGCGCTGTGCGTGATGCAGTCAGTGCGCAGCAAACAGTAATCAGTGAAGATGCTTTTGGGCAGTTGTTATTCACAAAGGATCTTCCTGATCCCGATTTTCTGATTCGAACTGGTGGGGAGATGCGTCTTAGTGGGTTCCAGCCGTGGCAGACAGTATATACAGAACTCTATTTCACCGATGTGTTGTGGCCGGATTTTGACGAAAAGGAGTTTCAAAAAGCACTTGATGAGTTTGATTTGCGGGAGAGGCGTTTTGGAAGATAGCTTCAGAAATACTTGAAAAGATTTTTCCAATACCGTATTCTTATATTGCATGGCAGAACAGCAAGTAGGTCAGGAAGCAATTTTAAAAAAGACAACGAAGCCGGAACGGCCGACTCCCCGTTCGCTCGATGTCTGGACAAATGCTCGGCTTACAAGAGCTGAAGCGTGGAGAAAAATGATTCAGCAGGGTAAATGGGGAAAATAATTTTTCCTCTTGCATTTCCGAAATTCATTTTGTATAGTAACTTTGCTCCCATGATATAGCAACGCCCCCACATCACTTCTTTTTTTCTCTTGGTCTCTAATATTTTTTCTTTTCTCAACAATTTAACAATCCAACCATCTCGCAATTATTATGAAACATACTGTTTTTTACATCATTGATTTTGACAGCACGTTTGTCACTGTTGAGGCGCTAGACGAACTGGCAAAAATCTCACTTGTTGGCAATCCGAAACAGGACAAGATAGTAAGTGATATTGCAACAATAACCAGAGAAGGGATGGAGGGGAAGATTCCGTTCGCTGTATCTTTAAAAAAACGCGTCCGGTTATTAGGCGCAAATAAGCAGCATATTGCAACGCTTTCCAAAAAACTTGCAGCGTCAATTACGCCATCTGTTCAACGGAACAAAGATTTTTTTAAGAGTTTTTCTGAAAGAACATACATCATTTCAGGCGGTTTTTCTGAATATATCGTTCCTATCGTTTCACCGTTTGGGATACATAAGTCACATGTATTGGCAAATCGTTTTCTCTATGACAAAAAAGGAAATATCACGGGATATGATAGGAAAAACCCGCTTTCAAAAAACGAAGGCAAAGTCAGAGCCGTTGAGAGCCTCGGACTGAAAGGAGAAGTGATCGTTCTTGGTGACGGTATTACCGACTATCAGATAAAAGAACGGGGGAAAGCAGATACGTTTTTTGCTTTTACGGAAAACGTGAGACGGTCCGGAGTCGTTGTGAAAGCGGATGGTGTTGTTTCAGATTTTGACGAGTTTTTGTATTTGCAGCATCTCCCTCGAAAACAATCATACCCAAAATCGCGGATGAAAGTCCTGCTGCTTGAGAAAATAGACCAAAGGGCTGTTGACAAGTTCCAGAATGACGGTTTTGTTGTTGAAACCGTTTCATCATCACTTGATGAGAGTGCGCTTAAAAAAGCGATTGCCGACGTATCGGTTCTTGGAATCCGTTCAAAGACAGAACTGTCCAAACTGGTTTTGGAGAATGCAAAAAAACTTCTTGCTGTTGGGGCATACTGCATAGGGACAAACCAGATTGACCTCCAAACATGCTCGGAGAGAGGAATCGCTGTGTTTAATGCGCCGTACAGTAATACACGAAGTGTTGTTGAGCTGGCACTTGGAAATATTATCATGCTTTATCGAAAGGCAGTTGATAAAAGTGTGAATCTTCATAAGGGAATTTGGGATAAGTCGGCAAGCGGATGTTTTGAAGTCAGAGGAAAAAAACTTGGCATCATAGGTTATGGAAATATCGGGACGCAACTCGGGATCCTTGCCGAAGATTTAGGTATGGATGTGTATTTTTATGACATTGTTGACAAACTTGCACTAGGAAATGCAAAACGTTGCGCATCGCTTGGCGAGTTACTTCAGATGAGTGATGTTATCACGGTGCATGTTGATGGGAGAAAGAGCAATAAAAACCTGATTACGAAATACGAATTTGAAAAAATGAAAAAAGGAGTAATTTTTTTGAACCTCTCCAGAGGATTTATCGTTGACATTATTGCACTAGCCGACGCAGTCAAGAGGGGAATTGTTGCAGGATGTGCAGTTGACGTATTCCCTGAAGAACCGAAGAGTAACACGGAACTGTTTGTCAGTGTCCTCCAAGGTCTTCCCAATACAATTCTCACACCACATATTGGTGGAAGCACCGAGGAGGCACAAAAAAATATTGGAGAGTTTGTCACAGGGAAGCTCGTTGATTTTATCAATAACGGTACGACGACGTTATCCGTCAATTTTCCAACAATCCAACTACCACCCCAAGGAAAGTCACATCGTTTGATCCATCTCCATAAAAACACACCTGGTCTTCTTGCTTCGATCAATACTATTCTGGCAAAGCATATGATCAACGTTGAAGCACAATTTTTGAAAACCAACGATGCGATCGGGTACGTTATCACAGACGTAAATAGGGATTATGGACAGGATGTGTTAGAAGAGTTGCGGAATATCAAAGGGACAATTCGGTTGAGGGTTCTATACTAAATTTACCTAATTGCTCTAATTAACCTAATTTCTAAAGAATTACAAAATAAATATATTAGGAATTGGGATTTTCCTCCAGAGGCGGATCAGCCTTTGGCTGAGATTAGGTCAATTAGAAATTGGAATAATTAGAAATTTGTTTATGATTTACTTTACACCCGGACCATCACAACTTTACCCGACAGTCAAGAAACATATGACAAGCGCTTTGCGTAATGAGGTCCCGTCGCTTTCTCACAGAAGCGCAAAATATCAAGAGATCGTTTCGTCAACTGTTGTTGGTCTTCGTACATTACTTACAATTCCAAAAACACATAGCATCTTCTTCGTTGCTTCGGGGACAGAGGCGATGGAGAGGATTGTTGAGAATTGTGTTACGAAGAACAGTTTTCATTTCATCAATGGGGCATTCTCAAAACGTTTTTTTCAAACGTCCATTGAGTTAAAAAAGAATGCAAAAAAACATGAGGTTGCGATGGGGCAGGGGTTTGATTTTGAAGAACAAATAATACCAAAGCAAACAGAGCTTGTTTGTTTCACCCAAAATGAAACGAGTACTGGTGTTTCGTTGCCGATGGACAAACTCTACGAATTAAAAAAACAAAATGCAAAGATGCTTTTTGTACTTGACATCGTCTCGTCTGCACCGTATGTGCACGTTGATTTCCGCTCTATTGACGTTGCATTTTTTTCCGTACAAAAAGGATTCGGTCTTCCCGCAGGACTTGGTGTAATGATTGTGGGACCAGATGCGATTGAGAAAGCGGAGTTTCTCGCGAAAAAGGGAACAAACATAGGTTCCTACCACAACTTTCTCTCACTCAAAACATTTGCCGACAAATACCAAACTCCGGAAACCCCAAATGTGCTGGGCCAATATCTTCTTGGAAAAGTCATCGGGGATATGCTGAAAAAAGGCATGACAAATATCAGAAAGGAGACTGAGGAAAAGGCGGCACTTCTTTATAGGTTTTTTGACAGACACAATAGATACATACCGTTTGTAAAAGAGAAAATGTTTCGTTCAAAGACAGTAATCACTGTTGTCATTCCGGATGGGTCAAAATCTGTTGTTCAGAAGTTAAAAGAGAGAGGGTTTGTTGTCGATAGGGGATACGGTGAGTTAAAAGAGACCCAGATCCGCATTGCGAATTTCCCTGCTACCTCAAAAGCCGCTGTAAACAAACTCATCGCACGCATGTGATAGTATCTGGAAGAGTCATCCTTTCTTTTGCAATCCCACATGTATACGCAATAGCGTACGAGTGTGGGATTTTGCTCCTAAGTATGTGGAGGCTCAAATAATTGAAACTGTTATGTTTCTTTTCCTTGGTCCGTCGAGCTCAATAAGAATGACTCTCTGCCATGTACCCAGTACGAGTTGTTTTTCCTGGAAGGGGATGCTGATTGATGGTCCTATTATTGAGGAAATGATATGGTCGGGGGCATGAGAGGGGTTGTGTGGATGGCGGTAGGAGAGTTTCGGTTCTATTGCTCGTAAAAAATCCAATAAATCCTTGTCAGTCCCCGGATCAAGATCCGCTGTCGTTATGCAACATGTCGTATGGAGTGCATGGATAAGAACTACACCTTCATTTTTCGTTTGTGACAAAATTTCCTTCTCAACGTCTTCAGTAATATCAATAATCTCATCTTTTTTATGCGATGTTATGGTAATGGTTTTCATTTTCTGTTAGTATACACCACACAAAACGTATGGGAAAACTGCTGCTCATTGTTGTCATCGTTGCACTTTCGATAGTCGGCATACTGTATATCTTTAAAAATACACTCACCTCGAAGATTATCTCCCCGTTAGCAAAGGAGAAACAAGAGATATTTCGGCCTTTAGAAAAATATTCCTTCGAAGCACTTCGAAAAACATCAATCGCGAGGGGAAAAATTGAAATTGGGGAGGTTGTAAAAGAAGAGGACGGGTTTGTCTCTCGTGTGTTTTATTTTTATGACTCGTTTGATAATAAGCGAAAGAAAGTCAGCGGGCTTATCAATCTTCCCGTTCAAAAAGATGGAAACTCTACAGTATTTCCAATAATAATTATGAACAGGGGGTTTGTCGAACGTGAGAAATTTACAACAGGTGAGGGGACAAGGAGAACCGGTGAGGAATTTGCAAAAAACGGGTTTATTACACTAGCGCCTGATTTCTTAGGGTACGGAGAGTCTGATATGCCCTCTGTCAATGCTATGGAGGAGCGGTTCCAAACATACACGACTGATCTTTCGCTTCTCGCATCACTCCCATCACTAGATACTGCGCTCGCAAAATCCGGACTCTCTCAAAAAGCCGATACTGAGAAAGTCGGTCTTTGGGGTCATAGTAACGGAGGACATATCACGCTCGCAGTTTTAGCGATTACCGGAAAATCATATTCTACAGTTCTCTGGGCTCCGGTATCAAAGTCCTTTCCTTATTCCATTTTATATTACACAGATGAATATGACGACCATGGGAAAGCGCTGCGCAAACTAACAGCGGATTTTGAAAAAGATTATGACGCGGAAAAGTATTCAGTGACGAATTATTTCAAATGGGTAAAAGCCCCCATCCAATTGCATCAAGGGATTGATGATGAAGCGGTGCCGTATAGATGGTCTGATCTCTTGAGCCAGACATTAAAAGATGATGATGTTGCTATTTCTTATTTTACCTATCCCGGCGAAAACCATAATTTCAATAACGGTAGTTGGTCACAGGCGGTTGCGAGAAGCGTTGTATTTTATAATGAAACGTTTTCTTCTGCCTCTTCCCCTTCTGTCTCAGAATAGGTCCCTATGAAAGAAATTGTCCAGTTTGTGAAAGCACATCATGAGGTAAGAAGGCTATTCATTCCTGTTTCCAGGAGAATTCCAAGCCACCGTGTCCTTGTATGGCTGCTTGGAAAAAATCAACGGAATTTCGATCCTGATGAAGTCGGAAGAGAACTTGCGCCATTTCTTCCGGAAAAACGACCGTCCCGGCAAACACTTGAAGAATACCGAACTCAGGAATGGTATTTCCATAACCCAAAACAAATTCATGCCAACAGGCATGGCACAGGGCATCACGGGAGAGATTTGGTTTTGGCAGGGCTTGATATGGGTAAACTTGAGGAGTCTGAAGGCATACGCGTCAATGAGGATGTGGTATATAGGGCGACTTCTGTACATGATACCCAGCGAGAAGACGATATTGAATTGTTGCGAGGTCAGGTATCACATGCAGAGCGTGGGGCACAGTTTGTAAGAGATAGCTGGAGGCATTTTGATCCTGAGATGACACAAGAGACGCTTGAGGGAATATGTTATTTGGTTGGGAGACATAGTGACAGAAGAGAGCCAAGAGAAAGTCCCTGGAAAAATGAGATGGGTGTCATGTTACGGGCGGATTGGCTTGACCTCACTCGTGGCATGGGATTTGAAATTGAGGTGGGGCAAAATGAAGTAGCAGAAAGGTTGCTTGAAATCTCGGAGCGTGCATCAGGGAGAGTAGCAGCCGAGTTGGCGCGTCATCACGTAAAGCCATACCCCTGGGCGCTCGACTTGGTTTCCGCTGCAAGGGCTTTGAGTATTGAGAGCAGGCGCGATAGATATGCATACCAAAAGGATCAGTTTGGCGCATCGCTTAATGCAGCAGAACGGTTGGGGCTTCTTGTACCCTGAGTTTGGCTTGTTCTGAAATGGATACATCGGATGAGAAGTCCATATGTTCTTATAGTTGTTGTATTATTTTTATATGAGTTTCTTACAAAAATGTATGTTCGGTATAGTACTTCTCCTGAGTATTTGGATGAGATTGTACCACTATACCGATTTTCCCCAGCGCGGGGCAACATCTGATGAGTACACCTACTCGTTTTTGGGAACGAGTCTTTTGACGAAAGGCATTCCTATTTCGTGGTCATCGTTTAAAACGTACGTGCACAAACAGGATCTGACCATTCAGGGAATTTATTTCCCGATTGTGCAGCCGTATTTTGACCATCCTCCGCTCTACGCGCTGACACTCGGTACGTTTCTTGTTGCCTTTGGCCAGGGTGATTTTTCCTCACAACAATTAGCGACAATCCGTCTAATGCCGATTATCCTTTCAACAATTACGGGAGTGCTGTTGTTTTCTCTGTCAAAAAGGCTATACGGATTTTCAATAGCAATTGTTTCGTTGCTTTTGTACTCAACTGTCACAATTTTTGTGATGAACCAGCGGGTGTCAGTTGCCGAGAATCAGTTGGCACTTCTTTTTATTCTTGCCATGTACCTTTTTTCCTGTTGGCAAAAGAAACTTACGCAGAACAGAATTGTATTGCTAGGGATGATTGCCGGAGCTGCATTCCTCACAAAAATTATGGGAGCTTCGCTTTTTGCATCATTATTTTTTCTCCTCCTGCACGAAAAAGTCGGGAGGAAGGGGGTTTTTATACTTTCTCTCGTCTTTACATTTTTTGTGTTGGCGTCACTGCTCTACGCAAATTATTACGACTGGCAGCTTTTTTGGGCAGTCCAGGGAATGCAGTCGGGAAGGGACATCGGACCAGAATCATTGCGGATGTTACTGTTCCAGCCGGTCATTGTCAATAAAGTGTACTTTGACGGGTGGTATTCTCTTGGGTTAATTACGTTTCTCTATTTGGCACAAGATTTTAAGAAGCATGCACTGCTGATTGTACCCTCAGCAATGTATTTTCTCTTTCTTATTTCTTCGTTAACACGGGAAGGGCAGAGCGGGTGGTATATGATTCCGCTATTTCCGTTTATGGCGACAGCACTCTCTGTTTTTGTTTTTGAAAGCCTGAAGAAAAGAAGTTTTGCTTTTTTTCTTGCCCCGCTCTTCGTAGGGTTTTTCCAAATCGAGTATTTCATAGAGCCGATTTTGGGGTTGTCACCATTCATGTACCGAGTGCTTATCGTACTACTCTTTGTCCCGCTTCTTTTTGCATTCTTCCTAAAGAGAGAATTTCTCTATGAAAAACTTGGTTATTGTTACTTTTTTCTTCTTGTCTTCGGCACGATACTTATGACGCATCGATATATCCACCCGTCATAATCATATGAATAAAGAAAAAATTGCCGCAATTTTGCTTGTCTTGCTGGTCAGTGTAATTTGTTTTTACATGGTATCCCACTGGAGTGAAGTAAAGGAGCGAACGCTGCTTCGCGGGGTGTTTCCTGCCAAGCCGAGTGGATTTTGACATGTTTTGATCTATTTTTATCCTTTGACAGGGGGATACGTCGTATAGTATAGTAGCCTTCACATGGAAGAGAATACCCCAGAGCCTCAAATTCAACCGGGAAACAGAAACATGCTCATTATTGGTCTCTTCGTAGTCATCGTTCTTGGCGTCCTTGGTGGTATTTTTGTGATGAATAAATCAAAATCGGTTCCGACACCTACACCCGCTCCGCAGGTTACTGAAGCAACACCAACTCCGGAGGGAGCTGTTGTTGAAGTGACGCAAGAAGCCTCGCCAAGCGGAGGCGCCATGAGTAGTGAGACAGCTGGTGCAACGAAAACCTTCAATATTACAGCTTCAAGTTTCAAGTTTAACCCGGCTACCATTACTGTCAAAAAAGGCGACAGTGTCACAATCGTCTTGACAAATTCAGGAGGGAATCATAACTTGGTTGTTGACGAATTCAACGCACGTACGAAAGACCTACCATCGGGTGCGACAGATACAATCACATTTGTTGCAAATAAGGCAGGGACGTTTGAATACTACTGTTCGATTGGCAACCATCGCCAGATGGGTATGGTCGGCAAGCTGATTGTCCAGTAATTTTCTCCCCCCTCGATTTTCCTGTTGACACAGTATATATTGCATGTTAGCATTCGGTTCATGGCTGAGGTTTTAACCCATAATGGAGAGAAGCTTTTGATTTTAGGGGATAGGGAAAGACGATTCACGGTTTCAGCACAGGATGGGAGTTCAGCTGAGCATATTCTTCCTCGTTCAGCACGGGTTTTTTTCATGGAACATCCGGCAGGCCTAACTGACGGAATAACCCGTTCTGTCATGCAAGAACCGCCTGTATGTATAGGAGATAGACGGAACGAAAGAGGACAATCCAAAGCGCCTCGAAATATTTTTGACCAGAGTTTTCTTGGTCTCGCGGGAGAGGTACTTCCAGATGGCACATGCAATCCTCCTGAGCTTCGTGATCAGCTTGTCTATGCACGAGATACATTGGGCTGGGATATTGATCAGCCGATAGTCGAAGTGCTACATTTATCACCATCTGAGCCGGTAATATCTGCTCTTGCTGTTCTGCCTCTCTCCGGTCAATAGCGAGTACTTCTTTCTTTCCATCTTGTGTTTTCGAGTTCTTCGTTTTACGATTGAGGGGATGGCCACAGAACAGAAGGGGACAAAGAAAATCAGCGTTGACCATGTCAACGTAAGGATAAGCATCTCGTTTCTCGTCCTTAAATTAATCGCTGCTGACGTCATCACTACAGTCGTTCTCGTCCTTTTGTACTCAGCAATTTTCCAGACCGGATTGCAGGAGTGGCTTCCCGCAGCCACACCTGAGATGGGGTTGGTTGGCATTATTGCGCTGACAGTTATTGAATCGCTCCTCACCGTGTTTGTTGTGTTGGGGTGGGTATCCGAGTACTATGAAATCTCCTCTTATGGCATTGCACATAAAAGCGGCGTGATTTTCAAGAAAGTAGACAGATACGGCATGCAAAACATTAAGCAGATACTCATCTCCCAGGGTTTTTTCGGGAAAATGCTCAATTATGGTACGCTTACTGTATTTGACTGGCGGCTTGATAAATGCGCTGAAATGTATGCCATACATAATCCTAGGAGATACCTTCGGATATTAGAATCAATTTTGCCAAATGTCGATGAGCATAAAAGCTCGTTTGGGTCCATCGAGAAGGAAGATGACGACGAAGAAATGTCTGCATAAAAATTACGATATTTACCCTATAGTTTGATTTTTTACCCTCGGATTGCTACAATAACCTATGGATTTCTCTGAAATAGAGAGCTACATTCAGCTTCCACTTCCTGGGAGCCAAGAAATTCTTCCGGAGTATGATCCCCTAGATCCCCATAAGGGTGGTGTACGTGCCTACATGATGGAAGATGATATTTTGGAAAGACAAAGATTAGCAACAGGAATGCTCCGGTCATCAGCTGTTGTGCAATATCATTGGGCCACCTCACGTGCGTTAAACGAGTTGTACCAGCGGATACCTGTGGGTGAAGCTTCATCTGCAATTTCCCGAGGAAGAGAATTATTTGATAGGATCTCACAGGAATCTGGACAACATGTTGACTCGAGAAGGCACACATTGGATGCTATTTTAATAAGGGGAGGTCCATCGGATGTTGCAAAAAAATTCCCTGAAATTCGCGTACTTCAGGAAGAGATCCCCGATGACCATGCCGTTGACAGGTGCTATGCTTACGCTTTCGGATTTTCCGGAATGGATTTTATGACGTTTCTGGAAACTGATGAGGGGAAATCATTTCAGCCGATACTGCCTGTTCCCGGTGCTGTTGTGTTGTATTATTTTGATCAGGAGTTTCCTTCTCATGCCGGAATTCTCACCCATGAAGGGCGAGTCCGTTCGCGGTGGGGACGTGACGCGGTTGTTGAGCATCCGATTGATTTTGTTCCCACCTACTACGGAAAAGTTGAAACATTTTTGACCAGAGATACGCAGTGAACCCATGGTACAATACTGCTATGAAGCGGGTTTTTGCTCTTTTCTCCCTCATACTTGTCACATGTTACGTGCTTGCCCTGAGCTTAGCCGAAGGATTATTTGTCACTCCTCATGTTCTCGCCCAGGACACGGGTTGGGTGATTGATTCTTTCCACTCGGATAATGTGGTAATGAACACCGGCGAGGTTGTCGTAGCCGAAGATATTGCTGTCGACTTCGGCTCACTAGAAAAGCACGGGATTTACCGTGACCTACCATATGTTTATGAGGGGGAGAGCGGAGAGAAGTCATATTCAGAAATAAAAGTAAACCAAATTCTGCAGGATTCGCACGGGGCAACCTATGATGTGACACGCAATGAGAGCAATATTCGTATCAAAATTGGTGATGCAAATAGGACAATTTCCGGCAAACACAACTACCAGATATCCTATACGGTCAAGGGTATCCTTCGTGGCTTTGAAGGATATGACGAGTTGAATTGGAATGTGACGGGGAATGCCTGGGGAGTGCCGATTGGAAAAGTCACATCCCGTGTGTCGACCGGGAATGCAAACCTTACTCAGGCAACCTGTTTTCAAGGATACTCATCGTATACAGATCCGTGTACGTATGCTATTGCCACCGATAAAAAATCGGTTACCTTTACAGCAACAAGGATGCTTCAACCCAATGAAGGGTTGACTATCGTTGTCGGCTACGGGAAAGGGATCATCCCGCTTATTGTTGTTGAGCGGCCAAAAACGATGGTAGAAAAAATATTTGAGCCGTCCTCGCTTGTTTTCTTGGGGATACTACTTGCGGGTTCTGTCGGTATCGCATTTTTTCTGTGGTTTCGATACGGACGCGATTACTCGTTTATTAGACGTTCTGTATTGGATAAACCAACCGGTGAGAAGCTAAGGGAGATCGGCGAGCATGAAACAGTCGTTGTGGAGTATGAGCCACCAGAGAAACTCCGTCCTGCAGAAATCGGTGTACTGACTGATGAGCGGGCAGATACGCTTGACGTGGTGGCAACGATAATTGACCTTGCAGGAAGAGGATATTTGACGATAACAGAGTTATCAAAGAAATGGGTATTTGGTGATACTGATTACCTTTTGACAATGAAAAACTTTGATGCAAGCGGATTGTTGCCTTATGAAACATTGTTATTTGACAAATTATTCGACGGGAAGAAAGAAGTCAAAGTGTCATCGCTCAAGACAACCTTTTATCAAGACTTGGCGCAGGTTAAAAAATCACTCTATGAAAGAGTAGTTGCTGATAAATTTTTTGAGAAAAGTCCCGAGAAGATGCGGTCAACGTACCTTATTGCAGGAAGCATTATTCTTGTACTCGGCTTTATTACGCTTACCTATGTTGTCAACGGGGAAAGCGCGTACCCTGTGGATTTTGGGATCGGTGTGATGGTGTTGGGGTTTTTCCTTCTCGTACTCTCACCGTTTATGTCAAGAAAAACAGGCCACGGACGCGAGATGTACAGGCGGGTAAAAGGCTACCAACTCTTTATTGCGACAGCGGAAAAATACCGCCAGCGGTTTTTTGAGAAAAAGAATCTATTTAATCAAGTTTTGCCATATGCAATTGTCTTTGGCCTAACTGCTAAATTCGCACAAGCCATGAAAGATATTGGGCTACCAGAAAAGTATATGGCCAGTGGATGGTATGTCGGTGCCCATGCATTTAACTATGCGACTTTTTCATCCGGCATGAACGATTTTTCAAGGTCTCTTTCTACAGCAATTGCTTCATCCCCAAAAAGTAGTGGGTTCTCCTCAGGCGGTGGTTCCTCAGGAGGGGGTTTTGGCGGTGGGGGTGGGGGAAGCTGGTAAGAGTTTTTTTACAAGATTCCCACTATACAACTTAAACACTACATAAACTTCCCAGGAAGATTCTGGTCGATTATTACATATTGGTTACTGTCACCGATAGTATGTTGGATTATATTTCTTCCTCCCATATCAAGACCCTCAACACCCAACATGTCTCCAAGCCTGTTGCGAACCCTATAGAGACTGATATATCTTCTGCCATTATCAGGATCTGTGTAGATTTTTTCAGCAAAAGATGGAAAACGTTCAAGTAAGCGTTCATGTTCAGCAACATCAACCCAATGATCCATTCCTCCCTCATTTGCTATGTGATAACCGGGATACACCTCCCGAGTGGGCTCGCCAGTAACATGTTCCATAAAAAGATATTCCATCGCTTCAACTCTCAATACGCCATAGACTTTCGCAAAACGAAGAACCTCTTGTTGTTCCGGGGAAAATTTCTGTCGTGTTAGATGATCTAGTTCTCTCATTACTTGGTACTGCTCTATGAGATCTTCTTTGTAGGGTCGGGTATTTACTGCCGGTCCACCGCTTGGGAGTTCCACCTCAGGAGCTCTACTTGTCTTAATAACAATAGGTTCTGTAATGAGCTGTTGGGCTTCTTCTGTCACCTTATTAATAGATCGAGATACGCCAAGCCGTCTCGTTCCCCAATCTTTAGCTTTCAGAGCAGGATCAATGGAGGTCTCTCCGAAGGGATCACTATGGATTCTTTTTAACTCTTCATCAACTAATCTTCGCATTGTTTTAAAATCAAGTCCCAATTTTTTTGCTTCATCAGATATAAAGAACTCCACACTGGGTTTTTTTTCCCCTTCATCCTCTGGGTTATGAGTTGTATAGTGTGTAAATTCTAATACGTCGTCATGGAGCGCTGTAACGTTGCCGATTGTTTTCCATTTTTCTTTCGTAAAATCATATGAATCTGAGTGAGGGTCTCCGTCAGTAACATTATCTGAAGAGGTTAATTCTTCTTGCGAACCTTCTTCAGCGGTCTTTCTGGTTATATTCGTTGTTCTTGCACTTCTTACATCTTTAAACTTTGCAGCATTTGAAAGGCGAGAAAGTGTTTTTCGTATGGATGCAATTTTTGATGGCGCACTATCTACAATGGGGACCACCTTGGGAGCAGGTGATAAAGGCTTCACCTTACTTTTTGGTTCAGTCCTAGGCAAAATAGGTGATTCTAATCTGTCAACGTTAATTCCTCCGTCAGCCATAGAAACAGTATACTATTTATGATATAAATTTTCATTTATACTCCAGACTGTGTAGCAGGTCGCATGAGTGAGAAGGAAATAATTTTTATAGTACATGAAAATCCTTGGATGATGGAAGTGCTGGAGATAGTTGCTTCGCTCAAACTTCCTGATTGGTGGATCGGGGCGGGGTTTGTACGGAATAAAGTCTGGGATGTCCTGCATGGATATGAAAATAGAACACCCTTACATGATATTGACTTCATTTATTTTGATCCGGAAAATATTGATGAGGAAGAGGAAAAACGAATTGAGCAACAGTTAAAGGAACTCAGGCTAGACCTTCCGTGGTCTGTTAAAAACCAGGCCAGAATGGCATTTGTCCGCGGTGATGGACCGTACAAAAATGCTGAAGACGGACTTTCGAGGTGGGTCGAAACTGCGACCTGTGTTGGTTTGCGGTTGGATAAGAAGGGAAAACTTCAGCTTGCTTCACCGCTTGGAATTGATGATTTGATAGGGCTTCGAGTCCGCCTCAATAAGAAATCAGGGGTTTTACAGTCTGTTTTTGCAGAAAGAGTGAAAAAGAAAAAGTGGCTTCATATTTGGCCAAAACTTCGGATGGTCTGAAGCAATATTTTCATAAGAAAATAGAGCCTATAGCTTGAGATTTCGTTACATCTGCGCTACAATACACGAATGTCTATTATTGATATTCGACCTGGGGTAGAATATGGAGGTGTACAAAAAACAGCTGCAATCGCGAAATATTTAAAAGAGACGCAAGCCCTATTAACAACTCTTCCGACCGGTGTTCCGATTGAGCCGACAGCGACTGTGCATATTTTTGGCAGCAAATATCTGCCTGATGGGTCGTTTGATGTGTTGGAGAGGAATGTTCCGGATGAGGCATGTAAAAGCATGTCGTTTGCCTTTCCGTTTGGTACGTATTCATTCCAAGTAGGTGTTTCTAACATGGATATTGTCGATAGCATCCTTTTTAAAACGGTACAGTTATTTGGTGATCTTGATGGTTCTGACGTAGAGGTTGATACGTATTCGCCAAATGGAGGAGGGGTTGTTCCGAGGGATGCGGATTTTTGGTCTTCATGGAAAAAATCATGGGATTTTTGTATGAAGTATGAATCGCAGATTTACCCAAAGGTCATTGACCAATTAATACCTGAACTCACACATGCCAGGGGAGATCAGCGCGGCGTTGATCTCTTCGGAGGGGACGGCAGGTTTGTAAGGCTGCTCGCGGGATATTTGCCTTTTTTGAACAAAGAAGCATCATTTGAGTGGCATGTGGTAGACAATGATGCCTCGTCTTTAGAGTCAGCAAGAGAACGTTCACGTTTTCCCGTGTTTGATAGAGATGGAAAACGACACGAGTTGGGATTCACCGTGCATGATCCCATCGATCTCACCGATGCTAATAATAGGAAAGAATTATTTGCTCAGATTGGGAAATGTAACCTCGTTACGATTCTTGGGGGTTTGAATTCCAACGTTATCGCGACCGCCGATGCAGTTTCAATTGCAGAGGATATTCATAGGGAGCTTCTTGCTCCAGGGGGATTATGTGTTGTGACCGGTTTGACGAAGGTACTTCTCAATGCGGATATGTTTTCCAGTACTGGATTTACTGTTGAGCAGATGACCATTCCGCGAAATATCTGGACGCCCAATAAGCCTGAGCAGTTATATGTCCTTCGTAATCCATGAAGTTTTCTTGCATAGCTAGACAGAAAGTAGGTCTACAAACCGGTTGATGAATGATTCGTTCGTCCCTGTAACATCCCCTGTTGTTCCTGAGACATCGACTGTTTTCTCAAATGCGACAGGGAACAAGCCGAATAATTTCTGGCTGGTAATCCCGGTGACCTGATAGATGGGTTCCCCGTCTTGCTCTGTGAGCGTGGTGATATCAACAACCGTCCCGAGATTTACATTCTCGTTCGTTTTTATAGATTGCGGGATCGTAATATGGTCCAGAACATGTGATGAGATGAGTTTGTCTACAGCCTGATCGGGGAGGACAGGCACTTCTTTTGTTCCGGCAGGTGTTGTGATGATCAGTGTATTTGATGTGAGATCCCAGGAGAGTGGGAAATTGGTGACAGCTGCAGAACTATTGCGCTGGATCAGAAATTCTGTTGCACTTGTCGGCACAATTTTTATACGGTCTATGGCCAAACGTTCCTCAATATGAAAAAGGGCGTCCTCCTGTTGGAGCTCAACTTCAGTACCGTCTTCCTGCGTTGCCTTGACGATAATATGATCATCCTCCCGTTCCATGCGGATTTTTATTCCTTTTGTATTCAGGTCGATTGTTTGAGTTCCGTCTTTCGTGAGCACCTCGATCGGTAACTGGGGAAGTGGGGAAGTGCGTGTGGTATCAATCAGTGAATCGTTAGGCAGTGATGCTTCATTTTGAGTCTCATTCTCGGTTTCGTTCGGATCTTCTGTTTCGGTCATATCCGGAATTTCAACATGTACCGTATCACTCGTTCTGTCAAAAGAAAATGTGGGCGATGGGATTTTGGTCATTTCTATTATCTCAAACTCGAGCGGCTGGTTCAGTTCCTCATCAATTTTTTTGCATTCCCTATACGTCGTTTTATAGGTACGTTGTCCCTCTCCAACGCAGAGAACTTTTGTATCATCCGTGAGTTGCCTGTCTTCGTGACCCTCTTCTGTACCTGTGTTTTTCGGCTGGTCGTTGAGACCATCTCCGTCGTGCGCGAGCAGTATTTTGTCACCAAGGACACGGGCATTTCCGAGGATTCCACCCGACACCGAGTTGGCGAGTATCAGCGCAAATATGAAGATGCATGAAAATATGATGAAACGAAAGAGAACGGTTTTACGTTTTCGTTGTTGATGCTTATTCTTCCTGACTTTTCTCCTGACACGATCCATATATTGAGTACAACATCATATAGGTTTCCATGTCAAGTTTCATGGAGCGTCGTCTTGTGAGGAATGAAGACTTGTGGTACCTTAAAAATAATGCCTGCACTTTCTCCAAGGGTAAGGTCGTTTGTCGGCGTTGCTATTCTCGTCGCGTTTTATTTTTTTGCCGGCAAGGCAGGGCTGACGTTAGCGTCTGTGAATCCTAGCGCAACCATTTTTTGGCCACCAACCGGAATTGCCATAGGATGTTTACTTTTGCTTGGAATACGGCTCTGGCCTGCAGTATTTCTTGGAGCATTTTTGGTAAACATAACAACGGCGGGGTCCATTTTCACTACCCTTGGTATTGCAACAGGCAATACACTTGAGGCCGTTATCGCGGTAACACTCATTAATCGCTACGCGAATGGAAGAAACACACTGGAAACCCCGGGCAATTTGTTCCGTTTCTTTATCCTCGCAGGTGTGGTGAGTACTGCGGTTAGCGCATTCATCGGGGTTTCAAGCCTCTCCCTCATAGGATTTGCAAAATGGAGCGATTTTCAGGAAGTCTTCCTTACGTGGTGGTTAGGGGATATGGGGGGAGCATTACTGGTTGCACCTCTTATTATTTCATGGTTTAATAGGCCTCGTTTCAATTTTCATCTTAGGCATATAAGCGAAATAGCAGTTGTCTTTTTTCTTCTACTTCTCACCACATTTGTTATCTTCGGAGGGTTTCTTCCGTTATCTGTAAGCAATTATTCGGTCGATTTTCTTGCCGTACCATTTTTTCTTTGGATTGCGTTTCGTTTTAACCAACGGGAAGTCGCAACCGCACTTTTTCTCTTTGCTGAGATTGCAGTATGGGGAACGCTTCAGGGCTTCGGGCCTTTTGCGAAAGGCGCGTCGGTTGGTGACTCGCTTCTTTTATTGCAAGCATATTTAAATGTTCGGGCAGCGACAATGCTTATGTTGTCATCAGTTGTCATCATGCATAGAAACACAGAGGAACTAGCGCGCAAGAGTGAGGAGCAGTACAAAACCCTTGTCGAAATGTCACCTGACGCGATTGTTGTGATGGATTTACAAACAAACATTACGATGCTTAATAAGCAAGCCGTCAGTCTTGTAGGATTTGAGAATGCCGAGGAGGTGCTCGGGAAAACCGCGTTCTCATTTATCGCCCCCGAGGATCACCAGAGGACGAGGGAGAACCTCGCCAAGCTCGCCACGGTAAGACGTCTGACAGGTATAGAGTATACGATCGTCAGGAAGGACGGCACGCGATTTATCGCTTCGACCAGTGCATCAGTCCTTGTTGATCAAAGGGGGAATCCGCAAGGGATCATTGTCGTCGTCAGGGATGTGACGCATGAGAAAGAGCTTGATAGGATGAAGGACGAATTTATTTCGGTTGCATCGCACGAGCTACGAACGCCGATGGCAGCAATAAAAGGGTATCTCTCAATGATTCTGAGTGGACGATACGGGCAAATAAGCGGGGATCTTCAGAAGCCTCTTGTCACCGTTGCGCTGTCCACCGACAGGTTGATTCAGTTGGTCAACGATATCCTGAGTATCTCTAGGATTGAGACGAAACGGCTCAAGCTCACACTGACGCTTTTTCCGCTTGCCAGTGTCGTTGATGACATAGGATCAAATCTCGTACCGATCCTAAGAGGGAAGCATCTA
Organism: bacterium; assembly: GCA_030698775.1. Taxonomy (GTDB): domain Bacteria; phylum Patescibacteriota; class Microgenomatia; order Levybacterales; family UBA12049; genus JACPGQ01. The sequence goes on from JAUYMJ010000028.1 coordinate 59,962, forward strand.
GGTTTTCATAACGGGGTCGAGAAAAATGTGAGAGTGCAGGCTGATCCTCAGAAGGTGGGTCAGATTCTCACAAACCTTGTGGGGAATGCCTTGAAATTCACCGATACTGGTGGCATCTCGATTGCTTCGACAGAGGAAAATGAGAGAATTGTTGTTCTGATTACGGATACAGGGGTTGGGATTTCAAAGGAAAACCAGGAAAAACTCTTCCGTAAATTTCAGCAAGTCAGTTCCCAACAGGCAGGACGTCCTGCTGGGACCGGCCTTGGTCTTTACATATCAAGGGAGCTTGCCAAAGCGATGGGAGGCGATGTCTGGCTCGTATCGTCTGAGGTGGGGAAGGGGTCAACATTCGCCGTATCACTTCCAAAAGAGGGGACGACGCTTGCGGCAAGTGTAAGGCAAATACTCACATCCCAAATCCATACGGCGACTTTTCTGGAAACCCAACACCCTTCATAATTTTTTCTGTTGACAACGAAATATCGCGGGTGGTACGCTACAACTATGGCAACTGTTCTCCTCGTAGAAGACGACCTCACGTTGTCCAAAATGTATCGGGACCAACTCGAGCATGATGGCTTTGAAGTTATCACAGCTCCTGATGGGCAGGAAGGATTGACCAAAGCAATCTCCCAAAAACCCTCACTCGTCCTCTTGGACATCGCAATGCCGAAAATGGACGGGATGACGATGTTGACGGAGCTTCGTAAAGATGCGTGGGGCCAGCAAGTCCCGGTTATTATTCTCACGATTATGGACCCAAATGAGAAGATGCTGCAACAAGTTATGGCCCTCAAGCCGGCGTACTATCTCTTCAAGGCAAATTCAACGCCGCAGGATGTGTCGGATAAAATAAAAGAAATTCTTGCTTCCTCTCCTTCCAAACCCGTTTCGTGATCGTGCCTCGTTATGCTTAAGAAGCCATCTCAATGGTTTTTTCTTCTTCGGTCGGAGGAAGGACTGTGAGGTCAAGAAGTCGATACCATGTCGGTTTCATGACAATAAAAACCGAGTCGTCGGTTTTGAATTTCCGCGCATCGGGGTTTTGTGTAAAAAAGAACTCATCGAGTTGTTGAAAGTCTACGCTGCTTATATCCTCAAAGAGCGTTGCTGTTCCATCGATCTGGATATTTTTTTCTGAG
>JAUYMJ010000032.1 GCA_030698775.1 bacterium
AGTCTTGGATTATATACAATTATGAACCTTATTAGTGAGGTACATTAAAATTAGAGCTATCCCTTACACTGATCAATCAGGGTTTTTGTATCTCCAATTCTACCTCAATTTCTTCAAATCCCCCAACCCAATAGGACCATATACGCTCGCAGATGAGTTGAGACGTAAAGCTCAAATTTGCCATGTAGGATAGCGCTCTGTTGAGAGTCTCCGGAATTCTTGACTGGGTTCCGGTCAGGAGATAGTTAAGCTTGATTTTTTTTACTTTAAAATTTGATTTACTATAGAATGACCACCTTCCCTCCTTGGAAAAATAATCAATAAACATTCGAATGCTAAGCCCTCTTTTATGTGTGGGGTCGATCCATACGGTGCTGTTGCATGAGCAGTGTGGACCACGGATATACACTTTCGTCCGATTTTTTCCAATTCTAAAAATTTCCTCCATCGTTTTAACCATATCTTCAACATGCTCAAGGACATGATAACAGTAAATCTCTTCAAACGTGTTTTCTTTCATCGGATATGGATACCTATCCATATTGTGGACAATATCAACTCCGGGAAGAGGAATGATATCTAAACCAATAGCATTTTTTATCTTCTTATTGCCACATCCCAAATCAAGAATATTTCTTTTTTTCCTCATCATGTTACCGAGTGTTTTTTAAACAATCCTAATGTAACTTGAATATCTGTTTATGCAGGATCAGTGATTGCCACACTATTGTATTGTCGAGAGATTTTTTGTACTTGGGGTAACTTTCCAGACGGTGTGCGATCGCAAGCGGAATTTATAATCCAGAAGTCCCAGGAAACGGCTTATTGTTTCAAGTAGCATTGCCATGGGAAGGAAAAGGAAAAGTCTGATGGAGGGATGTGCAAAGTGAAAGACCATTAAAAAAGCCATAAATCCGTTTAAGGTTGAGACTTCATAACCATATTCATATTTTGTGACAATATGACCAAAGTAGATATGCCGCCTTCTTGAAATAAACTCTGCTACGTTCTCAGGGCCCTTATTGTATACGAGAGCCTTCGGACAATAAACAGCCTTGTACCCTTGGCCCCGTATCAATGGTTCAATATTTGCTTCGTCAACAGAAGATATTGAAGGAATTTGCCGAAAGATTTTCCGAAATGCTATCATCTCCCCCATCTTGGGTTTTCGTAATGCAATTTCATGGTGAAGCCGCCATTGCAGATGTGCAATGTACCCCATCATTGTTGTTTCATTATTGACCGGGATCGGATGAACTCCTGTGATACCAACCTCTTTTTTCCGCAAGGGAGCAAGTAAATATTTTATGGTATTTTTATCCAGGATAAGGTCTGAGCTTGCCAGGATTAAAATATCTTTTTTAGCGTTTGCAATAAAAGTGTTAACCCCAGAGGCTTTCCCATTTCGTTTATTTTGCTTTATCAGTTTAATTTTATTGTATTTTTTTGCATACTCCTGTGTAATTTTGTTCGTCTTATCCGTTGAGCCGCTGGAAACGATGATTATTTCATGGATGAGTTTATTAATGTCGTCTTGACTGAGAAGTGAGTCAAGGAATCTACCGATATTTTTTTCCTCATTATATGCCATGACTCCTATTGACGCGGAGAAGAGCCGCTGGTTCTTTTTTGCCATACCATTCTATAATACAAATATACTGTCGTAATAATCAATACTCGAATCCGTTGCTGACAATTTATAAAGAGTGTTGTATTATTTTTTGAAGTAATGAAAAGAGGAGAACCTTCCTTAGGTAAAATTCTCATAGGATTATTCCTCACTTTTTTTCTTCTTTATTCTTACCTCACTATCCCCACCGTATACGGTGGGGATTCAGGAGACTTTCTTTCAGCGATTGCTGTGACGGGGGTTGCACATCCATCCGGTTATCCTTTGTATGTACTTATAGGTTTTGTGTTGAAGGCGCTTCCGGTTTCAGCCCCCCTCGCATGGAAAGTCGGGATAGGATCGGCCTTCTTCTCCGCACTGGCAATTGTCTTTGAATACCTTATTGCGTACAGGATATGGAAGAATAAGGCCTATGCGTTACTTGTCTCACTCACTTTGGCGTTTACGTTTCCGTTTTGGTTGTATGCGGAGCATTCGGAGGTTTTCGCATTGCACCATTTTTTTATTACGGTGATATTTTTTTGGGCGTTAGTGTATCGCCAAACAAAAAATGTGAGGTTTCTGTATCTGTGTGCGTTTTTCTCCGGTCTTTCGCTGACAAACAATGAGTCGATTATCCTGCTTTTTCCGGGTATATTTTTGCTTGTCATAACAGACCTATTGCGAAGCGGACGTGTGATAAGAAGCGTCATTATTTCGTTTCTCTGTTTACTTGTTGGATTACTTCCCTATGCCTATATCCCCTGGGCAGCTGCAAAGCATCCCCCTGTCAACTGGAATGACGCAGAAACACTCGATACATTTCTCTGGCTCGTCCTTCGTAGGGATTTTGGTTGGACCCCAACTTCTGTTATTGGTCCTTTCACACGCGTACTCGCTCTTAAACAGTATGCTTCATATCTTTTTTCAGAACTGCAACTTCTTGCATTTCTTACAGTCGTTGTTGGTGTAATATCAGCATGGTTTACGAAGAAAGACAAGATTACAATCCTTGCAATCACTCTCTCTTTTATACTTTTCGGACCATTTTTTTTCTACTATGGAGCATTGCCATCCTATGACATTTTTAGCATGGGTGTTCGTGAGAAATTTATTGCGAGCTCTCTTATTCTACTTTTGCTTTTTCTTCCTTTTGGAATCGAGAGGCTACTTCTCTTTGTCCGGTCGGTATTGAGAAACGTTGGTGTACAAAAGAAACGGCTGCAGTATTATTCCTATTTTTTTATCTGTTTTTTCTTCCTGATCCCGGTGCTTTTGGTAACGAGAAATCTACCGGTTCTTGATCTGCGTTCTGTAAGGATTACTGAGGTCACGACAACGGAGATTCTTCAGTCTCTTCCGAACAACAATGTGCTGATTGCGAAGCATGATAATATTCTCTTCCCCGGGTGGTATCTGATATATGGAACGCGTCTTAGGAGCGATTCATTTGTTGTTACCGCTCGCGGGCTGACTGACCTGGCCAAACGAGGCCGGCTACATCTTATTAAGCCGGTACAGATTCGTCCTGAGAATATCGATTCGGAAGCAGATAGTGTCGCATATTCCCTGACTGCCCCGGTCTTTATTTCAGAGACCGATTACCACACTATTGTTTTTGATGGAAAGATCCTCCTTTACCCTTACGGAATGGTATGGAAGTACGCAAAGGAGCCTTCTGATCAACTTTCTAAGAGAGAATTCCTTGCCCAGCAAAACAAACGTTTAGCTGCTCTTTCAGGGCCTGAGGAACTTATATCACCTGAACAGAGAAATCGGCTTTGGCTCTTGTCAAACTACCCGCTTTTTTATTCCCACGCGTATACAAATACCGGATATTTTCTCATGTACGCGTATCATGACTACGAACTTGCCAGGACGTATTTTGAAAAAGCAATCCAAATTGACGACCAGGATCACTGGGCGTATGAAGGACTGGGCATTTCTTATTACAAGCAGAAAAATTTTCGTCGTGCTAGGGAATCCTTCCTAAAAGCCGTTGCAATACAGCCGCTTAACCACAATGCGTATTTTTTGCTCTACGGGTCGGTTGTGGCACTGGGAGATCGTGAAACTAAAAGAGACATGGAGGCGTTTTTTGCGAAATACCAGTTTATCTATACGGATTTCCGGCTTGAGAAAACCGAGGTAAAGCTGCCTTAGTTTCTGGTATGCTTTGAGTATGCTTGATCTTTTCATCTTTTTCCTCGGCGCAACAATCGGAAGTTTTTTGACAGTCGTCGTTGACAGGCTTCCCCGGAATATCTCAATAACACGTGGGAGATCATTGTGCGACTCGTGTAAACATTCCCTCTCCTGGTATGACCTTTTTCCGGTTGTGTCATATCTTCTTCTTCGCGGAAAATGCCGTTACTGCGGGGTGCCGATCGGTCCGCATCACCTCCTTATGGAGATCCTTGTCGGTGTGCTTTTTTTGGTAGTGTATTATACAACCCTTGCGAGCAGTATCTCCTTGCTTGACGGTGGTTACTTTTTGATAGAGACGCTCATTTACCGGTTTCTCGTCGTGTGCGCTCTCTTCGTCATTTTCTTTATTGATCTTAAACATAGGATGATCCCTCTTTCTGCCTTACTGATTCTTGGCGTTCTTGGGGTTTTCAATCTCGCGATGAATCCTGTATATGCAGTACAAGCTGTAGCTGTGGCTGTAGGGTCATTCCTCTTTTTTTTCCTCATACACGCACTCACACACGGTCGGGGTATGGGTTTTGGGGATGTATTGTTTGTTTTTGTAATGGGGCTTCTTCTCGGATTTCCTACTACAATAGTTGCCGTATATCTGGCATTCTTGACAGGAGCGGTGGTGTCGCTCATACTACTTTTAGGAGGCAGAAAGAAGCTAAAGAGTTCGATTGCGTTTGGTCCGTTCCTGGTCGGTGGAACATTTCTTTGCCTGTTATGGGGCCAACAACTCACGCAGGCCTTTCTTACGCTTCTTCGGATCGTTTGACGAAATGAAAAAATATATTCCGGGAAGAAATAACAAGGGTTTAACGCTCGTTGAATTATTGGTTGTGATTGCAATCACGGCGATCATCAGTACCCTCGCAATTTCCAGGCTCAATCCGCTTCTGCAATTTCAGAAAGGGAATGACTCAAAAAGAAAAGCAACAGTTGCGAAAGTGCAGGTCGCACTTGAGCAGTATGTATCTGACAAGGGATATTATCCGCTGATACTTACTGATCTTACTCAGGGAACTCCTGTGTATCTTGTGAAATCCCCGAACGGGGATCCTAAGTCCACGGATGTCTACACCTATACCCCTTCACCTATGGGGTGTGACAATTCGACAACAAACTGTACCGGCTATACACTTTTTGCCTGTCTTGAGAACCTTAAAGATGCGCAGCTTGATACACCGACGGATCAATCCGGTGCCGACCTCTGCACAGCAGCAGGAGTTATCAGCTACACAGTCACGAATCAATAGCCTGCCACATGAAACATGTATTCGATCTGTTTTTTTTCCGAGGGAGTAGTCTCTTATCAGGTCATAGTTTCACTCTCAGAGATGTTGAAGGACATATAAAGCGGCCTCAGGGAGGGTTTACTCTCGTTGAGATTCTCCTCGTAATCGCCGTATCATCGGTACTCCTTGCTTCGGGCCTCTCTTTTCTGAATCCTACGTACCAGTTAAACCGAGGCAATGATGCCAAGCGGAAAGCTGACCTTCTCACCTTGCAGTCAGGCCTCGAGAGATTTTTTGCTGACGCAGGTGATTATCCCGGGAGTGTAGGTTGGTGTGCCCAAATATCAAGTGTCGCCTATCCGCAGGTGAAACAGGCATTGTCCAATTATATTACGAAAGTGCCCCAGGATCCCGTCTATGCAGGCACAACAAAAGATTATTACTACTGGCACTACGAGGATGGACAATACCGATTGTACGCAGTACTCGACAATACCAATGATCCCGTAGTTATTCCCCAGGTACTCAATGCTGACGGTGGAATCCCAGGATGCACTGATGCTAACCTTAGTTACAATTATCGAAATGACTCTTCTTCCCCACTTGGGCCTACAAGCACTCCGCTTCCGCCAACAAATACCCCAACTAATACTCCTACTCCTACGCCAAAAGCAGTCTATGTCGATAGTACAAGTAGCTCAGGTGCTGAATCCTCACTTGCGAGCGTTTCATGGTCACACGCTATAAATGGTATAAATCGATTACTTCTTGTTGGTGTCGTTACTGAAATTAGTAGGACTGTGACAGCGAGTTGGACCCCTGCCTCGACTGGAATTGCAGAATCACTTGCCCATGTGACAAGTTCACCGCAGGGTACTTCTGGGGATAAGTATGCTTACTTACTCTATCGCAAAAATCCTACATCTGGTACAG
>JAUYMJ010000035.1 GCA_030698775.1 bacterium
CGAATAGACTGCTATTTCTTTTCCGTTGACGACGAGTGTTCCGAGAAAATCAGGTTTTGTGGCATCCTGATTTGGAAGAACGCTCAAAGGATACGGAAAAATCCCGTAGACAGAATCATACTGCAGAAGATACATCCATCCCTTAAGATCTGTTGAGGAACCTGCATTAATTGCGACAACATCGATATCGCGTACGAAATTCTCGGCAATAATCCGATGCGCTACTCTCCCTATCCTGCCATACCCATTTATCGCAACCCTAATCATAACCATATGCTACTATATTTTCGTACAAAAGAAAATATAAAATGAGGATCAAAGACTACCCCTTATTCTGGATCTTCGCAATACCCTTTGTCAGCAGCCTCTTTCTGTATCTCACACTCATTCTTCTCGGCTATTATTATCACAGCGCCCAACGCACATGCAACACGGGCCTTGCTCCATGTGGAAATGGGATCGTTGAAAGCATAATAGCTTTTATAGTTATCGTAGGTCTCAGTTTATACGGGATATGGAGTTACTACAGAAAGATGTTACTTACTAAAATACCTGCTGTTGTCTTTTTCGGAGCGCTTTTAGCAGTAATGTCATGGTTCTACTTACTCACGCATTCCCTATGGAAACGAGAGCTGCTCTTTCTCCTTTACCCTCTCTCATTTGGGCTTATCTCTATTCTTTTAAATATCTCAAATCAAAAGATCAAGGGCTTTAATCGGTAAACTCCTGCACAAACATCTTGCCGTAGATGCCCCCATCCATAACGCCAACTCCTAGGTGACCAAAATGGGATGAGAGGATATTTGCCCTATGTCCCGGGCTATTCATCAGCCCCTGCATTGCAAGCTCAGTATTTGGCGCTAAGGCCAAGTTCTCACCCGCACTCTGGTAGACAATGCCTGCATCATCCATACGGTCAAATGGTGACCTCCCTTCCCTGTCATAATGTGAGAAAAATCCGTTTTGCAACATCGTCTTTGCATACCCCCTTGCAAGAGAACGAGACTGTTCACTGAGGATCAGAGGACGAAATCCCGCCTTTTTCCGCTCAGTATTGACCCTCTGCAGCATTTCATACTCGCTTTTCGGGTCAACGACCGGTTCTTTCACGGTGAAATGAAGCGCCAACGTCTCCTCGCTTTGGGGCTCAACGGTGAGGAAGTTGAGTGTTTCATGCAGTGCTCCGCCAAAAACATCGTTAAGCGTTTTCTCGGCAAGTGCCGCATGTGTGACGAGACGTGAACCGATCGCTGAATTCGTCACCGCTTGTTTTAAGAAGGGCGATGAGGGAAGAGAAATAATAACAGTGAGGAGAAACGACAGTATGACAAACGCTGACGCAATGCCGGGAAAAACCCCTACGTAGTGATCAATCACCTGAAAATGGCCTAGGTATTCCTGTAAAACATGCATTTTATACAGTTTCTTCAGAACAAACCGGAACAACAGGCTCAAGATAATTTCAAAAACGAGTGCGACAATAAAAAAGCTGATCGCATTGGCAACACCGGGAGGGATAGAGAAAACACCCGCAAGGAGACCACCGAGGAGACTATAGCCTTTAAGCGCAATCAAAAATGAGAGAATAAAACTGGCAAGGTCTACCGTCGCCAGTAAAAAACCGAGCACGATCCCCTCATACGCATAAAAAAGAATGACAAAGAGAATAATAAAATCCAGAAACGTCAACCCGACGTTGGGAAACGGAATCTCACTTAACTTCGTGGCAAAACTTGCAAGGATTGCCTGGATGTCAAAATAATACACAGGACTATTATAAACTATCTTTTCCTGGTTGTTTGCGAGACGGTCTTTTCAGATGCTATCATGTGAAGCATGAAGCACATCCGCAAAATTGCAAGAAGGCTCGTGAAGCTCTATTGGATGATCCTGCTTCCCCTTTTTCTCTTCAGCTCCCTTTTCTATTTCTTCATACTAAAAGACCTCCCTTCCCCGACAAAACTGGCAAGCAGCACAATCCCGCAATCAACAAAAATTTATGACAGGAATGGATCACTTCTCTATACTATCTATGCAGACCGCAACCAAACATTTGTCCCGCTCTCTGAAATCCCCAAATCCGTCCAGAAAGCAACGATTGCCATTGAAGATAAAGACTTCTACCGTCACGGCGCAATTGACCTTCGTGGCATTGCCAGAGCGGCGTATTCGACACTCTTCCACAAAAAACTCCAGGGAGGATCAACGCTCACACAACAGCTTGTAAAAACAACCCTGCTTAGTCCCGAACGGACGATTCAAAGAAAAGTGAAAGAAGTAATCCTCTCCTTCATCACCGAGATGCTCTACTCAAAAGACCGCATTCTTGAAATGTATCTCAACCAGGTTCCTTACGGCGGAACGTCCTACGGCATTGAATCTGCCTCCCAGACGTATTTCGGCAAAAAAGCAAGAGAACTGACGCTTGCCGAAGCGGCGCTCCTTGCAGGCCTGCCTGAAGCTCCCTCAACGTACTCTCCGTTTGGGGCGTATCCTGAACTTGGCAAGAAACGCCAGGAAATCATACTGTCTAAGATGCAGGAGCAAGGGTACATTACAAAAACCGAGAAGGAGAAAGCACAAAAAGAACAGCTCAAGTTTCAAAAGATACGAAATGTCATTCGCGCTCCGCACTTTGTCCTCTACGTCAAAGATCTCCTCGAGCAAAAATACGGAAAGAAGGTTGTCGAGGAGGGAGGGCTTTTAGTAACGACCAGTCTGGACCTTACGACGCAGGAATATGCGCAGGCTTCAGTCGCTGCAGAGGTCGCAGGTCTTAAAGGGTATCGTGTCACAAACGGCGCTGCCCTTGTAACAAAACCTGGAACCGGTGAAATACTCGCAATGGTCGGGAGTAGGGGCTACTTCTCAGAGGAAACAGACGGGAACGTCAATATTACCCTGCAACACTTGCAACCCGGCTCATCAATAAAACCGATCAATTACGCTGTTGGACTCCTCAAAGGCTACACTGCGGCGACACCGTTTGTCGATGAGAAAGTGTGCTTCTCTGGTCCAAAACCATATTGTCCCGTCAACTACGACGGAAAATTCCACGGTGCTGTCCAGATGCGCTACGCGCTTGGAAACTCATTCAATATCCCAGCTGTCCAGATGCTCAAGTTGAATACTGTTGAGGATATGATTGCCACAGCAACTGCAATGGGTATCACCACATTTGACAGCCCGGATACATACGGTCTCTCACTCACCCTGGGAGGTGGGGAAGTCCGCATGATTGATATGGCAGTCGCGTTTGGGGTATTCGCAAATGGCGGATATAGGATTGATCTCCATCCTGTGCTTAAAGTCGTTGATAAAAGAGGGAAGGTCCTTGAGGAATACAACCCTCCCCAAAGCCCAATTTTCGGGAAAAAAGTGCTCCCGTCAGGTGTCGCGTTTATCATTTCGAATATTCTTCAGGACAATGGTGCACGTCTTGAAGCGTTCGGGCCGAATTCTGCACTACGCATCGGCAATAAGCCTGTCGCGGTCAAGACTGGAACAACCAATGACTACCGGGACAACTGGACAATCGGCTACACTCCTGAAATTCTTGTTGCAGCCTGGGTCGGCAACAATGACCATACGCCGATGAGTGGCATCGCATCAGGGGTTACCGGTGCGGCACCTATTTGGCATAATATCATGGGGCACCTTCTTGAGGGAGAAACAGTACCGCTTCCCCACCAACCCTCAAGTGTGATTGAAAAATTTGTCTGCGCCCCTTCAGGGCTTCTTCCGCAACCGGAAGGAACCCCTGACAGGTGTCAAACCCGAAAAGAATTCTTCATCAAAGGGACCGAGCCGAGGCTTTTGGACAAAGGAAGGCAGAAAGTGTTTATCGATAAAACGACAAACGACCTTGCAAAACAAGGACAGACTGACAATGTTGAGGAGCGGGATGAAATCGTCGTCACTGATTCTTTGGGAAATAGGTTTTGCCTCTCGTGCCCACACCCTGTCCCCTCACCAACCCCGACGCCCTAAACGAGAAAGCCCTTCTTTTCAAAGGTGGGACTCTTCTGTATAATTTCTCCACTCTGCCCCACAGAACAAGATTTCTTGCGTATTGCATTTGTATGGATTTCTTACACACAGCTATTTATCTCTTTGTGCTCCTTCTCATTCGCATTGGCGATATGCTCCTTCTTTTTCTCACTCTTCTGACAAAGTTCGTTATGCTACTCCTCTCTTTCTGTCTTTTTGTTGGAAAAAGCATAATTCGTGCGATGTCGTTTATTCTGAAAGGTATGAATAAAATGATGAAGATAGTCAAAAAAAGTGTTCTTTCAATTGGAAAACGGAAAAAACGGACAACACCGACAAAACGAGTCGCTGCTGATGCAAAACAACCTATTCCCCCACACGGGAAGCAATCAAAATTCAGATACTTTTTCTACGGGAGTATTTTTTCACTCTTTTTCTTTTTCCTTCCTGCTTCAATCTACCTGTTTCTCCAGGAACTCCCAAGCCCGAAGGCCTTAGCAACACGACAAATCCCGCAAACAACAAAGATATTTTCACGAGGCGGGACACTCCTCGCACAAATCTATGGTCCCCAGGACCGAACACTTGTAACGCTTCAAGATATACCTGGTTCGCTGAAAAATGCGACCATCGCAATCGAGGATAAGAATTTCTACACACACCCCGGTTTTGATGTGCAGGCGATGCTTAGGGCTTTTAGGGAAAATGTTTCCGGGCGAAGTTTCCAAGGAGCATCCACAATCACCCAGCAGCTTGTGCGCTCGTCTTTTTTAACAAACGAAACGACAGTCACGAGGAAGTTAAAAGAAATTATTATTGCTTTCTGGACAGAAAGACTCTATACAAAAGACCAGATTCTTGAGATGTACTTCAACCAGGTTCCCTACGGCGGAACTGCATGGGGGGTTGAAGCGGCATCGGATGTCTATTTCGGCAAACATGTTAAAGAAATAGATCTTGCAGAATCCGCATTCCTGGCAGGCATTACGACTGCCCCAACTCTCTACTCACCATTTGGTCAACACCCTGATTTATGGAAGCGTCGCCAGAAAGAAGTGCTGCAACAAATGAGGCATCTCGGATTCATCACCAAAGAAGAAGAGGCTGCTGCTTTATCCGAAACGCTTTCCTTCAGGAGACAGTCTGTCGCAATACACGCCCCTCACTTTGTCAATTACATCAAGGAGTATTTGGCACAAAAGTACGGTTTGGCGATGCTTGAGAAAGGCGGGCTTTCAGTGACAACAAGTATCGACCTGCAAATTCAGGAAAAGGCCCAGGGTATTGTAAGGGAGGAAGTCGATAATGCACGCTATCTGAATCTCAGTAACGGGGCGCTCCTCGTGACGAATCCAAAAAACGGCGATATCCTCGCGATGGTTGGGAGCAGGGACTTCAATGATCCAAACGGCGGGAACGTCAATGTGACGACATCGCTTCGCCAGCCCGGATCATCAATTAAAGTTGTCACCTACGCTGCTGCGCTTACAACAGGAGTCACTGCTGCAACTATTCTTGATGATTCACAGGTGACCTACACATCTCCGGGTGGACCTTCCTACTCTCCTGTTAACTACGACGGAAGGTTTCATGGAAAAATTCCGCTTCGAATTGCACTCGCAAACTCATTCAATATTCCGGCAGTGAAACTCCTCAACCAAATCGGAATCCCGACAATGGTAAATCTTGGTAAACAAATGGGGATAATGACCTGGGGAGATCCTGAGAAGTACGGTCTTTCAATAACGCTTGGTGCAGCCGAGGTAAAAATGGTCGACATGGCAGAGGTGTATGGAACATTTGCCAATTTGGGCGAGACCGTTACCCTAAACCCCATCATTAAAATTACCGACTACAAAGAGGATGTCATCGAAGAAAAAACAGCGCCTTTTGCGCGTCGCGTCCTTCCAACCGGTGTTGCATTTATCATATCAGATATTCTCTCAGACAATCAGGCACGGACGCTTGAGTTCGGGCCTAATTCTCCACTTCAAGTCCCAGGTCACACCGTTTCTGTCAAAACCGGGACAACCGACAATAAGCGCGATAACTGGACAATCGGCTATACGCCAAATATCCTCGTTGCGACGTGGGTTGGCAATAATGACAATAGCCCGATGAGCCAAGCACTTGCATCAGGCATAACTGGAGCCGCTCCTATCTGGAATAGGATGATGACGTACCTTCTGAGTGGCTCACCTGAAACGGGGAAAATTATACCTGAAGATATTGTGACAAAGCCGTGTTTTGGGAAAATTGAATATTTCCTTTCGGGAACCGAACAAAACGTCACATGCCGGGGATGGCCAACATCGCCAACGGTAACTATCCCTCAACCCTGAATTTTAGATACAAGCGTCTCGTACCGACCCTTAGGATTATTACTCTTGAAGAGAAACCCTGTTGAGACAAAACGCGTTGCTCCAGCCTTTACCCCGTCAACGACAGTCTTATCGTTTATCCCACCGTCAACCTCAATCGGCAAATCCGATTTTGAACGAAAATACCTCACTTTATTCAAGCACTCAGGCAAAAACGACTGGTGGGAGAATCCGGCATGCACCGTCATCACGAACAAAAAATCGAGATCTTCAAAATCGACGGTAATTGCGGATGGATCAGTCTTTGCATCAACAGCAAGACCGACTTCACCAAGTGTCTGCGCTTTTGCGACAAACGCTATCTGGTCCTCCATCTTCTCCACCTGCCCGATAAAGCGCTTGAACCCAGCTTTTGCCCACGGCTCAAGATAATCAATGGGCTCCTCAACCATCATGTGCAGCTCAAAGAACAAATCGTCTTTGTATTTTGTAAACGGATTTGGGTCAAGAAATGTCGTGTTGGGAGCGAATTTACCGTCAAGAATGTCTATATGGACGGTGCGGGAGAACTGCTTGATAATCGCAAGTTTCCGCTCAATCTCCTCCCATGATTGTTCTAAAATACCGGGAATAATCTCCATAACAATTTCAAATAAATACCAATTTCCAATTAATTGATTTGGAATTTGATCCTTCGATATACTCAGGATCATCCTGAGCTCGCCGAACGGA
>JAUYMJ010000054.1 GCA_030698775.1 bacterium
AGAAGAACCCGAGAAGCCCACAGAAGAAGTGAAAGAGGAAGAAAAGGAGGAGCAAAATGCCAAGAGTGAGTAAAAAGATAACAGAGTCGGTTGTTGTGAAAAAAGCAGTACCGGTCAAGAAACCGGTTATAAAACGGGTAGCAAAAAAAGAGACCGTTGCGGCTGAAGTTCTTGTGGAAGCACCAAGGTCAGCAAAAAAATCTGTCAGTATGAAAGTCATTGATGTTTCGGGGAAAGATGCAGGCACTATGCAGGCTCCCGGTGAGATTTTTTCGGCAAACGTGAATACCGTTCTTATCGCACAGGCAGTCCGCGTGCATCTTGCTAATCAGCGCGCAGGCACATCGTCGACGAAAACCAGAGGTGAAGTGACCGGTTCAACAAGAAAAATTTACCGTCAAAAAGGGACAGGTAGGGCAAGGCATGGCGGGATCAGGGCGCCAATCTTCGTCGGAGGAGGTATTGTTTTTGGGCCAAAGCCGAGGGATCACTCCTTGCATCTGACAAAAAAAATGACGAAGTTAGCGCTATTCGGCGCGTTATCGGCAAAACGTATGGAAAATGCCATCATGGTTGTATCGGGGATGGAGAAGATGGCACCGAAAACGAAAGACGCAGCAAAATTCTTCGCTGCCTCTTCGCTTTTTGGTAAAGCAGTACTTCTCGTAACCGATAACAAAGCGGAAAACGTGAAAAAAGCTGCACGAAATTTGCCGAACGTATCAATTGTACCGTTTACACAGCTCTCTACCTATATCGTCACGAAGGCTGACAATGTAGTGTTTCTTCAAGAAGCAGTCAAAATGCTCCAGGGGCATTTTTTGAAGGGAGAGAAATAAGCCATGCAAATTTTTGATGTACTGATCCGAGCACTGATGTCTGAGAAGTCGATGAAGGAGAGTGAGAAAGGGAAATATTCGTTTCTCGTCAGCAGAAGAGCTAATAAAAGAGATGTGAAACGGGCAGTTGAGTCGGTTTTTCAGGTAAATGTCATCTCGGTTCTGACATCGACTTTAAAGGGCAGGACAAAACGTGTCGGTGCGCGAAGGACAGAGGTGACGGTGTCGCCATTCAAGAAAGCGGTAGTGACACTCAAAGCAGGTCAGACGCTTGGCGGGAGTCCAGAAGAAGGAAAAGATAAAGAAGAAAAAAAGAAGGGAAAAGACAAAAAATAATTTTTCGACAGACTCAGGATAAAATATGGCAAAGCTGAAAATACTCAAGAAAAAAAGGACCGGAAGAGATAATACAGGACAGGTTGTCGTGCGTCATCAAGGCGGCATGCATAAGAGGTTTCTTAGGGTTATAGACTTTAGGCGGGAAAAAAGAGATATGCCGGGAACAGTGCTTGCTATTGAGTATGACCCAAATAGAACCGTAGCTATAGCGCTCGTCTCGTATGCAGATGGTGAGAAGCGATATGTTTTAGCGCCGGAAGGTTTGAAGGCAAAAGATGTTATAATAGCCGGACAAAATGTTGAGGTCAAGCCGGGGAATGCGATGCCTCTTTCCCAGATGCCTGTTGGGACATTTGTCCATAACATAGAGCTTTCGCCCGGACGCGGAGGGCAACTCGCACGGGGAGCCGGTACCTATGCCCTTGTTTCGGCGCGGGAAGGTGACTTTGTCCATTTGAAGCTTCCCTCAGGAGAGCTTCGCAAAGTCAGAGCTGATGGCTACGGGACAATCGGACAGCTCGGGAATATCGAGTGGAAAAATACCGTATTTGGGAAAGCAGGCAGGATGAGGCATAGGGGAATCAGACCAACAGTGAGAGGAGTTGCCCAGAACCCGAGATCACATCCGCACGGAGGAGGAGAAGGAAGATCGGGAATCGGTATGCCTTCGCCAAAAACCGTATACGGTAGGAAAGCTGTTGGAAAAACGAGGCGTCCGAAGAAATATTCAAATAAGTATATTTTGGAGAGGAGAAAGACAAAGCACGGCTAATACTTTGCAGCATCTTTTAGAGATTATGTCACGATCAGCAAAAAAAGGACCATATATTGATGAACGGCTTATGAAGAAAGTCGTGAAGCAAAAAGAGACAGGCGACAAGTCTCCTATTAAGACGTGGTCAAGAGCTTGTCAGATTCCGCCGGATTTTGTCGGGCACACGTTTGCCGTTCATAACGGAAGAATCTTCGTCAATGTATTTGTGATGGAACCTATGGTAGGTCACAGACTAGGGGAGTTTTCCCTGACAAGGACATTCAGGACGCATGGTCGGGTTGTTGCCCGTGAAATTTCAAAGACATAATGAATATTGTTGCTGAATCGCGATCAATTACTGTAAGCCCGAGGAAAGTACGGCTTGTTGCCGACAGCGTAAGAAAACTTCCGCTTGCGAAGGCGCTTCACGCTCTTACCTTGGCACAGAAACGGGCAGCACGGCCTATCGCAAAAACTATTAAAAGTGCCATTGCGAATGCCGTGAACAATAATCATCTTTCAGAGGATTCGCTCAAACTAGTATCGGTTGAAGTGATGGAGGGGCCGGTTATGAAGCGGTATCATGCTTCAACACGGGGGAGGATCCACCCTTATAAAAAGCAAACGAGCCATATCAGGGTTACGTTGGCATCTGTTGAGAAACCGAAAGCAGTAAAGCCTGCTCAGAAAAAAGCAGAAAAGGACGAATCCGAAGAGGAATAAACATATGGGACAAAAAGTAAATCCACATCTTATTCGTTTACAGCATGTATACAACTGGGATAGCCGTTGGTTCAACGAACGGGCGTATAAAGAAACGCTTCTTGAGGACCATACGCTTCGTAAGGTGCTTATGGAGAGGCTTCGTGCAGCCGGTATCGCCAAAGTAGAAATTGAACGTTCGATTAATTCTGTCAGGATTATCGCCTATGTTTCGCGTCCAGGCATGGTCATAGGGAGAGCCGGAACGGGACTTGAGGATCTGAAAAAATTTATCCTCACATTTTTCCGTGACAGGAAAGGGAAGAAGCATATGCCGAAGATCGACATCAGGATTGAGCCTGTGAAGGAGCCGAATCTTGACGCAACGCTTGTGGCAAAAAATATCGCAGAGCAGCTCATAAGGCGACTTCCCTACAAAAGGGTCCTTGTACAAAACGCCGAGCGCGTCATGACGTCTGGTGCTCTTGGTGTCCGTATACTTCTTTCAGGTCGTATTGCCGGTGCCGAGATTAGCAGGCGTGAAAAAATTCAGAAAGGGACAGTTCCTCTTTCAACGATCAGAAGTGCTATTGATTTTGCCAGCATACCATCACTCACAAAAAAAGGGTATATAGGCGTGAAAGTGTGGATTAATAAGCAGGAGGGAAAATAAGTATGTTATTACCAAGACGGGTAAAATATCGAAAACAGATGCGGGGAAATATGAAGGGTGATGCCCACAGCGGCACAACGTTTGCCTTTGGTGAATATGGTTTGGTAGCTGAGGAAATGGGATGGATATCAAGTAGACAAATTGAGTCGGCAAGGCGTGCGATAACCCACCATACCCAGCGTGGTGGCAGAATATGGATCAGGATTTTCCCCGATAAGCCGATTACCAAGAAGCCGCCTGAAGTACGTATGGGTGGCGGAAAAGGTGATGTGTTTGAGTACGTTGCGCCTGTTAAAAGAGGAAGGATGCTGTTTGAGATGGGCGGTGTGACCCGTGATATTGCCAATTCGGCACTGCGGCTTGCTAAGCATAAGCTACCGATAAAAACAAAGATAGTTGGAAAAAACGACTAATTTATGAAAACAAAAGAGAAGAAAGAATTATTGCAAAAATCACTCTTAGAGCTTGAGAAACTCATAAGCGATGCGAGAGCACGTCTTTTCTCCCATAAAATGGAGAAGGAAGTCGGCAAGCTATCAGATGTTCGTTTACTGGGTAAGACCAGGGACGAAATAGCGATACTTGCAACGATTGCGCAAATGAAACGGAAAACAGGAGGGAAACATGTCTAAGGTATTGACGGGTACGATCGTGTCGGTCGTGATGAAGAAAACTGTTGTCGTTGAGGTGACAACACACAAACCGCACCCACTTTATAGGAAATTGCAAAAACGAAGCAAACGGTTTAAAGCAAGCACGCAGGAGAAGTCTCTTCGGATAGGAGATCTTGTCGAAATCACAGAGACAAGACCCATGGCAAAAGACATGCATTTTACCGTGAGTAATGTTGTAAGAAAGAGTAAGGAAAGTTCGGAAAAGGAGCAGAAATGATACAGCTGAGAAGTGTGCTTACGGTTGCTGATAATTCGGGTGCTAAGACTATCTACGTTATTCATGTCTTCGGAGGATCGCGTAGAAAATTTGGGCATATCGGTAGTGTTATTAACGCAATTGTGAAACACGCAGACCCGAATGGTCAGGTGAAAGAGTCAGAGCTTGTGAAAGCAGTTGTCGTACGGACAAGGAAAGAATTAAGGCGTGATGACGGATCGTATGTCCGTTTTTCAGACAATGCTGCGGTGATTATCGACAACCCAAAAGACAAAAATCCAAGGGGAACGAGAATTTTCGGGCCTATTGCAAGAGAAATCAGGGATTTGGGATTTGCGAAGATTGCCAGTATGGCAGTGGAGGTCGTATGAAAATAAAAAAAGGTGACAATGTACAGGTCGTTTCCGGAAAAGACAAAGGAAAATCCGGGAAGGTCATTCAGGCACATGAGAAGCAGGAGACAGTGTCCGTTGAAGGGTTGAATTTGTATAAACGGCACGTGAAGTCACGTTCACAAAACCAGAAGTCTGAAATCGTGACAAGGGTGAGGCCTCTTCCGATTGCAAACGTTGCTCTTGTGTGCCCGAAGTGCAAGAAGATTACCAGGGTCGGATATACGATGGTCAACAAAGAGAAAGTAAGAATCTGCCGAAAGTGTGAGGAGACGCTTTAACTATGAATACTCTCAAGAAACGGTATATGGAAACGGTCAGGAATGAGCTCAAGACGTCACTGGGCATTACAAATCTTATGCGGGTTCCCCACCTTGAGAAAATTGTCGTCAATATGGGTGTCCGGGATGCGGTTTTGGACAAGAAACATATCGAAAAAGCGGGTGAAGCCATGGCAATTGTCACCGGCCAAAAACCCCGTGTTGCCAAAGCAAAAAAATCCATTGCAGGGTTTAAGGTACGGGAAGGAGATGCGATCGGGCTCGTCGTAACGCTTCGCGGGGACAGGATGTATGCATTTTTTGAAAAGATGGTCAGTGTTGTGCTACCCCGCTTGCGGGATTTCCACGGTGTGAAACGGAGCAGTTTTGACCCGCAGGGAAATTACACGCTCGGGATGACCGAGTTTGCGGTATTTCCCGAGGTTGACCCGGCCAATTCGGAGCGAGTTCAGGGAATTGAGATCTCTTTTGTCAATTCGGCAAAAAGCCGGGAAGAAGGCCTTGCACTCCTGACTGCCCTTGGAATGCCGTTTGAGAAGGAATAGGCATGGTAGGTATGCTATAATTGCGGTTTGCAGCAAGTAGAAATAGCGTAAGATAAAAAGATATGGCAAAAACATCAGATATCGTCAAATTTCAAAGAAAGCAGAAGTTTAAGGTACGGGAAGTAAACCGGTGCAATTTGTGTGGCAGATCGCGATCCTATATTCGCCGGTTTGGTCTGTGCCGTATGTGTTTTCGTGAGTTAGCGAGCAAGGGACAACTACCCGGTGTCTTTAAGGCAAGTTGGTAGTTCGCCTTGCTCACTATAAAATAGTTCGGTCATGATAAATAAATAGTATGTATACAGTTGCAGATTTTGTTATCCAGATAAAAAATGCATATATGGCAAACCGAAAGACGGTGACTGCTCCCTATGCAAATATCACCAAAGCGATTGGTCAGGTTCTCGTGAAAAACCAACTCCTTTCTGATGTAAAAGAGGAAGAGATTGAGGGAAAGAGGATTCTGGTTGCATCGTTACGGTATGTCAGGAGAAAACCGGCGTTTACTACGGTTGAGGTTATTTCGAAGCCTTCGCTTCGTGTACATGTTGATTTCCAGAGGCTTCGTACAGCACTGAGAGATGATGCGGTAGTGGTAGTTTCGACATCCCAGGGGGTAATGAGCGGAAAAGAAGCGTTGAAAAAGCATATTGGTGGAGAGTTTTTGTTAAAAATCAGATAGTTCGCCTATGGCTCACTATAAATAAGCTTATGTCAAAAATAGGAAGAATGCCAATACCGGTAAAAGAGAGTGTAACAATTGCCATTGAGAATGGTCTTGTGAAGGTCAAGGGATCAAAAGGAGAGTTGACGTTTTCACTTCCAAAAGGCATCAGTGCGAAAAAAGAAGAAAATGCAGTGGTGATTGCTCAAGACGTCACAAACGATCCCCTCCCGAGAGCGCTTTTTGGTCTCACGAGAGCGACAGTTGCAAACATTATCGAAGGGGTTGAGTCGGGATTTCAAAAGAGACTTGAGCTTTCAGGGGTCGGATATAGGGCACAGGTACAGGGTGTTGATCTTGTTCTCTCTCTCGGATTCTCCCATCCGGTAAAAGTCACCCCACCTTCGGGAATAGTCTTTACGGTTGAGGAGAATGTGATTAGTATTTCAGGGATTGATAAAATGATGGTTGGTGATATTGCAGCAAGAATACGGTCTGTCCGTCCGCCTGAGCCGTATAAAGGAAAAGGTATTAAATACGTCGGCGAGAGAATCAGAAGAAAAGCCGGTAAAGCTGCAAAAGCAGTAGGCGGAGCAAAATAGGTACTATATTGTATGAACCCACTAGCAAAAAAATTACGGCGCCAGAGAAGAATACGAGGGAAAATTTCCGGAACAGCCGACAGGCCACGGTTTTCTGTTTTCCGTTCAAACACGCATATCTTCGCCCAGCTGATTGATGATCAGAAGAAGGAGACGATTTGCGCACTGTCTGATAGGATGCTTGAAGGTACGGAAAAGGTCGGAAAAACAGACCAGGCGAAGAAATTAGGTATGGCACTGGCAAAAATAGCCCGGGAGAAAAAAGTCAAAAAGGTCGTTTTTGATAAAGGAAGGTATGCATACCACGGTAGGGTCAAAGCCGTTGCCGAGGGTGCACGCGAAGGAGGGTTGGAATTGTAATGAGAAAACAACAAATGTCACTCCAGCAGTCAATTGATGAGTTTGACGAACAGGTTGTCAAAATAAACCGTACGTCCAAGAAGACAAAAGGCGGAAACAATGTCGGATTTTCTGCGCTCACCGTCGTTGGTGATAGGAAAGGGAGAGTCGGTGTCGGGCTTGGAAAAGCTCCTGATGTGTCATCGGCAATCCGAAAAGGCCTTATTCTTGCAAGGAAACACTTAGTCCGTGTGCCGATCGTGAACGGGACGATTCCTGTCCGGGTTGATGTGAAACTTGGTGCAGCAAGGGTAATGCTCAAACCGGCACCTCCAGGAAGCGGTATTATTGCAGGAGGAGCAGTACGAAGCGTTGTCTCAAAAGCTGGGATTCAAAATATTTCATCGAAGGTGCTTGGGACGAGAAACCAACTGAGTAATGTCTATGCGACAATGGAGGCTCTGAGGATTCTCGCAGCACGTCAGGAAGCAAAGAAACCATTACCAAAAGCATAATAGTATGAAATTACACGAGTCAGCAAAGCTTACGACGAAACGGAAGAAAAGGCTTGGCCGGGGTCATGGCTCAGGGCGGGTGAAGACTTCGGGGAGAGGGACAAAGGGGCAGAAGGCCAGGCATTCGATCGGCCTGGGTTTTGAAGGAGGAGCACTTCCTTTAAAAAAACGTATGCCATTCCTTCGGGGAAAGGCGAGAAATAAGCAGATTTTTGCAAAACCTGTGGGAATAAATCTCCTTTCGCTGAAAAATCTCCCGGGCAATACGGTTGTTGATATTCCGACACTTGTGAAGTACCATATTGTTTCAGAGAAAGACGCACGTACTCGGGGTGTAAAATTGTTAGGTATGGGAGAAGTAACCGTTTCCTTAACGGTGAAGCTTCCCGTTTCAGCATCGGCTCGTACAAAAATTGAGAAAGCTCAGGGAAGTGTCGTGGCATGAATAGCGTCATCAACGTTCTGCGAAATGCAATCGCAACTCCGGAAGTAAAAAAAAAGCTTCTTTTTACCGCACTTATTTTTTTAGTCTTTCGGATTTTTGCACACATTCCCGTTTCCGGCGTAAATATCGCGCAGCTGAAAAACCTTTTTGCGCAAAACCAGTTTTTAGGCCTTCTTGACATCTTCTCAGGCGGAACGCTGACGAATTTTTCGATTATCGCGCTTGGTTTGAATCCGTATATCAACGCCTCAATTATTCTCCAGCTTTTCACGATGATTTTTCCGAAACTTGAAGAATTATCCAAAGAAGGAGAAACGGGGAGGAGAAAAATAAACCAATACACTAGGTTTCTGACAGTACCCTTGGCTCTTCTTCAGTCAATCGGCATGTATGCGCTCCTTCGAAGCCAGCAGGTTATCATTGTCCTTTCCCCGATACAGCTTATTACGTTTATGGCGACAATGACAGCCGGGACGCTGCTTCTTGTCTGGCTTGGTGAACTCATCACAGAGCGGGGTGTGGGGAATGGTATTTCCATTTTGATTTTTGCCGGTATTGTCGGAAGGTTGCCTGTTGTTTTGGGGCAAACGCTCACTACCACTACATCTGAGAACACCTTGAATACGCTCATCGTTGCGGTTATGGGCGTACTGGTAACAGCATCAATAGTATTTGTGGGCGAGGCTGTCCGTCAGGTGACGGTGTTTTACGCCAAGCGGGTGAGAGGAAATAAAATGTATGGCGGACAGTCGACGCATTTACCTCTTCGCCTCAATCAGGCAGGGGTCATACCGATTATTTTTGCCGTGTCACTTGTCTTACTTCCCTCGCTTCTCGGAAGCTTTCTGGCTTCGTCGAAGAACGATCTGCTTAGTTTTCTTGCGTTGACAATCAATAGGCTCTTTAACCCGGATGGTCCAGCCTATAATCTTGTTTACTTTCTTCTTGTTGTCGGTTTTACTTATTTCTATACGGCGATAATTTTCAATCCGAAAAAAATTTCAGAGGATATCCAAAAGTCGGGTGGATTTATTCCGGGTATTCGTCCGGGTACTCCCACGGCAAACTATCTTAACTACATCTTGACGAGAATCACACTTGTCGGGGCGGGGTTTTTGGGCGTCATTGCCATTTTGCCCTCAATTGCAAAATCATTTACCGGTGTACAAACACTTCTCCTTGGTGGAACGAGTCTTTTGATCGTGGTGAGTGTCGTTTTGGAAACATTCAAAGCAATTGAAGCACAGCTTGTTATGCGCAACTATGAGGGGTTTCTCAAGAAGTAAGATTTGCACGGATTGACAGCGGATGGGCACAGATATCCGCGTAAATCTGTTATGATCAGCGGTAATCATCGTATATGAAAATAATACTCATCGGTATGCCAGGTGCTGGCAAATCAACGCAAGGAAATCTGCTTGCCAAAAAGCTCAAGGTCCCTTATCTCTCAACGGGGCATATTTTCCGTGATATCGCAAAAGAGCATACGCAGATGGGGAGAAGTATTAAGCTTGTTATGAATGCGGGACTTTTGATTTCAGACAGTAAGACCCTGCAGATCGTGAGTGAATATCTTAAACGCCGTGAATACCAAAAGGGGTACATCCTTGACGGATTTCCACGGACTCTAGGGCAGGCGCAAAAGTTTAAAAACGGCGTCGATCGGGTCATTTATCTGAAAGTATCTGACAAAGAGATCCTATGGAGGTTGGCCTACCGTGATGATGGTGGACGTGAAGACGATACACTTCTTGCAATCAGAAAAAGAATCGAAGTGTTTCATAAGTTTACCGATCCCGTGATCGACTACTATCACAGAAAAGGCCAATTGCTTGAGATAAACGGTGAACATGAGATTGATGATATCCAGAGAGAGATCCTCAAGCATCTCAAAGTCCATGGAAAATGATACCTCACCGCAGAAACTTCTCTTGGCATTTGTCGGGATGCCGGGTTCCGGGAAATCAGAGGCTGCAATCTACTTGAAGCAGAAAGGGTTTGCATACGCCAGGTTTGGTGAAATTACAGAGGAGGGACTTGGGAAAATGAACCTTCAACTGACACCGGAAAATGAGCAGATGTTTCGTGAAAAAATCAGAGCAGAGTTCGGGATGGCAGCATATGCGATACATTCGAAAGAAAAAATAACGTCGCTTCTTCATGACCATACTGTCCTTGTGATAGACGGGCTCTACTCTTGGGAGGAGTATGTGTACCTCCTTGAGAAATTCAAGGGGCTGAAGATTGTCTATGTTTTCGCAAGCCCCGCTATTCGTTATACACGTCTCATGAACCGCGCAGTTCGTCCGTTAACTGCTGATGAAGCGAGAGTGAGAGATTTTGCTGAAATTGAGAAACTTAATAAGAGCGGACCAATTGCGATGGCGGATTATGTCATTGAAAACAATCTCACACTGGGCGAATTTCACCAAAAAATTGATGAGCTTGTAAACACATTGGGGGTAACGGCATGATTCACATAAAATCAGAAGAACAAATCGCAAAAATGCGAATAGGCGGGAAAATGCTCGCCAACGTTCTTTCCGTTTCCCTGAAAGAGATTAAACCGGGGGTGACAGAGCTTCAAATAGATGAATTGGCAGAGAGACTTATTCTCCAAAAAGGTGGAGAGCCGGGGTTCAAACGGGTGAAGGGGTATCACAATACTATTTGTGTTGCGACAAATGAAATAGTCGTTCATGGTATTCCGACAAAGAGATCGTTTGAGGAAGGCGATGTTGTCTGTATTGACGCCGGTGTGTACTACGGAGGCTTGCACACGGATATGGCTGAGACCATTTTGCTACAAAAAGCCGGGAGAGAAGCAAAAAGCGATCAGGAAAAGAAACGATTTCTTACGGTTGGGAAAAAAGCGCTTATTGAGGCTATCAAGGTAGCAAGAGCAGGCAATAGGGTGGGTCATATTTCAGAAACTATCCAGGAAATTGTCGAGGGTGCCGGGTACTCTGTCGTTCGAAACCTCGTC
>JAUYMJ010000063.1 GCA_030698775.1 bacterium
TGGGCAATATTCTCGGCTATACGTGGATTGCAACCCGTTCGACTGACGCCTCAGGGCAGGATGGAAAATGGTCAATCCTCTGGAAAGGCCAGGAAATTCCTCTATGCTCCGAGATGAAAGAAAAATCTATTCCGAAAAGTATCTATCTCAAATGCTACGACGATGAATAACGAAAAAACTACATTTCCTCTCAGCAAGGAGGCTGTAACGACATTCACCATTCTCACCCAGAAACCTACACGTTTCCATAATCGGAGAATTATGTATCGAGAATGTAGTAGCGAACCGGATGTCTTTCTGGTCCAAGAAGGTGATAAAGGTAGGCAATATCTTCATCCTTGTGCCTGATGCAGCCGGAACTGCCGGGATTTTTATCTGCAAGCCGCGAGGGATCGCCATTGATTCCGTGGAGTCCAAATGCTCCGGGCAAAATCCAATTGCACTGCTCTCCACCGCATTCCAAATACGGCTTTGGGCCAAACGGCTCTTCGTCAGTGACCGGGATATCAAGTTCCAGAAAATATGGCGCTGTTTCAGGATAGTCTGTTGTCTCATATTTTTTGGTAATCAGCCAATACTCACGCCCCAAAAGTTGCGGCAGTGGCGTCGGACGCTCCCCAAGAATGCCTGTCTTGACAACAAAGGTTTTCTTCAGATCACTTCTCTTCGTATCTCCGGGAATACCATAATAGAGATATTCTCTGTTTGATTTTCTCTCAAGAAGCATCCAGTACAAGGCAGACGCACTCTTCTCCGCAGTTAAAACATTGTCTTCACTATATTTGACCAACAACATCATGCTAACCACTATGAGCAATCCCCCGAATGCAAACAGTAAGTACTTCACAGCAAAATTCTATCATACCTCTCCACGATCAACTACCAATATACTAGTATATTGGTAGTTATCACTCGGCTGTAAAGAAAAAAGACTTTTGTTACAATAGCACTCTATGAGATCTATCGCGCTCGTTTCCGGAATTATAGTACTCATTATAGGAATTATCGTCGTACTACCGAGAAATGAGCAGTCGGTTATTCCTCCAGCCCAAACGGCAAACCCTTCTCTGACGTCTCCACCATCCCCATCTCCTACGCCAACTCCTCTTCCTGAAAAAGTGTTCCTCGCCAATGACTACCATGTCTTCCAAACCTTCAATAACTGCGGGCCTGCAGCGCTCTCCATGATGCTTACTTATTATGATCTCTCTGTGTCACAAAAGGAATTAGGGGATGCACTCCGTCCGTACCAAGTTCCTGGAGGCAACAATGATGACAAATCTGTAACACTTGATGAGCTCGAAGAAAAGAGCAAGGAGTACGGCCTTATCCCTTACCACCGACCAGCAGGGTCATTGGATAAGATAAGGCAATTTCTCACAGCCAAAATTCCTGTCATGACCCGAACACTTCTCCATGCAGATGATGACATAGGCCATTACCGAATCATAAAAGGCTATGATGATACGACCCGGGAATTTATTCAGGATGATTCACTACAGGGAAAAAACCTCAGATATTTGTATGGGGACTATCTTGCTTTATGGAAGCCGTATAACTATGAATATCTGGTGCTCGTCCCAAAAGATAAGGAGCCTCTTGCCAGACAAATTCTCGGGGATGAGCTTGACGAACAAACTGCCTGGGAACACGCACTATCGCTTGCAAAAAATGAGCAAACCACTTCAGATTCGTTTTATCCTGTACTTAATGAATCAGTTGCACTCTACCACCTTGGTCGATACGATGATGCAACGAAACGGTTTGAGGCAGTCGAGTCTCGCCTTCCCTTCAGGACACTCTGGTACCAGATCGAACCAATACTCGCATATCAGCAGTTGAAAAACTACGACCGTGTCTTAGCACTCTCCGACCAGATCCTACATAACTACAATCGCGCATTCTCAGAGCTCTATTATATAAGAGGACAAGTCTTCGAAGAAAAGGGAGAGAGTGATCAAGCACGAAGTGAATACGAGAAGGCAGTTTATTACAATAAAAATTTCAAACCTGCCGAGGAAAGACTTGCCCAACTTGCTCAATAACTTATTCGCGCAGCGCTTTTGACCAAAAAGGTTTAGCCCTACTCATGTCGGGAGCTTCAATTTGCTTGAGACGCGATGGCAGGCAATTCATTATTACTGAGTCTATTGATGATTCAGGAGTAGGATCGAAGCATTAAGAATGATAGCGAAACTAACCCAGCCAGGAGTGGGCCAAGAAGGCTTATGACGAGCTTACCCCGATGCAACTTTGCCACAAATGTAGTATACAAGATAGAGAGGTAAATAAATTTCTAATTTCTTGATACATCCGAAATGAAGAAAAAAAATCGGCAATCTGTCTTAAGGTATCTTGTTTTTCTTGTTCTCCTGGGGCTTCTCCTTTTCGCCTTTGTCACGTATCTCCGTTACACCCCTCAGCTTGATGAAAAAATCATTGAAAAAACTACTAGCTCTGCCTGCCCCTACGCGATCCCGGGAGATCAGGCAAAAAAATACACGACTGATGACTTAGTAGACGGGATAGAAATTGCACCCCCACCCGTATTTCCTCTCAATAAAAAACCGATTGTCGTCAACGAACCGTTTGAAGCCTATGTACCCCCAGCAGGTGAATCATTCTACCCTCCAAACACCTATCCCTGGACGGCGAAGTATTTTGACGTCACGGGTGATGGAGAAAATGAACAGATCCTGACTGCGAATCTCGCAATGAACCACACTCCGCATCTGGTGACAATTGTTAATGATGGAAATGCAATATTTACGTATCAGGGAATCAATGTCGATCCGCAGGAGGTTGAAAGCCACGACGGATTTTTACTTGTCGAAACGCTTGACTGGCTCAACGGGACATCAAAAAGAACAAGGTATATTTATAAAGAGGGTGCATTCATCCCCGCTTGGTACCAAATCTTCTGCCAGGCACAGATGCCTACCTCTCAATAGTGATCTTTGCCTATTGTCTAACGGCTATAGTATAATAATGGTATGGAAAGGCTTGTCCCGTTAGGAGAAACACCAATCCCCGATGTACCTTTTACACATCTGGCAAGATTTGTCATAAACAATGCGAGAGAGTTTGGAGGTCTTCCGCTTGAAGGCAAGATCGATGATGATGCACATGTCGGAACTGAGCACTTACTCCTCTCACTTGCCCTGCATCCAAATATAGTGAAAATTATTGTATCCTCAGGCATCCCCGTTGGCGAACTCGTTTCCGATCTTGCCGATTATGTAAAAGACGATCCAAATACTCCTGAGACCGATGATCAAGGCTTTACTTTTACTGTTGTCCAAGCGTTAAATAATGCAAGAATTCTTGCAAACAAAGATAACAGCCAAGTTACGACGACACATATGTATGCCGGACTTATTGAAGCAGGAAGAGGGAAAGCGCTCATGACGCTCGGAAGATTCCTCGGATATCCGGAGGACGATCCCGCGGCAACTCCCTTCATTCAGGACGCACTCTTTGAGCACATACCGAGCATGCGAAGAGAGTAAAAATTATCCTTTTTTCTTGTGTTTGAAGAATTCAATCTGGCGCAGACGCTTTTTCGCTTCCTCCTGAGTTTTGTACATCCCCATGTTCCGTCCTTTCTCAGAAAGCACCCGATACCCTTCTTTGACTTTTCGAATCATAGGATTTCAAACTCAGATCACTCTTTATCAATCATTTAGGGAGTGAGTAATAACCACATGGTAGTCCCCCAAGGAAATTAATGTCAATACCGTATAATGAATATATAGCAAAAAAATTCACAGTCGTGATTGTCGGTGGTGGTGTAGTAGGTTGCGCAATTGCCTACGAACTTTCACGGCACAAAATTAACGATGTACTGCTGCTGGAGCGAAACGACACAATTCCTGGAATAAACCAATCGTCCCGAAATGGCGGCGTGATCCATAGCGGGATTTATTATCCGAAATCTGTCGAACCCTTAAAAGCCGCACTTTGTATACAGGGAAATGACCTCATGTATGACTTCTGCCGGCATTTTAACGTCCCCTGCAAACAAACCGGCAAGCTCATCCTCGCGACAAATCCTCAGGAAGATGAGTACTTGCATTTTTTTTATGGCATAGGCCAAGAAAACAATGTTTCAGGACTTCGGATGCTTACCGGGGCTGAGGCAAAACACATGGAACCAAACCTAAGCGAGCATGTTACCCTTGCAATATATGTACCCTCCTGCGGTTCAGTGGCGCTTGATCCATTCGTCACGAAACTGCACACAATTGCCGATCAGTACGGTGTCATCTTTCAAACTGCATCGAACGTAACAGGTATAACCATACAAGCAAACGGATTTGCACTCACCGTAGATCAGGCAGGGCAACAGGAAACTGTCGAGTGTGAAACGCTTATCAATGCGGCCGGCCTTTACGCAGATGAAATCGCAAAAATGGTCAATGAGGAATCACCATATGAGATTGAAGGGACGAGGGGTGACCTGGCAGAGTTCGATTGTAACCTCCGACCAGATGTAAACACCTCAGGCATGCACCTCTACCCTGCTCCATTCTGTTACGATAACGAGACAAAAGAAACCGTCGATGAGAAACCGGAAAAGCTCTTGGAATTATTAAAGGCTGGAAAAGTCACAAAAACTCTTGGCACCCACGTCTCACCGGTATTCGTAAAAGACGGCGATGCCTGGTCGATAACGAAGGTGACTGGAGTAGGACCGTTAAAAACAATGGAAACAGGAAAAGAAGATTATGAAACGAATTTTCATCCAATGAGTGATTTCGCAAACAAGGTGAGACCTTATTTTCCAAACCTAAAAGAAACCGATCTTCGTCCACGTTTCTCCGGCATCATGGCGGTACTCAAAGGCAAAACAGATTTCGTCATCGAGCGGGATAAGAAGTATCCGCAATGCATAAATTTAGTAGGAATGGATTCCCCCGCATGGACAGCAGCACTTGCGATAGCAGAGTATGTGCATACACTTTATCGCAGATAGGACAATTCCCAAGAAATTTATCTCCTACCAATCCTTCGCAGTAATCCGGGCATGTGAAAACCGATTGCTTCAAACGAATCCAGCGTTAAAGGCGTCGCATCTTGTTGCCTACCAAGTGCAAAATTGACCCTAACTTGTTTTAGGTTCAAGTCAAAAATAATACTCTTACTTTCTGCCAAAAAATCAGTAATCTCTGTACGAAAATGGCGCGGATTATGTTTATTTTTTATGTGCTTTTTCAGCGTTTCAGATTTAGCCAGATCATATCCCTTGAATGCAGAGATGTTGTTATGTGCATAATATGCATCTTCTGCGAACATGCGAAGTAACAGAATCTCCTCTTTCCCAAGAATGGCTGAGAGATCAAACCTGCCCTCGTTCTGTTTTGGCCCCTCAATCACAGCATGCATAAAATGTTTCATCCGGTCAGGAGAGGCAACGCATACCGTCTTCTCCCCAACCATACTGCCACGGCTTTCGGCATCAGCGATCATTTTTTCAACGTCTGGGACTTTTCCTTCACTATATTCATACGTATCCAAATACCCTTCCAAAGCACCATTTGCACCCGATGAGGCGTTGGAAAGGATTATTACAGCTGGAGGTAATACATACATCGGAGGAATTGGGGTTTGCGCTCGGTGAGCAAGATAATGAGGAAGATACATAAGAGCATGGAGAACTTCCCCCATCTCGTCTGCAGTAAGAATCCGCTTTGTTGCTTCCGAGCCTTTCCCTTGCGACGAACTTATAAGATCATCACGAACGGCCCGGATGAGCGTAAGCATTGCAGGATAGTTTTGCTGCAACCTTCTAAGCTCAAATCCACTCATCTGCTTCTCGTGAGGTTGTCCACCTGGATATCTACTAGAACTGTCATAAAACGTATTAGACTGGTAATCCCAATCAATACCATCCTTTATAAGCTCAGGTCTACGGTCGCTCGTAGTTGCAACGCCAGTAGAATCAATAAATGCCTGATTTATTTGCAGGATACTTATTCCACGCGGTTTGGAGGCAAGGGTACGCTCCCTTTGTTCCCCATTTCCGGAAACGTCGAGCTCATTAGCTGTCATGTTCTTTATTATAGGACGTTATTGATTTTATGTCAATTTATAAGCAAACCGAGGCTATTGGAGCATAACGGGGACTGTGACTTTGTCAATTTCCGATCCGTCTTTGGCGGAAAAATCGAAGACTTCAATCGTCAGCTTCCCGCTTGTGAATTCACCAAGTGACTGAATAGTAATAGTATACGGCCCGAACTGGCCTGCATCAGGCGCGTTAGCAGTCGTACTACCCTGGCTAAGGATCATCCCCTTCTCATCTTTGATACGGTAATTGAGCTGGCTCTCAAATACTCTCGCCTCCCCTGTAATAATGATCGGAAACTGCACGGTTTCACCGGACGTAGGGGATGTGACTGTGATGTTGGTATCTGCAGAAACTGTGGTTGGTGCAGTACCGGACGAGGCTGAAGAGCTTGACTGCGTTGCAGGTGTTACGGTGCTTTGCACCGGGATTTTCCTGCCGTACAATACAACCCCGACAAAAAGGAGGATAAAAATGGCCGCTCCAACGAGCACGATATTTCTTTGCATTTTTCCGATCAGTAAACTGGCCTCCCAGATCGTACCACACTTTGCTTCCCTGTTCTCTACTATTTTGCCTTGAGTGCCTCAAAGAATGTCTTCCCCGACCCGTTATCTTGAACAGGATTTATTGGTGGAATTGTTGTCTTGACGGTATTCAGACTTATCGGTTCAAGACTTGTACTCGCACCCTGAACGTCTTGTCCTGGCGGTACTTGTGGTTTTGGTGTGAGGAACAAGAGTACCAAAAGTACGACAATAATGATGCAAATAATCTTCCAGGTTCTTGGGGAAATTGTGCGGACGTGCCCGCTGAATCGGGTAGTTTGATCATTAGCCACTACCCGTCCAACGCGCTGCAGCCTTTGCGGGCTTACAAGATCAACCTGTCTGTACAGGTTTTTCTGCCGTTCTCGTCTGGAAGACATTGATCTATTTTGCTAAAATCGGAAAAAATTGTCAAACCTCTTATAAACATTAGGGTAAGTCTGTTGCAGTATCTATCTCCTCACATTTCTCTTACGTATTGTTCACAGAATTACTGCTTAAAACCAGTACTATCCTCGGGTGAAAAAGTGGCCACCCCTCCAGGTAATCATCTTTCTTTTCTTGCTCTTCTTTGTCCTTGCCGGAAGCGTGCTTGATCAAACCATCGCACCGCTTCAAAACCTAGTTCGTTCCAAACATATTGCAAACGGAACATCCGAAAATGCATCATTGGAAAAGGATGCAAAGCGGGAAAATCCGGCAATAGCTGCATTCACTGAAAAAAGCAGGTCTTCTAAAAATCTCTCCGGGACGGTAATGCTCACAGGAAATAACGAGATTCTTATCGCACATAATGACTCACCAAAAGTTCTGCAGTTCACGAGCAACACATACGTATGGCGAAACGGGATTGATACAACAACAAAACAGGTAAGAAAAGACGATGTCGTCTGGGCAAGCACGAATGACGGAAGAACGATCGCACGAATGACCGCCCTCTCACAGCCTGCTGTCTATCTCCTCCTCCTTTTTACCATTATCATTTCAGTTTTTACTCCGATTCTCGCCGTACGGTACTTGCTGCGTCATACATTTTCCTCTCCGTGGACTGCTTTCTCCCATGGGTAAAGGTCATAAAA
>JAUYMJ010000069.1 GCA_030698775.1 bacterium
ATGCGTGGTTACCTGAAAATGGTGATGCAGTAAGACATGAGCCATCCGTTCTTGCAGGCGGTACTGCACATTTCGCAGCACTTGCCGCATCCGAAATGGGACACCGGTACCCGAAGTACCGAACTATTTTTGAGGCATGGTGGCCACACGCTGCAACAGCAATAGCAGGGACAGAGAGAAGGAGTCTCGTGCAAATCACGGACGCAAATGGAGAGCAAGTCACTGGTGAGAATGGAGAAGTAAAAACAAACCTTGTTGTCGAAGGGCTTTGTGTTAATAGCGTCGTCTTTAATGCAAGGAAAGCCAGGGACCTTATACACAGATCATATGAAAGATTTCTCGGAGAACTCAGCCCTCTTCAGACACAGGGAGTACTTGAAAGGGACAAACCAATGAAAATCGGCCAACCAGTAAGCATATCTGTGCAAACCAGGCAACCTGAACTCGTTGGTGTTTCTTAGAGTGTTTGAAATACATTACAAAGTAGAAAGAATGAACCTTGACAAAGAAATCTCAATTTTCTAAAATGTATAAAGTGAATAGAAATCTCGTCCTTAGTGTCGTCGTCCTCCTTCTTACGAAGGGCGGCGATGTAGTGGCGAGATAATTTAGAAAACCACTACACACGACCGCCCCGATATTCATCGGGGCTTTTTTGTGGTTTGAAAGCAAATTTAGATTATGAAAGGAGGTGAAATGTATGCCAATTGAAAGACCTTTTGATATGGATCCTGCGGATGTTCAAAGTCTTGCAGATGAAATTGCAGCCATTCATGCCGGGAGAATTAATGGTTCAGCCCAGGCAGAAACAGTAGGTGCAGCCGATATAACACAAACTGCGAGTCAACCGAACACGGAACCTACAATACCAGCAGTGCATACGTCGCAAACAATAGATGTGAGACCGGCTCCGAATAGCGAAGCAGGCTTGCGCTCGTTCGGATTAGTAGAGTCAGGTGCTATATCCGATACTGAACGAACTGTTATTTTTCCAAGCGGAGTAAAAGAAGTTATACCTGTTCGACCAGTAATTAATTCTCGCTGGGAGGGAGGAAATGTTGTTGAACGATTTACAGTATTTTATCCTCGTCCTAGGACGTTGATTAGGATAGCTCATGAATTTTCGACTCAGACTCCTATGAATCAGTAACAAAATCCATAGGCAGGTAGGATTAGGAATCTTGCCTGCCTAGGACTACTGAGAAATAAACTGTGCGATAAACTGCATTTATTTGCAATCTCGGCTCGAGTACATTAGTATACGAAACTCATATGGAAAGATTAGCAGTAGAAGTGAGTGATGGGCCATGCCCTCGACCAAATAATCGAAGATTTAAGGGACCGGTGACCTACACTGAGTCCCAACTTCGCAAATTTGGACTTATCCTAGAAGGACGCATGAAAATAAACCATGTATTCGTTGTTTACACTGATGTTACTGTTCCAATGAGTGTCGTATCTGAAGTAGAACGGCTTGATGCAAACACCGTAGAGACTCGACTTCACCCAACACATCCGTCTCATATTGACTTAGTGAGTCAGCAGTTTGTCGAACCTCAGCAAGGTCCCGTAACCTTGCCCCCTGTGTTATAATTCTTTTTGTTTAATTCATTTTGATTCACTTGGACGATTAGCTCAGTTGGTTAGAGCGTTACATTGACATTGTAAAGGTCAGTGGTTCGAATCCACTATCGTCCACAAAATTAACTTTTAACTCAAAACTATTAACTGTTAATTTTCTATGACGAGAGAACAGGCATATTCACTCCTTACAAAACATCTCCACAACAAAAACCTCATCAAGCACTGCATTGCGTGCGAGGTGGGGATGAAGGCACTCTACCGACATCTCACACCAAAAACGGAACAAAACTCGGATGAAGAAGCAATGTGGGGCGTAGCAGGCCTCCTCCATGATGTGGACTATGAACTTGCACAGAATAAAAACAAACTCGACCGGCACGGCATCCTCCTTTTTGAAGACCCAAAATATAGCGAAGATAGTGAAATAATCCCTGAAAAAATCGCACATGCCATAAAAGCCCACAATATGGAAGCAACGGGAGTGATGGCGGAGTCGCAGATGGACTGGGCGATTGCCGATCTTGATGCGCTTACAGGGCTCATCGTCGCTTGTGCGCTTATCCATCCCGACAAAAAACTGGCATCGATAGATACGGATTTTGTGATGAAGCGGTTCGGGGAAAAATCATTTGCCAAAGGCGCCAGACGTGAATCGATCAGCAGGTGTGAAGAAACCCTCAAGATACCGCTTCGCGACTTCATCGATGTCACACTCCATGCAATGCAGGAGCACCACGAAACCCTCGGACTCTAACACATTTCCTTGACACACACAAAGAGCTTTGCTATAAAAGTAGTGTGAAGAGAAATTTTTCAGGAACCATGACAACAAAGACTCCTTCGTAGGAGGGTTTTGTTGTTTTTTACAACCCTCCGCAAGGAGGGTTTTTTTATGGCTTATGGCAAGAATTACTACAAAAATCGGTGGCTCGTACATTAATACTCCAAAAAAGATCGTTGATCGCGCAGGAGAGATTCAACGGATTGCGAGTGATTCCAACGAGGTCATTGTTGTATTGTCCGCAATGAAAGGAGACCCAGGGGATACTGATGAATTGTTGCACTACACGGCCGATGTTAATAACGGCAGACGTCACGATGCAAGAAACCGGTTGCTGAAACTCAGAAATAGGCATATCGAGGTAATAAGGGATCTTCCTGTTGTCTCACAAAAAAGCCTGGAGATACAGGCAAACGCACTATTTCGGAAGCTTCTTGTTTACAGTTATTATCAGCACATTTTTCCAGACGTGCAGGATTTCATCGCTGTTCATGGGGAGAAACTCTCAAGTGCATATCTGACCGCAGTCCTCAATGCCAAAACCGATCAGGCGGTCCTTGTACCTGCAGAAGATGTCATAGTCACTGATAAAGCTTTCGGTCAAGCCAAAGTCTTACGGGAACAGACCAGGAGAAGATTGGGGTTAATCGAACAACCGTTACAAGACGGAAAAATTGTGATTACTGCAGGATTCACCGGACGAACCCGCGACGGACGAACTACGGTGCTGGGAAGGAATGGATCAGATATTACTGCTGCCGAACTTCATCTGCTCCTTGGTGGGGAGATGATGATCTACGCAAAAGAAGTTGGAGGGGTATATACCGATGACCCTCACAAAAATGGGGAAGCAAAGCGAATATCGCACCTATCACTTACTGAGCTTGGGTTACAAAACCAACATGGTGACGGGATTTTACACCCCAGAGTCTTCGAACCATTGAACCTCTCAAGAGGAGTAATGCAGATCGGCCCTTTACATAATCCTCATGAGGGAACAACGGTGCATTTGAGCGGAAGAAAAGAGGCTTTATAATGAGGATTGCATTTGCTATAGTACAAGTAGATCATGGAAAATAAGGAACAGCTTGATAGGATAAGACATTCGTGTGCGCACCTCCTCGCTGCGGCGGTTTTGGACCTTTACCCGGGTGCACATAACGCCATAGGCCCTGCTATAGAGAATGGGTTCTACCAGGATTTTGACCTTGGTGACAAAAAAATTACCGAAGAAGACCTTCCGCGTATCGAGGAGAAAATGCGGGAGATCCTGAAAACATGGGATTCTTTCCAAATCAATGAGGTTTCAGTCGAACAGGCGAGGAAAGACTTCGCGCATAATCCCTACAAACTCGAACTGATTGAGGCATTTGCAAAAGAAGGAAAATCAATTACCGAGACGAAGCAGGGAGGATTTTTAGACCTTTGTAAAGGCGGACATGTCCATCATCCAAAAAACGACAGCAAGCATTTCAGACTACTTTCATTGGCAGGTGCGTACTGGAAGGGGGATGTACACAATAAAATGCTTACCCGCGTCTACGGGACTGCGTTTAAAACAAAACAGGAACTTGATGACTACCTGAGGATGGTTGAAGAGACAAAAAAGAGGGACCATAAGAAACTCGGCCGGGAACTTGAGCTTTTTCTGTTTGATGAAACAGCCCCGGGAATGGCCTACTGGCTCCCAAATGGCCTGATTGTCTATAACACGCTCTACGACTACGCACGGGAACAGTATAAAAACTTTGGGTATCAGGAGGTGGCAACACCGATGATCAACAAAAAAGAACTCTACGAGACATCAGGGCACTGGGAACATTACCGCTCTGATATGTTCATATCGCCTATGAGTTTTTTGACAAATGAATCAGACGACCCGCTTCAGGGATCAGAAGTATTTGGGGTCAAGCCGATGAATTGTCCGAATGCAATGCGGATATTTGCCTTTAAGACAAGATCCTATCATACCCTGCCGCTTCGTTTTGCTGAGACGAGCAGCCTTCATAGGTTTGAGCTATCAGGGACTTTAAACGGCCTGTTCCGCATCCGCCAATTCCGTCAGGACGATGCACATATCTTCATCACGCAAGACCAGATTGAGGAGGAATTTTCTCATACCATGAAAATGGTCGCCAAAATGTATGAGCCTTTTGACCTAAGCTACAGGCTACGGCTCGGAACACGTCCTGAAAAGTTCATGGGCGAGACAAAAGACTGGGAACATGCGGAGAAGATGTTGAAAAACGCACTTGATGCATCAGGTATAGAATACGTTACCGCAGAAGGAGAAGGTGCATTCTACGGGCCGAAAGTCGATATTCTCATGAAGGATTCATTGGGACGCGAATGGCAGACGGGAACAATCCAGCTTGATTTTCAGCAACCCAAACGCTTCAAGCTCGAGTATATCGAGAAAGATGGGTCTGCAAAAAACCCAACCGTCATCCACAGGGCAATTTACGGCTCATTTGAAAGATTTCTCGGAATCCTCATCGAACATTATGCAGGTAAATTTCCTCTCTGGCTGGCACCGGTACAGCTGGCACTCCTCCCCATTGCAGACAGACATGTCGAGTACGCAAAAAAACTGTACCAGGATTTTTCAAAAGAAGGTATTCGGGTGACGCTTCAAGACAG
The DNA here is from genome assembly GCA_030698775.1 of bacterium. Taxonomy (GTDB): domain Bacteria; phylum Patescibacteriota; class Microgenomatia; order Levybacterales; family UBA12049; genus JACPGQ01. The sequence continues at coordinate 5,006 of JAUYMJ010000069.1, forward strand.
TCAGAGCACACTTCAGGCGAAAATCCGCGAGGCTACTTTACAAAAGGTCCCGTATATGGGTATAATAGGCGATAAAGAAATCACTGATGAGGTGATTTCAATTCGTAGTAGAGAAGGGGAAGACCTGGGTAAACTGAGCCTTTCCCAATTTTTACAAAAGCTCAAAGAAGACATTGATAAAAAGGCATAAACGGTCCATCGACCAGAAAAGATTCTATCGCATTAACGAGCGAATAGCTGCCCGAGAACTTCGCGTTCTTGATGCAGAAGGAAAGCAGATCGGTATCTTGGATCGGTTTGCCGCTTTGAGTAAGGCACGGGAACTCGAACTCGATTTGGTAGAGATTGCACCGATGGCGAAGCCACCCGTTGCAAAAATTGTTGACTTCAACAAGTTTCTTTATCAGGAAGAGAAGAAAAAACGCGAAGAGAAGAAGAAAGCGAAGGTATCAGAGACAAAAGAAGTCAGGCTTGGCCCTTTTATCTCTGATAATGACCTTCAGGTCATGGTGAAAAGAGCCAGGGAATTTTTGACTGAAGGGGATAAAGTACGGTTTGTCGTCAAATTCCGGGGGCGCCAGGTAACCCGTCCAGAGTTTGGTTTCGCAATTGCGAAAAAAGCAATAGCACTACTTGAAGACATCTCAAAAGTAGAACGCGAACCGCACATGGAAGGGCGTCAGCTCGTCGCAATCATCTCATTCGAAAGGAAAAAAGCACATGAAAAGAAAACAGAAAACCCGGAAAGCAGTAGCCAAACGGTTTAGGGTCACCAAAACCGGTAAGGTTATGTTCGTGCACCAATACTCAAGCCATTTGAAGCTTCATAAATCAAAAAGACGGCTGAGACGCCAAAAAGAACCGGGGGTCCTCACCGGAGCATTTGCAAAAAAAATCAAGAAAATGATGGCAATAGCATAAATCTATGGCACGCGTAAAAAGAGGGTTAGTATCACGGAGAAAACACAACAAGCTTTTGGCCCATAACAAAGGCTACAGAGGTACAAAAAGCCGTCTTGTCAAAGTCGCAAAAGAGGCGTATCTCCATGCCGGAGCGTATGCGTTCCACGGACGCAAACTCAGGAAGCGGGATTTCCGTGCACTCTGGATTACCAGAATCGGCGAGGCTGTAAAAAAGCAGGATATGTCCTACAGTGTGTTCATAAATAAGCTGAAGAAAGCAAATATCGAACTTGACCGGAAAATCCTCAGTGACCTCGTCGTCAACGAACCTGAGATTTTTAAGAACCTTGTTGACACGGCAAAAAGTGCCTGATAGAATAATTTTTACATGAAGAGCAAATTGTTTACGGGATTTTTCTTTACCTTCGCTTAGTGGAGGTTGTCCCGTATTTATACAACCTCCGTTCCGCCTACCGGCGAGATCAGCGGAGGTTTTTTTGTGTTATGTGTAATCACGAAGGAGAAAATGGACGAATAAAAGGGAGAGATCTGCTTGCTGTTCCCGTACCTGACCTTGCACTGAGTTTGTTGGTACAAACAGAAAAACGTAAGGGGCATATACAAACAGGCGTAGATCCACTCGATGGACTGGAAATACCACTCGTCGAGTTGGGAAAGGGATTGCTTAGCACGATGAAACCTGAAGTCGCAGATGAGGAATTTGACCAAGCGGCAAAACACATTTCTGACGCTTTCGAGTTAGTAAAAGGTGATTTAACACCACCGGAAAACACTGCACCACTAGTCCCAGTCGAAGATCCGCGACCTGTGGAAAGTAGAATTGTTGGTGTGGTATTTGATTACGTAAGCGCCCTTGCTAATCGGAGACAACCTATAACGCCTACTACTGATTTGAAACCATGGACACCTCCTCCAGCAGTGGAAATAAAATACTCGCCGATTGCGAACAATGGTAAGATTCACGACAGACCGGGGTTTTGACAAACAATTAAAAGTCTGATAGACTTCTATTAGAACATGAAGCAGGCAAATCTTTGTTTTGGGTATTACTTTGCTCCCCTTTGGCGGGAGGTTCGTTAGTTGGATAATCCGCTAACAAAGGTAAAAACCTTACAAACCTCCCAAGTGGGAGGTTTTTTAGTTGTCAGAGAAGCAATAATT
>JAUYMJ010000073.1 GCA_030698775.1 bacterium
TGCCTTTCCATTTTTCAAGATGGAAAGATTAGCCATAGTTATGCCCACTTTTTCTGTAAGCGCAGTGACACTCATTTTCCTTTTTGCAAGCATTACATCAATGTTGACTATAATTCTCATAGTACTTTCCTTAAACTGTTAAATCATTTTCCGATTTTATATCAACGGCATTTTGTAGAAGTTTTTGAAAAACAGCAGCAGCGGTTGCAATAACAGCGACTGTGAAAGATGCAAAAATTCCAAGCGCCGTCGGACCTGCTGGATCATCACCAACCGCCACGAAACGGATATACAACTCTGCTAAAGCAATTAAACCAATTAGACTTATGGAAGCATATTTCATATTCTTGAGTGTATTAACAGCATCTTGGGAAAAGGTTTTATTAGAATCAATGAAGTTTAATAATTTGAATGCCTGGTATAACCCAACAAAAAATGGGATTGAACCTATATAGATATAGATAATAAACGGATCTGTATAAATACTGATGAGATCTAAGTTAGCAGCTCTCCCTTCAGTTTGAGGAAACCAAATCATACCGGCAAAAGCGCCGATTGCAATAAGACAAAGGACAAACCTTAAGAATAATGTTGAACCTTTTTTCATAGATAAATCATGTTATACAACATGATTTATCGTTTGTCAATATATTATTATCGTATATCACTAATAACAGGGTAAACTAAACAAAAAGAGTGGACTCCTTAGCCTTCATAGCGGTAGGGATATCATCCGGTAGTCCTCCTTTCAAAAGCTTCTTTATTTCGACCCATCTTTGTCTCAGTTCTCCGATATAACTAACATTCTCAAAGGTCTTTAAAATAGCCTCGAAACCTTGCTGTATACTGTTTTTAGGCTCTGGGAGCAAGGTACAATTAATGTATTCTAAATATAGAAACTTTATGCATTATTGACGTGGCTTCAGTAAGTGTGAAATAGTGAGAGTAATGGATCCTCTTAATGATAAAGTTCCCGAATTACCAAACGATACAATTCAACATAAACCCCAAATAACCTCTTTTTTGAAAAAACCGTATGCATATATTTTTATAGTACTCATTGTCCTTACAGTTCTCATTGGAACTATCTTTCTAAACCAACCAAACGTAAAGCAAGAAATTATCCGCACTGCTCAAAATGTGAATCCTAATGGGGAAAACTTTGAAGGAGGATCAGATGAACCACCAAAACTAAAAAACATTGGTTTTAATCTCGACTACTATGACCCTGCCACCAATCGAGCCGGTGACTTTTACTTCACCAAAGAATTGGCTGCGGTATTAAGTGGTGATCCAATCTATCAAAAATTAATTTGGAGCGATTACGGCATTCAGGATAATCGCAGTCCTAACGACCCAACGAAGAGAAACGTTCAACCAACATTCCGTTTGCCGCTAGGGACAAAGGTCCTCGCTCCTATTGATGGAGAGGTAATAAGAGTCGAAACTCTATATTCCAAAGACTACACTATCTGGTTTGCAGAAAATAAAAAATCCACCTGGAGTTATGAAATGGAACACGTCATCAACCCAATTGTAAAGGTCGGGGATAAAGTGACAGCTGGCCAAGTAGTGGCACAGGTAAGTACGCATGGGTCAGAACATCATCCTGGTTTTGGAATTGTAGAAATTGGTCTTTTTCATCAGCTCAACAATGAGCCGGCTCACTGGTGTCCATTTGTCCATTTCGACGATTCAATTAAAGACGAGATGAATAAGAAAATTCTGGCTTTATACACCGCTTGGGAGACCTATTTAGGTGACGATTCTGTTTACAACAATGCGAATTACCCAGTACCGGGTTGTGCCACACTTGAACCCACTAAAGGTTAAGGCATGGGGAGCAAAATGTACCATCCAACTTCTTAATATAACCTAAATTATCTTATCTTAGTAATTCTGGATTGCTGCCAACACGTTAGGTGTCCCAATGGAAGATTTGGTAAAATAATACTAACTGGATAATATATGACCGCAAAAAGTAAATTGCTACGGATGGATAACGTTGGTATCGTTGTAGAATCGCTCGATGAAGCTATATCTTTTTTTGTCGAGCTTGGTCTGAAACTTGAAGGTCGAGCCACAGTCGAAGGAGAATGGGCCGGACGCGTGACCGGACTGGGCAACCAATCCGTCGAAATTGCCATGATGGTCACCCCCGATGGCCACAGTCGGCTTGAAATATCGCGATTTCTCAGGCCATCCGTAGTTGCTGATCACCGGAACGCCCCAGTGAACGCTCTTGGATACCTACGGGTGATGTTCGCCGTCACTGATATCAATGACACCATTGCCCGCCTCAAAAAACATGGAGCAGAACTTATCGGAGAGGTGGTGAACTATGAGGATATATATTTGCTCTGCTATCTTCGTGGCCCTGAAGGAATCATGGTTGCCCTTGCCGAACAGCTTGGGGAAAAATCGGTAAAGGATGTTTTAGGAAATCCTTGACGAAAGAGTTCGCCGCCAAAGCATTAGGTGTTCCAATGGAAGATTTGGTTAAATAAAACTATGGTTGATGTTACAACAGACATAATTATCAAGCGTCCACTGAACAGGGTTTTTGAGTATGCTTCCAATCCGGAAAAAGCCCCGGAATGGTATGTAAATATTAAATCCGTAGAGTGGAAATCATCAAAACCCTTAACTCTTGGATCTCGATTTGCTTTTAAGGCTCAGTTTCTTGGCCGACAACTTGAATATACCTATGAAATTGTGGAATTACTATCCGGACAAAAACTTGTTATGCGGACAGCCGACGGACCATTTTTAATGGAGACAACATATGTTTGGGAAAAAATTGACAACAACACAACTCGTATGACTTTGCGCAACAGAGGAAATCCAACAGGATTTTCTAAATTGCTTGCTCCATTTATGGCATTTGCCATGAAAAAAGCGAATCAAAAAGATTTGGCGCGGCTGAAAGAAATAATCGAGAGACAGTAGAATTTGCCGCCAAAGAAAGCTGTGCTACAATAAGAAGGTCGAAATGCTTTAACCAATAAAAGGAGAAACAACCATGATTGTCGTTCGATTCAAAGTGAAATGTAAATCCGAGAAAACCGAGCAGGCGATGGCTCTATTCAAGGAAATCGTCACGGCCAGTCAGCCGTTGGATGGCGTGGTCAGTTTCGACATGGGTCGAGATATCACCGACCCCGACTCGTTCATCGCTCTTGAGGTGTTTGAGGATCGAGCCGCTCTAGATCGCCAGGAGTCATTAGCCGTGGTCAAGAAGACGATGGGCCTCTTCGAGGAGCTCCTGGCCGCGGAACCTGAGGCGACCATCTTCAACGTTTCTTCAACCGAATAGTCAGAGAGCAACCGTCAGGGGCCAGTTTACGATAACTTTAAGAGCTGGCCATTTTTTTCTTAACTAAATTTTCATAGGAGAATTTGCCGTCAAAGAAAAACTTGAAATCGTCAGTGTGACTCCCACAGAAGCCTTTATTTCTCCTGGATCGCAGCTGGGAGAGGATCCTGTAGTCCTCCTTTCAATAGCTTCTTTATTTCAACCCATCTTTGCCTGAGTTCTCCGACCTGCCTGCCGGCAGGCAGGTATAGCTGACGTTCTCAAAGACCTTTATTATTGCCTCAAAATCATGCTGTATAATAACGTAAGGCTCGGGGAGCAGAATGCTATTTACAGTAATCGCTTTGCTTGCCGCTTTCGGAGTCAGATGATGGCAAAGACAATACTCTCGCTTTGTCCTCCTCAGAGATCCAGTCAAACCAACATACAGCATATTGTTCAATTTCATGATCATGTTTAGAAGCCCAGGCAGGATCTTTTGAAGACTCGTTTTTTTGCCGGTAATCATATACTCCCCAATCGACAAACGTATTTAAGCCTCCTAAAGCATCCGGCCCTCCTTTTGTAAGACCTATCGCGGTTGCGATTACTTCCCCCTGTTTTACCTCTATAGGTGGATTGACCGTTGTGGTTCTGGAATCCAACCCTTTTGGGAGGGGAAATTTTTCCGCAATAGCCTGAAACTTTGGCGTGAGGGTAAGCAGATGTCCGAAACGGTACCGAATTCCGCAAGGGTGGGCAAAGTCAAAAGTATATTGAATTTCGCCGGTGTTCGCCGGATAGCGTGCCCCGGCAATAACCTGAGCATCATAAGGAGCAATAACCTGAATTTCATCAGGTCTGGAATTATCGAACCGGAATCCCCCATGCGGCTTATAATCCCCTCCCCTCAACTGTCCCGGGTAAAGAATTGATGTTGCTTTACGAAGATCAACCGGCATCTGAAAAACGAAAGGCTCCGGGCAACGCTCATAGGACTTTGTTAATTGTTTGATTTCCCTCATCGGCAATATTTTTTCCGGATCGCGGATAAGCGCAGAAATTATAAACAATACAAACCCAGCTAAAACAACGAGGAGGATTTTTTTCATTACTTAAACTGTATCACAGTGCTACCGGCTACGTAACTAGCCTAACATGGTATACTCTTTTTGTGAACAAACTCCTCTCCTCAGACAAGGTCTATGTATCCCAATCAAAAATACCCAATGCAGGACGGGGCGTATTTGCGAGGGTTGCTATTAAGAATGGTGAAATTATTGAGAGCTGTCCCGTAATTGAAATTCCTGATCATGACGCTTCATATGTCAATGAAAGCATGCTCGTGACGTATATTTATTATTTAGGCAAAAGGAAAGAACGACTCATGATTGCGCTCGGTTTTGGTTCCATCTACAACCATACCGACAATCCAAATGCAAAGTATCATGAAAGGTATAAAGAAAAGATTATTGATTTTATCGCTGTAAAAGAAATTAAAAAAAATGAGGAAATTACAGTCAATTACAGTCAGGGAAACCAAAAGGACAAGAGTCCTTTATGGTTAAAAACAATACATTAATATAAATCGATCCTCAAGTTTTGCGGCAAAAGAGCGAAACTGATACCTTGACAAGTATTACAACTAGTTGTACCATATGAAGTATGACAACTCATGATACGCAACGAGTAACACTTTTTCTTAATCCTGACCTTATAAAGCATGCCAAAGCGCAGGCTGTGATTGAGGAAGTGAGTTTAACTGATTTAGTTGAGTCGGCTCTGGCCAAATATTTACCTAAAGAAACAATCATTAGAAAGCCTCAAATTTAGTATGAATGATTCAACTGCCACCCGGGAAGAAGTAACAACGATCGAAACTCAAGCTCCTCAGCAAAATAAATCATGATAGTAGCAATTGTTATTATTCTTATCATTCTCTGGGTCCTCGGATATGCTCCCATTACAGGGCTATCTATCCCAAATCTCGTTCTTTTTACCTTCAATAATCACGCAATTACTCTGTGGGAAATCCTTATACTCGCAGTAATCGGCTGGGCAATAGGGATATTACCCCGTCCTTTTCAAGCTGTTGCTTCGGTATTACTCGTCCTGTGGGTTCTCTCAATCCTTGGCGTCCTTGCAATTGCAGGACTACCTAACATCATTGTTCTAATAATTATCATAGGACTTATAATTTCTATTTTTATATGATCAATAAATATACGTTATGTTAGCAGTAATCTTCACAATCATTTTTGCTATTCTTGTTGCCTTTTTCTCAACTCAGAATACTACGTCAGTTGTAATTCAGATCTCTCAATACAGCGTATCAGTACCTCTCTATCTTGTTGTATTACTGTCTCTTTTGGTGGGTTTTATCTTTGCCTGGATACTGCATCTGATGAACGCATTTGCATCACTTTTTGCATTGAGAGGAAAGGACAACGCGATTAAAAAAGAGAAAAAAACAAATGCCGAACTTGCCAATAAAGTGCGTGACCTGGAAATTGAAAAAACCAAACTCGAAACGGAGAAAAAATCTCAATCCTCAGAGTAATACGTTCCCCGGTTATATCTAAATTTCAAATATCTTTGTTATACTTTGCGTATGAAAAAAGCAAAAGATGTTGATGAATATATTGCCACTGCGCCGCAAGATGTACAAGGTAAGCTTAGGTAACTCCGCAAAGTCATTAAGGATACTGCGCCTGACGCGAAGGAGTCAATCAGTTATGCAATCCCCACGTTCAAACTAAACGGTACCTATCTACTCTATTTTGCCGGCTACAAAAAACATGTGGGTATGTATCCTGTTACGCCTGCTATGGATCTACCCCTGCCCCTTCCGTTTATAAGGAAAATATTTTGTCCGCTTGACTTTCGTTTTCTCCCTGTGTTTAATTGAATAAGGAGCGCATATGGCAAGCAAGAAAGCAACAACCGGTATTCATCCACATGTCAAGCTCGTGCTGATTGGTATCGTCGTTCTTCTTGTCGGATCGACTGTCATGACGATAGCAAAGGGCAATAGGAGCAACAACCCGACAGGGAACGGGTTTGACGGGTTGGGGTACAACAGATCAGCAAGAATATTTGAAGGTGCCGCAGACGGCGTCGACGGGACGATTGATGGGAAAGCATATAGCTTGGCGCTCTATGCAAATGACCATTTGAAAATGAAGTGGAATGCCGAATGGGATCGTGGCAATGATGAGGGCTGGAACAGTGGTCCATATAGCGCATGGATTGATAACAATTGGAACGGTCAGGTCCCCAATGGTTCAGGCGAGGTGTGGCAGTACAGAATCAAGTGGATTGGGTCCTGCGGGCCGGATGGTACGCCGCTTCCGGATGGAAGCTATTGTATTTGGGGGCAATTTTCCGTCTTACTGTCTCACGGGACAGCTGCCAATGAACATTTCTGGGATGCACATGCTGTCCCGGCAGGCTTCGGAACAAACTAAGGTGCCTTGCGAGAGCGATATCAACCCCTGGTAGTCTCCAAAAAAAATCTTGATTTTTCTCACAGTTGCGGTTTGTGAGGAAGAAAAAACCAGTGACTATTGCAAATGAGAAAACCTGTGCTACACTAAGCGAATGAAAATGAATCCCGTCGTCCATTTTGAAATGCCCGCAAAAGACAAAAAACGAACGGCAGAATTTTACGAGTCGGTATTCGGATGGCAGATGCAGCAAATGGACGAAAAGATGAGTAACTACCTTCTCGCCACAACTACACAGGTTGATGAAAAGACCCAAAGACCAAAAGACCCGGGTGCTATTAACGGCGGATTTTTTGACTACGGACAGCAGGGAACGATGCCGCATCTTGTTATAGCGGTTGATGATATTGTCAAGCATATGGAAATCGTCAAAAACGCGGGAGGGAAAATCATGGGGGATGTGATGGATATTCCGGGTGTCGGAAAATTCGTAATGATTCAGGACACAGAGGATAATCACGTCGGAATGCTTGAGCCTTCAATGGGATAATAACGGGAGAACTCGTTATGCTGAAAACGCCTCTTCTTAATTCCCTGGCAGCAATTTTGTATATCACGCTTGTTGCGACCGTAATGTTTTATGGTACAAAACATATCCCTATACCGAATTCTTTTCTTGGTCCGATTGCGGTTGTTTCACTTTTTACACTTTCTGCCGCTGTGATGGGGTATCTCTTCCTCTATCAGCCTCTTCAACTCTATCTGGGTGATAAGAAACAAGCTGCGGTGCAATTTTTTCTACAGACTGTCGGGATTTTTGCAGGAATAACAGTCCTCATTTTTATTCTTCTTTTTTCAGGAGTGATACGATAAGAGAAATACTGCCTCATGTGATTTCTTTGTTGCGTTAGTGTTTTTTAAGTGATAGGATCTTATTGTCGGAAATATGGCAATAGGAATTGAAGCTTCGCTTGCAAGCGTTGATCCCCATGTTGCGGGTTTGGTAAATAGGGCTGGGGAACTGCAGGGTACTACCTTGGCGTTGATCCCTTCTGTTAACCACTCCTCATCAGCGGTAAGGCAGGCTGTCGGTTCAGTACTGGATCACTCCTACTCTGAAGGGTATCCCGGAAAACGATATTATCAAGGTCAAGAAGTCCCTGATGCTGTCGAGAGATTAGCAATTGAGAGAGCAAAAGAACTTTTTGGTGTTCCGCATGTCAACGTGCAGCCGCTTTCGGGATCCCCTGCAAATATGGCTGTCTATTCAGGGCTCTTGTCAGGGGGAGAAAATCGGGGAAAGATCATGGGACTTGATCTTCCGTCGGGTGGACATCTTACCCATGGAGCGAAGGCATCACTTAGCAGCAGGTTTTTTGATGCAGTACCATACGGTACGGATCCTGAGGGTTGGATAGATTATGACGGGCTTGAAGAACGGGCGCAAGCAGAACGTCCGGATATTATAGTTGCCGGAACAACAGCATATTCAAGACGTCTTGACTGGGAACGGTTTCGGGAGATTGCTGATAAATCACGAGCGCTTCTTATGGCAGATGTTTCCCATATTGCAGGACTCATCGCAGGAGGAGCATATCCGTCTCCTGTTGAGTATGTAGATATTATGACCACAACGACACACAAAACACTTCGGGGTCCGCGGGGGGCGATGATCATGGTAACTGAACGGGGCCTGAATAAGGATGACCTGATGGGTGAAAAAATTGACAGAGCAGTTTTTCCCGGAATGCAGGGCGGTCCACATATTAATACCATTGCAGGAATTGCAGTTGCCTTACATGAAGCTGCACAACCGGAATTTAAAACGTATGCAAAACAAGTGGTGAGTAATGCCGAGGTACTTGCAGCAGAGCTTCGTGAGCTAGGAATTCAGTTAGTGACAGGCGGAACTGATTCGCACCTTTTTCTTATTGATCTTCGGAATAATAATGGTATAACCGGGAATACTGTCGCAGAAGGTTTTGAGAGGGCAGGAATTATTGTGAACCGGAATGCAGTCCCTCATGATGAGGCTCCTGCATATTACCCCTCCGGAATTCGGGTCGGGACACCTGCTATCACGAGCCGGGGTATGGGTGAAAAAGAGATGCTGCAAATTGCAGATTGGATGAGTGATATGATTCATGGGTTCGCAGGCAGAAAAGACAGGTTAGGAATTGATAGAAAAGGGGAAAGGAATGGATCGAATCGACGGGAGATTGCAAATGTACGTCTCGTTGAAGATGTCCGTGCGGGAGTTATTGATCTTTGTGAACACTTCCCAATTCCTGATAGCTACATAGGATGATTTACTTCCGGTCGTAGGCTTCTTGTAATTTTGCAACATCGATTTTCTTCATTTGCAGCATTGCCTGCATGACTCTGCTCGCTTTCTGGGGATCCTTGTCTCCTAACATTTCACCTAATTGCCTCGGGACAACCTGCCATGATAAACCATATTTATCTTTCAGCCATCCGCACTGCTCAGATTCGGGAACAGCTGAGAGTTTTTCCCAGAAGTGATCCACCTCTTCCTGGGATTCGCAGTTGATCACAAATGATACCGACTCATTAAAGGTGAATACCGGCCCGCCATTGAGAGCGGTAAATTCCTGTCCGTTGAGGGTGAATGCGACGACCATAGCGCTTCCCACGGGTCTGCCAGATGCTTTCGCGCCTGCTTCATCGTAGCGGGAGATGTTGAGAATTTTTGAATCGGGAAACTTTGCCGAGAAAACAGATACATAGAATTCGGCTGCCTCTTCGGCGTTATCATTAAACCACAAAAACGGGGTGATTTTTTGTTTATCCTGAGCTTGTCGAGTGGACATGAGATACGATTGTAAAATATAAAGACGCGGGGTGTCAAACAAAAACGAGCAAGCAATAGGTAAGTTCGTCATAAGACGAAAGCCAACAAAAGCTGTCTAATAGGCTCAATAAGCCTATAGGTTTGTGATGTATATCACTGTCTCTCCTAAAGGTGTACTGTATAGTTAGGTGTTTCTAGAGGATTCTCTAGAGCAGAATTTATCATCATATATGGCGGAAATTGTACTGCATCGTCCTCATTTTCCGTCTCCAAGCGTACCCGAATGGGTGCGAAGCGTTTTTGTGAGCAGAAGACCTCGAAGAATGACTGAAGTTACAATACCCCTGCAATGGAGAGAGTCGGCAGTACCTGAGCCTACGCCTGTATTCGAATCCAGATTTCATTTGTCCCGTGAAGAACAACGACAATTGACTGCGGATACTCTCGCCTACAATGCAATTAAAGATACTCTCAAGACTATGACAGATCGGGATGAGCATGCTCGAGTCATGGGTATATACAATAATCTTATGGCGAGGTATGCAGATCCTTCGGAACGGAAAGCAACAGTTCCTGCGATAGTGGTGGAACAGTTCCCCTCCTCTCCTCTCCTGCCAACACCGGGTGTTGCCCCTGTTCCCGTATTTGGTGATTGATCGCGTTGAGCATTAAGCAATAAACAAAAACCCTCCTCAGAATAAAATATTGCTGTGTGATAGAGGTGATCTGCTATACTATTGCTATGAAACATTACATTTGTACGGGAGAGTGTGAAGGGGTATCAGACAAGCCGGGGACGTGCCAGGCAGAATCATGCTCGAAATTTCACCAGCCGCTCATTGAGTGCAACTGCACCGATGGAAAACATGGAGCAGTAAAGATGCACGAAGAAAAATAGTAATATTCTTTCTTCACCCACGTGCTGACGAATAAATTCAGCGCCCACTGGATGGTCAACATCTCCTCTGGCCAACAACAGAAGTAGTATTTACGAACTTAGCTCTCATATCTTTTTCAAAATCGCAAAGTATTCCTCTGGTGTAATTCCCAACAATCGTAAATTATTGCGGATGACAAATACTGGTATTGTTCCGTGTGCCGGTATTACAAGTGGCCTTTTTAGTCCTGCCCTTGTATAAATTCGATGACCACCACTTTGTCTTTTAAAAGAGCAGCCGATATAGAGAAGAAATTTTTCAAATTCTTTCCATTTTACTGGGGATAAAGCAGGCATAGAGATTAATTTGCTAGCGGAATAGAGAAATTTTCTGTTTGAGTTGCGATGACTACTGGAGGAATAAACGTGTTATTTTGCTTCTGCCATCCAAGTCCAGAAAGAACCTCGTCCATAGTCCCCATCTCCATAAGTTCTTCAAAAAAAATGCGTACAGCCTCTGCAAAGTTTTTCTGCGCTTCTTCAAATGTATCCCCAGAGGTTGACAAATCCAGTGCAGGAGTATAAGCAACAAAGCTTTTGTGTTCTTTCAAAAAAGATACTGGTAATGAAAATTCAATCTTAACTTTTTTCATGATCATCATAAATTATATCATACTCTCTCCAATAGTAATTAGCCTCAAAATGTGCTATAGTCTCGGGGCAAAAGAAATCTTTACTTAATCTATGGAGATACTAACGATATTTGTGCTTATAGGCATTGCTCATGGGTTCTTTTACGCGACATGGGGAAGGCAGATCTTTGAATATAAAGCTGATTCCGGGGATGATGAAACTTATCAACGGATTGCTAAAAATATGAAAAGTGCCCCTTACTCTTGGAAGATCGAGATTTTTTTACATCGTTTTATAGGTGTCTTCTTTGGTTGGGTGATTTTTTGGTTCTTGCTTGATAAAAGAATGAATGTTTTCTCAAACATCGCCACCAATCAGCTGGGACTGCAGGACATTTTCCTCTTTCTATTAGGGTTCATTGGAATTAATGGACGTCTCCCATCAGTCGCTCATTCTGTTGAGAAATGGTTTGGTTTCGGAAAGAATCATGATTAGGTAGTAAAAAGCGTTGATTCGATCATTATCAGTCATTTCTATCCACCTAGCCCCTTCTTGTAACTTACCAGTTGGTTTGATTTACCAAATTGATACAAAACTATTATTTTATATTCCTTGACAGATATATTCCTCGCGTTGATCCAAACCCCATAACCCCTTGTTAATGAAATTAATGTAGAATATAAATTCTATGAATAAAAAGCTTCTCACGCTACTTCTTGTTGTTTTTATTGACCTTATTGGTTTTGGTATTGTCATTCCTATTCTTCCACTTCTCGTAACACAAATCGGTGGCGGGACGATTCTGGTCGGGGCAATTATCGCATCGTTTTCGCTGTTCCAATTTCTCTTCGGGCCGATTCTCGGGAGGCTTTCTGATAAATACGGAAGAAGGCCGGTACTGATCCTCAGTTCCCTTTTAAATTCAGTCTCGTATTTTTTTATTTTTTTCTTCCCGCAACTCTGGGTACTCTTTGCTGCCCGGATGCTTGCTGGGATTGGCAGCTCAAACATCTCAGTCGCGCAGGCGTACATTGCTGATTCTTCAAAGGAACATGAGAGGACCAAAGCGTTTGGTTTGATGGGCTCAATTTTTGGCTTAGGTTTTATCGTGGGTCCACTTCTGGGTGGATTTGTTTCTTATCAATTTTCCATATCAGCTGCTTTTATAATACCTGCAGTGCTTTCACTTATTAATGCTGTGCTTATCTATTTTATTCTCCCAGAGTCTAATAAAAGCTTACAAAAACATATAAAAATTGAGTTTTTCAATGTAAAGATAGCACGAGAGGTTATGAAGCCGAAAAATATCGCTTTTCTTATTTTGCTTTTCATGTTTGTTAATTTTTCACTTTCCCTAATTATTGGGGTTTTTTCCCTTCTTGGTCATCAGAAATTTGGATGGGATGAAGGGCAAAACGGTCTGTACTTCGGGCTGATAGGTCTTAGCTCATTCACGACACAGATGTTTTTGATTCGTCAACTTGTCAAAAAAATAAGCGAGGTGCAAATGATAAAACTTGGTCTTGTTGTTTTTAGCATTTCAATCGTTGTGATGGGCTTATCACCCTTACAGGCTTTTGTGATACTTGCGGGTGTTACAACGCCCTTTGCAGTCAGTCTTATGATGATCAATACGCAGTCACTCATCTCCCTTGAGTCAAAACCCGAAGAGCAAGGAATGGTACTTGGTATCACCCAAAGTTTTGGGGCACTCGGTATGGTTTTTGGGCCGCTCATTGGAGGAACCATTGGGTCAGTTAACCTCAGCCTGCCGTTTGTCCTCTCGGGAATTATGACACTCGTGATTCTCTTCTTTGGCCGTTCGTACCTCACGTATATTCATGACCAGAGACAAAGTAGGTGAGAAGGCGTATTGTTTTTAACCTCGTCACACAGTCGTCGGCCCGCTTTGTTCCGAAACGTTACAAAACTTTTTAATTTTTATCCCTCTGTAACTATTGGGAAAATGTCAGCCGTGTTTTTCCTCGGAATTACCTCGGTTTTGATTATCTCCTTGGTTTTCCGCATTTATGTTTTGGTTTCTGTTTTCGTTTGATCCTGCGCTTTGTTTGTTTTCCTCAGACGGATTGTCGTTTTGCTTGTTAGACTGTGCACCCTTGACTTCTTCCTTTGCTTTCTCCGGTACCTCTTGTGGTGACTGGTTATTGTTGTTTTGGTTGGTAGTGTTTGCTGGTGTTATTTGTTCTTCCTTCTCGTTTTCTTTTTCTTGAGTCTTACTGCTGTTTTCATTTGACGGATGAGAAGTTTTTTTCTCGGTATCCTCACGATCCTGAGTCTGCGTCATCGTCGCTGTCGGTTCCTGAGAATTATTCAGAAGCGTATTGTTTTTTTGAGTAACCGGTTCGGTAGTTTTTTGTTTCGTCATTGCATGGTATATTCCGGTTGTTTTTGCTACGACCCGGTCGGTGAGTACCTTGACTGGGTAAAGTGGTTCATTTGGTTTTGTTGCTTGAGCGACACCGACTACACCCCCAAGTGTCACAAAGACGGCACAAAGCGTCATGAATGCGTACCTCGTGACGTAATGATAGGGATGGTATTGTTTCTCGGGAAGACGCGGTGCAAGTTGCTGCCACAATTCCTCAACGGTCTCATTAGGTACCGTCTGGTTGATATATATTCGTTTTAATGTTTTTAATTCGTTATTCATTTTTCTCTAAGAGTTCTTTGAGTTTTTTGAGCAGTCTCCTTGTTCTGACTCTTAGTGCTCCCTCCCTGATGCCTACAATCTTTGCTATTTCTTTATGGCTCAGGTCTTCAAAATAGCGAAGCATCAAAATTTGTCTGTCTTTCTCAGGCATCTTTGACAGGACATGTTTCATTGCATTGACTTCATTTTCCCGGTCGAGATTTTCCGTAAAATCTTCGTCACTCTCAATATCTTCATAGAAAGCCAGGGAGAATTCTTTCTTCTTCCGTGACAGGTCGATAATGAGATTCCGTGCTATGCGGAAGAGATAGGCTTGTACCGTTCCTCCGTTTTTCAGCGTAAACGTCGGAAACGATTTCCAGGCTTTCAGAAACGTCTCCTGGCAAATATCAGCTGCCAGGTCATCTCTATACATGTTTGCTTTGCAGTAGC
>JAUYMJ010000075.1 GCA_030698775.1 bacterium
GGTCGGTCAGCGCCTTACTATCAAGACACGACAATTCGGACTCCATCCCAGCTTACAACGATCTTCAAATCAATTGTCAACGGGATCTGTAAGTAGTCTCATATCGCCACATTTCGCACATGCAAAAAACAAGGCGTCGTACCTGCACGTACTCTTTTCATCTATGATGAAAAAAATTCGGCAAGGAAATAGTAGTGGCTCGTTTCTCCTTCCGGGATACGCTGATGCGTACATCCTCGTGCTTCTTGTCATGGTTTGTGTATTGAGTTTTTTTCTGGCCGGTGGACTCAGCCCACGGCTTGTGGCCAACCCAGAAGATGCACAATCGGTACAGATTGCCGACGCGAGCAGGTCCGGACAGCTGAACACACTCCAGCTTTTTGAGCTTCAGGCAGCATCGGGGTCTGCGCCCATTGATCTGGGATGTCTCAAAACAGCAGGGATATTTTTATTACTTGATGAATCCAACTCAATGCGTCTCCCTCTGGAGTCTCCCAAAATAGATGCAGTGAAAGTGGCCGCTAAAGCATTCTTAGCAAATCTCCCGCCGAGCACACTTGTCGGTCTCTATGTCTTCTCAAGTCCTACCCCGCATGGTGATCCGAGGGAACTTGTTCCTTTAGAAGAGTATGCGTCAAACGGCACGCAGTTGGACGATGCTATAGACAGTATTACTCCTGACGGCAGTACGTATATGAATGACGGTTTTGTCCTGCTTCGGGATAAAATACAGGATGCGAGGCAGCTGTATCCCGGATCACAGTTTTTTGTCATTTTTCTTTCGGATGGGTTGCCGGCAGGTACCGACCAGGATCCTTTGCAAGTTGTCAGTGAGATAAAGCAATTCCCTCTTAACGGCACAATCTTTTCTATCGCACTCGATAGTTCCGGAACAGCTTTGATGACTGAGATTGCTTCAGACCCAAAGGAAAAATATTTTCTTCAAAGCCCGACATCTTCTGAAATCAGGGGGGCATATAATTTGATTGCAAGCCGTCTCTGCCAATAGTCTCCGTGGTTGATCGAAGCAAGCTGATCTGGTATACTTGATGCCACTATGCCAGCGGTACAACGATCCGAATTCGCTTTAGCACTCAACCAAGTTGCCACAGAACGTGGGGTTGATGTAAGTGTCGTGTTGGATACCGTAAAAAATGCGATTTTGGCTGCATACCGGAAGGATCATCCGGGCATTGAGGTCGAGGAATACGAAGCAGAATTAAATCCAAACTCAGGCGAAGCAAAAATTCTCCACAACAAAGAAGACGTGACACCTCCAGGATTTGGGCGTATTGCTGCACAGACGGCCAAGCAAGTCATTCTCCAGAAAATCCGTGAGAAAGAGAAAGAAGCAATCCTGAGTGATTATAAGCTTCGCATCGGAACCGTCGTGAACGGAATGGTTCTCAGGTTTGCAGGACCTAATGTCATTGTCGATATCGGCAAGACCGAAGCTATCATGCCTCCCCAGGAGCAGATTCCAAATGAGAAATATCGGTTAAACCAACGCATGGCTGTCCATCTTCTTGAAATCCGTGAGGGCCTTCGTGGAGAAGAGGTTATCGTTTCACGTGCAAGTAACGGCCTTTTGGAAGGACTTTTTAAGCGTGAAGTGCCGGAAGTGTCCCAGGGAAGTGTGCAAATTAAAGCAATCGTCAGGGAGCCCGGTAACCGTTCCAAAGTCGCCGTGTATTCCAATCAGCCGGGTATTGATCCGGTCGGTTCGTGTGTTGGCCAAAAAGGAGTCAGGATACAGGCTGTCATCCAGGAGTTTAACGGTCTTGAGAAAATCGATATCATCCAATGGATTGATGATCTGCAGACCTACATCGCAAACTCACTTTCCCCTGCAAAAAACGTCAGGGCAGTACTCAATGAGGAAGAG
Organism: bacterium; assembly: GCA_030698775.1. Lineage (GTDB taxonomy): Bacteria > Patescibacteriota > Microgenomatia > Levybacterales > UBA12049 > JACPGQ01. The sequence goes on from JAUYMJ010000075.1 coordinate 1,886, forward strand.
AAAATAGCGCATGTCTTCGTCCCAGCAGACCAACTCTCCTTAACAATCGGAGGCGGCGGTCAAAACGTACGGCTTGCTTCAAAATTGACAGGGTACAGAATTGAAGTGGAAGGAGAGGGCGGGGTCGAAGAAGTGAAAGAGCCTGAAAAGCCTGAAGAGACTCCGAGTGCTAAGCCTGAAGAAGAAGCTCCAAAGGAAGAAAGCACTGCGCCTGAGGCGAAAGAAGAAGCAAGCGCCGAAAAAGCCGCTCCGACGGGATCAGATATGCAAAAAGGGGAAAGCAATGTCACTCAAGAAGATGGCAAGGAGTAATTTTTAATGGTTATTAAAAATTATACAACGGGTATTGAGTGGAATATGAAAGGATCTATGGTATGGATAAGAATGCAAAAAATGTCGATGTTACCTCGTTTTTTCCTCCTGTCGTAACGGTTCTTGGCCACGTTGACCATGGTAAGACAACGCTCCTTGATGCTATCCGAAAAACCTCACATGTGACACGTGAAGTCGGCGGCATTACGCAAAAAATCGGCGCATCGTCTGTCGTTATTCCACACGAAAAAAAGCTTCGGAAGATTACGTTTCTCGATACCCCGGGACACGAGGCGTTTGGGAATATGCGTAGTCGCGGTGCAACAGTTGCTGATGTCGGGCTTCTGATTGTTTCAAGTGCCGATGGGGTGATGCCCCAAACCAAAGAGAGTATCTCACTTCTGAAAACTACAGCGATTCCATTTATCGTCGTGTTAACAAAAACAGATCTTGAAACAAGCAATCCCGACAAGGTCAAGCAGCAGCTTCTCAAAGAACAAATTCTTCTTGAAGGGTATGGAGGGGATGTTCCGGTAATCGCTGTCTCTGCAAAGACAAACCACAACGTCAAAGAGTTACTGGACCTCGTCCTTCTCGTTTTCGATCTCCATGGCGGTAATAAAGACGTTTCAAGTGCGCATCCTCTTTCGGCAGTCATCATAGAATCGCGAAGAGATCCCAGGGTCGGACCACGGGCATCAATTGTCATAAAAGACGGCACGCTCAATGTCCGTGATGAGATAGTCTCAGAGGGACTAACTGGCAAGGTGAGAAGTATGCATACAGATAGCGGGGAGATGGTAAAAAGTGCAACGATTGGTGATGCGGTCGAACTCATCGGTTTCTCAGAAGCCCCCCAGGTTGGTGCTTTTGTTGAGACGAAAGGCCACGCAAAACAAGTGCAACGCCAAGAACCTGACGCGCTTCTTAAGCGTGAAATGGTCTACCAACAGGCGAAAAAAGAACACCCACTCGCCGTTCTTTTAGTTGCCGATACGGAAGGATCACTTGAAGCGATCGTTGCGGCACTGCCAAAAGGTGTTAAAGTAATCACAAAAAAAACGGGAGAGGTCTCGGAAAATGACATTCTTACTGCAAAATCGACAGGAAGCATTGTGCTCGCGTTTAACTCCCGGATACGGCCAGACGTGGCTAAATTGGCCATGGTAGAAAAGGTGCTCGCCAAAAACTATGAAATTATCTATGAAATGCTGGACGAGATAGGAGATGCGCTTGAAGGCAAAAAGCTCTCAGGCCTTGAACAGCTCTTGGGCCGTGCAAAGGTCCTGGCGCTCTTCCCTTTTGACAAGCAGACCGTGCTCGGGGTTTCCGTGCTTGAGGGGAGGGTAGCAAAAGGTGACAAGGTGAGGCTGGAACGTGGAGATGAGGTCATCGGCGAGGCTGCTATCACCTCTGTCAGGAACGGAAAAAACGTCGTTTCCAAGGTTGAGCACGGGCACGAGGCTGGTGTCCTTCTTGGTGGTTCACTTGACTTTCGCGTCGGGGATATGATAGTATCCCATACATAAACTAATATAGGACGTTATGGATACAAACCTTCAGGCAAGGATTAGGGATCTTTTCCAAAAAAACGACAAAATAGCAATTGCTGTTGGGAAAAACCCGACTCTTGACGACATCGCAGCCGCACTTTCCCTCTATCTGGGGATCAATCAGCTTGGCAAAAAAGCTTCTATTGCCTCAGCAGCACAGCCTTTAGTTGAACATTCTTCACTCGTTGGTATAGACAAGGTAAAAAGCCAACTCGATGGTGACGGCGGGGATTTGGTTGTCTCGTTTCCGTACAGAGAGGGAGAGATCGAAAAAGTTTCCTATACCATTGAGAACGGGCTTCTCAATATCGTCGTCAAAGCAGGGGAACAGGGTTTAGCCTTTGAGGAGCGGGATGTGCGGTATTCCCGCGGAGGAGGGGCTCCTCAGGTCCTTTTCATTGTCGGTACTCCACGACTTGCTGACTTGGGTGCACTTTTCAATCCTGAGGCACTGAAAGATACGACCATCGTCAATATTGATAACAAGCAGGACAACCAGGGGTTTGGTGATATAGTGCTTGTTTCTCAGACCGCCTCTTCGGTAAGTGAAGTTGTTGGAGAATTATTGCTCAATCTGGGTGTGGATCCTGACGTTGACATCGCACAAAATCTTCTCAGTGGTATTTCGTTTGGTACAGATAATTTTCAGAGCCCGAAGACGACCTACCTCGCTTTTGAGATGGTTGCGACGTTTATGAAAAAAGGCGCTCACCGGCAGACCGTACAAACCCAGCAAAATGAAGAACGTGTTTCAAGTTTTATGCCTGAGCAAATGCTCTCACAGGGTGCGGCGGCTCCGAGGACTCCGGTGAGAAATCCTTTTTTGGGTCAACAGATGCCAAATATGACAACGGGTATTCCGCAGGTACAACCAAGGTCACAACAAATGCCACATCCTCAGCAGCAACAAGTCAGGCCGCAAGTGTCACAACAGCGTCAACCGCTGTCACAACAGCAAATCCAGCAACAGCTCCAACAGATGCAGCAAGGGACGCAGCAACCACAGGTAACCCAGCAACCTCGCCAGCAAGGACAAACACAAAAGCCACCCTCTGATTGGCTCGCGCCAAAAGTCTACAAGGGCTCTTCAAATGTCTCCTAATCCGATGTTGCAGCATTTCGTTTAGAAAACATGAACCCACAACAAGACATGGAGCAGGAAAATATAGAAAGTGCAGGGAAGATCATGCTTTCTAAAAAGATGTTGCTCCTTTTAGGTATCATCATTTTCTTTCTGACAGGGGGAGCATATATGCTCGGAGTCCAAAAGAATGCTTCAGGTTCTTCTCAAAACATAAAAGAGCCGATTGTTACAGAGGTTACTCCTACTCCCGATCCTTTCTCCGGATGGAAAACCTACACAAACAACTCAATTCATTTTTCATTTCAGTACCCAAATTACTGGACACTTGAAGAGGTAAGAGATAATGGAATTGTTGATGGAGTTGATGTGAAAGGACCTGAGGGGGCTATTCATGCTGTATGGGGCAGTGGACTTGGTGGTGGGTGCGATGCAAAAAACCATGAAATGCTTACTGTTTTTGGGAGAGGTCGCGATATTTGTCATATTGTTAGAGAAGATGGTTCTGAGATTTGGGCGCAAATTAATGAAGATTTAGGAGCGAATGGATCTTTTAGCGTCCAGATAACTGCAAGTGCACCATCGGAGGCAAACCGCGACACAATGCTACAGATTCTCTCAACGTTCACGCTTACTAAATAGTTTCAGGAAGAGCACTACTTGTAGTAGGCATGCAGCGTGTGCTATAATTGCCTAGATTATAAAAAGATATGCCATTAA
>JAUYMJ010000086.1 GCA_030698775.1 bacterium
ATTTACCGCTTGTCCTCCAGTAATGGTGGACAGGCACTTCCTGAAACTTGTATCCGAAATCAGCAATTTTTTTTATCAGCTCAGCACAAATAAGCCCTGAATTTGCTTCCAAAACGACTTGATCAAAAATACTTTTTCGCATGAGCCTAAAATCACAGTCCGTATCGCGTATCGGGACATTGAATAAGATCTTCACGATATAATGGTATATTCTTCCTGCAATCACCCTATGCAGGGGGTCGGATCGTTTTATTTTATAGCCGTTTACGATGTCAGTCCCTGGACGCATTTTTTCAACAAGTGTTTTCAGCTCCCTGGGATCGTACTGTGCATCGCCATCTGTATAAAAAATCCATTCCAATTTACTTGCTTTGATTCCTGTTTTCACTGCCCCTCCGTATCCGAGGTTTTTTTTGTGGGTTATAATACGCAGTTTACTAAATTTCTTCTTCAGCATTTTCAAAACTTCCCTTGATTTTTCTTCGCTGCCGTCGTCAACGATTATGATTTCATACTCTTTCGCCACTTGCTGCAGCACGCTGTCAAGGGTTGCGACGAGGCTTCCTATGGTTCCCCAGTCATTTAAGAAAGGGAAAAACCCGGAAATTGAGATGGTCTTAATGTTCATTTTTTTCAAAAAATTGTTTTATTTTTGCTGAGACAAAATCGACGTCAGACACGGACATAAATGGTTGGCAGGGTAGTGAAAGAATTTCCTTCACAAACTTTCTGGCTTTAGGAAGAGAGGCTTTACTAGATACTTTCCCTTTCATGAAACCCTGGTCGGGAAGTATAGTCGGATAGTGAATCATCGTCGGTATGTGATGGGACGTGAGAAATGTCTTTAGTTTTTGTCGTTGTTTTGTCCGTATCACAAAAAGGTGAAAATTACTTTCATTCACCATATCGGTTACGATTTGTATATCTTTTATGGACGAGAGTTTAGCGATATACTTTTTTGCCAGCAATCTCCTTTTTTGGTTGGTTTTATCCAGGTTTTGCAGTTTGTATCGAAGGAGTGCAGCCTGTAGTTCATCAAGCCTACTGTTTAGTCCATACCTCGAATGGTTATATTTTTCTTTCTGCCCATAGTCCCGAATCTGACTGCACAGAACAGCAAGACGATTATTATTTGTTACAATTGCGCCTCCGTCCCCTACTGCACCGAGGTTTTTCGTTGGATAAAAGCTGAAACAGCTCAGTAAACTTTGAGCCCCGGCTTTTTTTTGACCGATCGTCGTCCCATGCGCCTGACATGCATCTTCAACAATACTTACGTTGTGTTTTTTTGCTATCTTCGTTATTTCCCCTATTGCGGCAGGCTGTCCGTACAGGTCAACGGGAAGGATAGCCCTGGTGTTTTTATTAATATATTTTTGTAGATACGTTGTATCGATAAGCCCTCTTTCGTCGGTATCAACAAATACCGGTGTTGCGGACACTGCGAGAATTGCAAGAGTTGTTGCTGCTGCGGAAACAGGCGTCGTGATCACCTGGTCTCCCTTTCCTATACCTAAAGCCATTAGTGAGATTTGAAGTGCCTCAAGTCCGTTCGCTACTCCGATGCAGTATTTTGCCCCCAGGTATGATGCATATTCTTCCTCAAATAATGAAACCTCCCGACCCAGAATATACCATCCGGAAGAAAGGACGCGTGTAAAAATGCTATTGTAGGCGTGTCTATTTGTAGAATATTCTTTTTGAAAGTCGTTAAATTTTATTTGGTGCATATTTTGTATTTGTTTCATTCTTGAATACTTGATAATCCCGAATGTAATCATCAGGATCAAACGTTTTGGATGCCAATACTAACAGTAATGTATCTCTGCTGATATCGTGCATCTCATGCCAGATTAAATTGTCAAGAAAAATGCCGAGATTTGGTTTTTGCAAGAGAACTTCCTTTCTCGTCACTCCATCTTCAAGGACTAATCTGACACTGCCCTGTATACAGAAAAGGACCTGTTTTGTTTTCTTGTGGGCATGAAACCCTCTCGGAGCACCGGGCTTCAGCGTGGTTAAATAATAAATCCGCTTTATCGGAAAGGGAATATGCGTTGCAAATTCTGCAACGTATAAAAAACAGTCATCCCGGATTTTTGGAATTTTTATGTAGCGGATGAGTTTTTTTAGCTGTTTGCCTTTCTTCATTTATTAGACAGTAGTGTAACAAATTCATGAATAGACTGAAACAAAGAAAGTACTTGCCTTTATTGTGCTGCTTGACAGCGGAAAAATCGCAGGGCACAATAATGCCATGAACAGATATGTCGTTGAAGCAATCGGAACTTTTTTTCTTGTTTTAACAATAGGTTTTAGCGCCAATCCGCTTGCAATAGGTTTTATCCTCGCCACAATGGTCTACATGGGTGGCTACATTTCGGGAGGACACTACAATCCTGCCGTGACACTTGCAGTTTTCCTGCAAAAAAAGATTACCTCAAAGGACTCGATGATGTACGTTGCCTTTCAGATCCTTGGTGCCGTTGCAGCAAGCCTTGTATTTTTTCTGGTACAGCAGCAATCACTTCTGGTGCAACCGGGGAGTACAGTAAAGTTTAACGACGCACTTCTCCTTGAGGCCCTCTTTACCTTTGTACTTTGTTCTGTCGTTCTCCACACCGCAGTATCCAAAAAAAATACCCCAAATCAGTTTTACGGATTGGCAATTGGTGCGACAGTGATGGCAGGTGCGTTTTCGGTAGGAGCAATTTCAGGCGGGGCATTCAATCCGGCTGTTGGTGTCGGGCCGGCGCTTGTGGCGGTTATTAATGCTCCGTTAAATATATCCAATGTTCTTCTCTACATCCTAGGTCCAGGGATAGGGGCAGTGCTCGCGAGCCTGGTATTTTCTTCTGTCACAAAAAACGAAAAATAACTATTTTATTTTCAGAAGCTCTACTTCGAAGATGAGTGTTGCAAAGCCTGGTATATCCGGTTCGATGCCATATTTTCCGTAGCCGAGTTGATAAGGGATAGTTAATTTCCGTTTGCCACCGACTTTCATTCCGGGTACTCCCATATCCCAACCCTTAATTACGTATCCAACACCAATTTTTACTTCAAACGGTTGTTTGCGGTCAAGTGATGAATCAAATTTGGTACCGTTTTCGAGCCAACCCGTATAGTGCATGACGACAGTATCTCCTTCTTTTACCTCAGGTCCACCACCTATTTTCAAATCTTCAATCCTTAGTTCTTCGTTTTTCTCCATGAAGGCACATTGTATCATGAATTCTCTTGAAGATGCGTGTTTGTTTAAGGTACAATTGCAG
>JAUYMJ010000092.1 GCA_030698775.1 bacterium
CCTGCCTGCCGGCAGGTAGGTCAAAGATCAAAACCTAATCAAAAAGTTTCAAGTTGTTTACTTTGAGCTTTGAGCTTGGCTTTGCTTTTTGCACTTTGATCTTTGAACTCATCCCGATATGTTTCTCAATAATCCTATCAATATACTCACTTGGCAACTGCAGTTTTCTGACCTCACTCTCCGGCATGATCCAACGGTATTTTTCGATGTCAAAGGCAAAATCTTCTCTCACCTCAACATTCTCAGCAATTAACAGTTTCTTCTGCAAACCCTTATCCGCTTCCCAATTTCCTTCGATGCTGATTCGTCCCTCATTATTCACAACCCGCCACCACGGAAGGTCCTCTTTTGTTTGTTTCAGGATACCTCCAACTTCCCTCGCCGCACGGGGCAAGCCGGCGTAAAGAGCAATCTGTCCGTAACTCGCAACTTTTCCTTGAGGGATAAGGCGGATAAGGTCGATAACTTTTTGTTGAAAGGGAGACATATTCAGAAGATCAAAAATCAAAACTCAGATATCAAAAACTAGTTTAAAGATAAAAAGCTTTGAGCTTTACGCTTGACTTTGCACTTTGATTTTTTCTTTTTGAGATTTCTCTGAGGTTCTGAGCTCTTTTAGTTTCCACATAAACAGCGCTCCTTTATTTTTGGCCTGGCTGTCGATGGCAAACGAGAGAGCTTTTTCAAGAATAGACCTATGGACCGTTTTGGCAAGCTTCATGTAGAGGCTCTTGTGCTTATAATCATCAAGCTCTTCTGTTAAACGGATAGCAAAGAGCTGAAATTCGCGTGAGATATACTTATCGGTCTTGGGGTCAAATTTGTTGAGGACTTGCTTGATTGATTGCATATTTACGTAACATGTGACACGACCGCACGTTACACGGGCTTCTTAGTTCTTCATGTTACCTGTTACTTGTCACGTGTCACTTAGTATTAAACTGGTTCATTGCTTTCTCCATGCCCGATTCAAGCGCTGTGGCGATTGCCTTCGCGCCGTGCTTGATGAGCTCACGCGCTTTCCCAGCATCGGTATGTGAAAATTTATCGAGGACGAACTGGTCAACATCAGTAACCTTATGTTTTGCAATCTCTTGATGGTTCCTGCTCTCACCAATCCCCATCCGGAAACGCCAGAACTTGTCTGTCCCCAGCGACTCCATCACCGACTCCACCCCTCTGTGCCCTGCAGCAGCTCCGCCAAATCGGATCTTCATACTTCCAAGGGGAAGGTCCAATTCATCATTGATTATCCATATGTCTTCCGGGGCAATTTTGTGAAACGACGATATGAGGGATACTGCCATGCCGGAATTATTCATGAAGGTTTTTGGCTTTGCAAGAACGAGTGAGACTGACTTCCCTTTCTTTGGCTGCCATGTGATACGAGCAATATCTGCCTTAAATTTGTTTTCATCCGACCATTCTGTTGTTGTTTCCTCATGGAAGTCTTTGAGGAATTTTTCAACGACCATGAAACCGAGGTTATGGCGGGTGTGCTGGTATTTCTCCCCGGGGTTTCCGAGTCCGACTATTAATTTCATCTATTGCAAAAGTCACCTTATTCTAACACGTCGCCGCAAGTGAAAAAAGAGAATGCTGTCAGAAATCAAGTGTTAGTTGCGGCGTAAGGGTCGACGGGTCGGTTTTCGCCTCATTGTCCTGCCAAATCGCGACTTTTCCGTATTCGCCGTCATACCCGGGGTCAATCAGAATACTACCGCCTCTCACTCTTCTCACACCCTCAGCAACTTTCTCCCCTGAAGAACCGGCGATTGCATCAAAAGAGACCTTGAGTAGTATGTCTATCTCTGAACCGCAGTCATCGAGGAGTTTTTGGAATGCGTTTTTTGTTTTCTGGCTGAAAACAGTTGAGTGATGTGCCTCGGCAACAATCTCAAGTAGCGGCACGAGTTTCACATATGGCGGAAATTTCCCTTTGGTATCAGTATGCCACAAGAGCCCTGCGCTATTTTGCTTCGTACGCTCTCGTCCTTGTAGTGATGCATTGCTCAACTGTTGCAGCCTGTAGAGAACACCCTCAGTGAGACGCTTTCCGCATGTCGGACAGACTGATCCTTGTTTTCGTATCTCATCAGGTCCGAAAACAACTTTACAATTTCTGTGCCCGGAGTAGTGATACTTCCCTTCTTCAGGATAGAATTCAAGCGTGTAGCCAATTTTCCAGTCCGGATGCGTTCGCATAAAAATCTTCCGCACATCCTCATAGTTCAATCCGTTATTCGTTATTCGTTCATCTTTAATCGTCGTGAACACGGTCGCTTCCCTCCCCATTTTTGCCGGGCTATGTGCATCGGAGAATGAGAGGATGCTCCTCGCTGTAAGCTCCTCAATCTGCCAGTTCATCTCTGGGTCACTTGAGAGCCCTGTCTCAATGCCATGAATATGGCTCGAAAGGTCACCAAATGCCTCATCTAAGCTGTCAAACCCCGATGCCGACCCATACACCCCAAAATGCGGCGTCCAGACGTGGGCGGGAATCAGCATACATCTCTCATCTGCCTCCAAAATTAGTGCCAATAAATCTTTTGCGGAAAGGCCGATGATCGGTCTGCCGTCCGCGTTGAGGTTTGCCCCTCGTGCAACAAGTATTTTACTTATCTTTTCGGCAACCTCAAGACTCGGAACAAACACGAGGCTATGGATTCTTCTTAGCTTCCCACCCTGCGTATAAATACTTGATATCTCAGTCGAAAATATAAAACGTGGGTCCTTCTTCTCATTTGAAATTTGAGATTTTAATTTATATACTCCCTCTCCCGCTTCCTCAATTTGCCCTGCAATTTCTTTTCTCCATATAGGATGCGTCCAGTCAGAAATAGTCAGAAGATCAATCCCTTTCTGCACAGCATACTCTGCCATCGTCGGAAGCGTCATATTTTGTGAGACTGCTCTGGAGTATTTGGAGTGAAGGTGTAGATCTGCGACTATCTGCATACGCAAAATGATTGTAACATAGAGAAAAAGTTGCACCGAAAGTGTAACGCTGTCTATAATAAGATCATCCCACTTCGGATTTTGTCTTACATGCATGTATGGATACTGAAACAATCAGTCATCAGGGTGGATTATGGAGAAATGTAAAGCGTGGCTACCACACTGTAGATCATGCGGCGGAAAAAGCAACAAAAGGACTTGTACGCGCAACAAGAAGCGCTGTTAGCGATTTAGTACTTGGCCCCAAAACCCAAACGGTTCCTGTGTTTGATGCTATTAATACTGAGAATGGAGGAATAAAATACCAACGCGTTCCGGAGGATGAACCTGTACGGGAAGCCGAACCTAAGTTAATACCCTCCCCCGACTCAGTTGCTATATCGAAACCGGAGGTCAAACTTCCTGAACCTGAAATGCTTATCCCAGGAAAGACAGATGCAGACACAGCACGAGACGTAGCGACAAGGCAACTACGGATACGAGAAGATCATATCGCTGTATTTCCTCCTGCAACCGCTGAGCAAGCTGTTTTCACTAGCTCTGTCCCTACGGGGCAGGCAGCAATTTTTTTAGAAGAGCATGATCTACCCCAACACAGAATAGAAATAGAGCTTATCGCAGTAGTAAATAATGGAAACATTTTTGACTTTCGGACGATTGGAACGACAGGGCCACTCCCAAAATCTCCAATAGTTCAACTATCCAATTCTATGACTCCGGAAACCCCTGACCACAGTGTACTACCCCTGCCCAAAGCAGCACCCTGAACGACTATTTCTTCCCCTGTTCTTTAAACATCTCAGCTAATTCCCTAACCGTTGTTGCGTCTTCCGCTTTTTTATCCTTATCCCTGAATGTAATAAGCCGTGGGAAACGAAGCGCATACCCTACTTTCTTCTCAGTCAGTTCTTTATCCTGATCGTCAGAGAAGGACATCCCAGCTGTGTGCAGTGGGCTTCTGGTTATCTCATCGGCGAGGACTTCAATGACAATCTCAGGTCTCACCCAGACACTTGGAGTAATCAAAGAATTAACGCGAGCCGGTCTATGGTCAAGGGTTAGGCCTTTGGTCTTGACCTTGATACTCTGCCATTCTTCATCTGTAAGCCCTGTACCGATTTTTGAGACCGTGACAAACGCATCGTTCTCTTTGTCATAAATCCCCACAAGGAGCGCTCCCGCGCCAAATGCAGTGCGTTTCCCTTTGCCGAAGATATAGCCTAAAATCACACAATCAATCGTGTCATGGAGCTCTCCGGCGGAATGTCGCTTCAACTTGACCCAGTTGAAGTTTCTGCCTCCTGCTTCATAGGGCGAGTCAATACGCTTTGCCACAACTCCTTCAAGCCCTTTGGAGATGGAATCGTCAAGCATGAGCTGCAATTCCTCAGGCTTGTGCAGAATTTTTCCCGGTGCAGGTATAAGCGTGTCATCTTTTTCAACTTCTTTTTTCAAGTAATCCATCCGCTCCATGAGTGGCAAATCGATAAGTGATTTGCCGTTCAGATAGAGCATGTCAAATACAAACGCCCGAAGCGGAAGCTGTTTTGCAACTTCCTCAATATTATGTTTTCGCCTTCTCTTAGTCGTCTCCTGAAACGGTAGGAATTCCTCTGATTCGGGTTGGTATGCGAGTGCTTCCGTATCGAGAATCGCGGTTTTCGCTTTGACTTGCCGCAGGGTTCCTTTGATAAGCTCAGGAAACATATGCGTCATATCCTCTAAATTCCTTGAGAACATTGACACTTTCTGGCCATCTTTGTGGATCTGCACGCGGAATCCGTCGTATTTTGGTGTCGCATGCACGCCGACTTCCTTCTTGTTCGCGTCATATGACATCTTCTCAAATACCTTTTCAGGGTTTGGGAGCCTTTCACAAAGCTCAGACCTGATAGGCCGGCCGACAGTAACGCCAAGCTTCTGCACTGACATTAATCCTCCTTGCATGAGCGTTTTACCGATAAGACCCAAGTCCGATGTTTCGTTATACGCTTTCTCAAGAAGTTTCCGTTTTGTCCGGTCCCCGAGAACTGCCAATGCAAGCCCGTCTAGAACAGTCGGATCACCGATACCAAGCCTCGTGTTACCAAGAGGAATCCTGACAAGATGCTTCGCAGAAACCGGGTCAACCTGCTTAAATAATCCAACCAACAGCTGCGTCCGCTTCTCAACAGTCCCGTCCCCTGCAGTATTGGCAATTTCTGTTAAAACGCGAAATACCTCATCAACGGTCAACTTCGTACTTCGCACTTCAGACTTCTTACTTAGCTCTTGCGCTACCAGACCCATGTCCCCTTTATGGGAATAAAGTTTCAGGACATGCTCTCTCTTCTCGCTAAATGCCTGCGCAAGAGCGCTCGCAACCGTCTTATCCGCCATCCCGATCTCGATGGGAGCAAAAAAAGGTGCTATGCGGCCCTGAAGAAGGTAAATAATTTTTTCTATCTCGTCTTTGTGCGTGTGCTTAAAAAGATCAGCAAGGATATCGATCAAAGCAAGACGGGAAGAAGTGGATTCAAGTTTTTCAAAATAGGTTGCAAGGACTGAAAATTGCATATGATGTCTTGAATATATCAGCCTTAGGCTGCCATTCCCCTTCTTCCTTCCGGAGATTGACTGACATGTCCTGAGCGCTCTGGAGTACGAAATAATGGAAAATCCGTACATGCTTCAGCAAGTTCCTGATATATATCTCTTCCTGTGATCTCCTGTAAACCAACTATTTTTTTATCTTCTCCCAGGATAGGAGTCCCAAGTCTCGGATCTGAAACGGTCATACCGTCCCGAATCTCCTCAAGGCTCATTACAAGATCAGGAATACCAAATACTGCTCCGATAGTATTGTCCTTAACCGCTCCTTGACACATCTCCTTTCGTGCGTTTTGGATAATCGCAACGCCTTCTTCACCGACAAACTCACCACGAAGCAGTCCAAGCGGTGTGTATTTGTCTCTGGGAGTCTGCGGAATGAAAATATCTTCTGCCTCGAGTGCCGGGAGATTTTGCATAACATTTTGTTTATAAACTGAGCCTCCCATATGATGCCACTCCTGCGCAGTGAGATAATCCAGAGCTGTTAAAGACCTTTGAACATTACCTCCGGTTGTTGTTTTATTCATACGATTTATTGTGCCATCACGTACTTTGCAGCCTTGGTCTTTCCTGTCTTTCGGATGATACCATGTGAGATAAGCTCTTTCAATTCATTAAGGACCGTATCTTCTGAGACGAATGGAAACAGCTGCTTGAACCCATTGTTTTGGAGATATCCAGTAGACTGGATATATTCAACGATCCGAAGCTGCCTTTCAGAAAGCATAAGTGGTGCTCCACCGAGTTTCTCCTTGAGTTTTCCGTCAACTGAGATCCTCTCCACTTTCGCTTTTATCTTCGAAAGTTCAATCGCAAGCCCCTCAGTGTAGTATTCAAGCCACGTTGACAAATCACCCTCTTGTTTCTCAACACTTTGCAGCGCTTCGTAGTACCTCGCCGCATCCATATCGAAGTATTCCTCCAAAGAAAAAAACTTACGGATGTCATACCCTTCCTGAAACAAAATAAACGTTGCAAGGCACCTCGCAACACGTCCGTTGCCATCAAGGAAAGGGTGGACCCTGACGAATTCATAATGAACAATTCCTGATTTCAAAACCGGATGGATATCCTGATCCGTCGATGCATTAACAAACTGCACTAAATCACTCATCAGGTACGGGACTGATATGGCTAGAGGCGGCCTGAAGGTTATTTGTCCGGTCTGGCTGTTTTTGATGACAACCTGCGTTTTTCGGTAATTGCCTGCGCGTTCCGGCTCCAAAAGCCTATGGACTGTGATCGCATGCAATTCCTTAATGAGAGGTTCGCTGAGTGTTTTCCTAATATGCGGATTGTCCTCATTCTCAATCCGCTCCATTGCCCGGCGGTAGTTGATAATCTCCTGCACATCCCGCTCCCTCGCAACCACCTGTTCGCCCATCATCACCTTCTCCGCCTGAGAAAGGTTCAGTTCGTTCCCTTCAATATGTGTCCCGTGATGGACAGAGCGTACCATCGCATCTTCCTGGAATTTTTTTTCATAGTATGGCAAAAGTGGAGCACGATCAATGACCTCACGCGCTGCTTCAATCGTACCTATATTCTTAAGGATTTTGTTGGATCGGGAGAATTTGGGGCTGTACACAGGCTCAATTCTTGCATAATTCCCGAAAAAAAACAATTCCTTAAACGTATTTGCTATACTCTGTGCATGGCCGCACAGTCTGAAAAAAAACTACTCCACATTGAGCTGATGAGGCAGATGATCACCCTTGCAACCAGCGGATTTGGATTGGTCGCTGCGCTCGCGTGGAATAATGTCATCCAGGAATTCGTCAAATCCTACGTCACCAAGTGGCTCCCTCAGGGTGGAAGCCTCATCTCCCTTTTCCTTTATGCTGTTGTCGTAACGGGGCTAGCAGTCATTATTACCTATCAGCTTACCAGAATCCTCGATAGACTTGAACATCGTTAGTTGACAAAGCCAGCAAACGGGCGTATATACGATCTGTATGAAAAACGCTTGGGAGCAGGGGCTTTCTGTCCTTCTTGACAAACGTTGCAATAGGAGAGGACTCTTGAGCGCAGTAGGAATTGGAGGACTTGGTGCATTTTTCCAAGTCAAAGGTCTCATATCTCTTGGAGAAGTTGGGCAAGACGTCTACCACATTAACAAAATTATTGATGCTACGCCAGCAACGCCTGATGAGAAACAAAAGGCAAAAGACTCCATGTATGATAAAGACGATATCGGCCCCCGGACAAAAGACGCACTAACCGCAACTGGCGGTGGAACTGTTTTTGAAGCAGCAGGGCTACTCGCAGGAAGAGTAATAATAAAGCAATATCACAGAGCACTTACCCAATACAACCAAAATCCGAATACTGACCCGGTTACGCAAAACTCCGAAATCACTAATGCGTCAAATTTTTCATAACAAAAGGAATCTCATCAACTAAGCTTGATGCATTAAAGGAGTAACCTACTTTTTGAAAGAGCGCTTCCCCTGCTTTTTTGTTGATATACGATCCTGCTTTTGCTGCGAGAAAAAGATCATTTTTACACGCTAACGAAGCGACAAGGCCTGCCAGTACGTCTCCTGTTCCCCCTTTCGTCATCCCGGCATTGCCGCCTTTCACTAGAACACATTCTGTCTTGTTGCAAACTATATCGGTTTCACCTTTTCGCAAAATAACACAACCATATTCTTTTGCCATCCCTGCAACGTTTTCTTCAATAGGCGGTAGCCCAAAAAGCCTCTCAAATTCTTGATGATGTGGCGTCAATATAACCTCCGACATATCAAGTAACCACTCTTTCTCCATCATCTGCAAAGCACCTCCGTCAATCACCCAACGCTTCTGAGGATATTTGTGGAGTAAATACTTCGTCAAATGGTACGTTTGCAGCCCCTCGTCTTGAATCAAAGAAATATCTTTTAAGCTTTGAGTTTTGAGCTGTGGATTTGAGATTTGCGATTTGAGATTTGCGATTTCGCTGCGCACCATTCCCGGACCGATCAAAACGCAGTCCGCTTCATCAATGTAATCCTCAAGCGACTCCCGCGGCACGACGATGCCGTCACGAAACTCTTTTTTTACTTCTAAAACAATCTGATTGTTTTCCGGGACTGAGGAGTAAAACACCATGTCGACGATTCGAGATGCTACCTTGAGCGCCCACAAGCTCGCAGCATGGAACAAATGCGACCCGCCAATGAGCAAGAGCTTCCCATTCTGGCCTTTATGAGAGACTGAAGGAGGGATATAAAGATTTTTTAATTCGGAAGGGTTAAAAATATCCATTGCTCAATATCTAGGCGCTACGTTCTTTGCTGGACTCTCCCAATTCTACCACAGCCATATCGCGAAGGCTCCTCTGTGACAAAAATTCCCTGTGCGTCGTTGTAAGAACCGTCTGCTGTTTATCGACAATCCCGAGTACATGTTGGATGTGGCCTTCATCAAGCTCTGAGAAAATATCGTCGAGCAACAACAACGGCCTCTCTCCTCGCATTTTCTCAATGTAGTCAATTTGCATAAGCTTTAATTGGAGTATTGCCAAGCGTTGCTGGCCACGGGATCCGAAAAAACGGATATCCGCCCCCTCACCCTGTGCCCTCTCCCTCGAGGGAGAGGGGGAAGAGGAAGAATTCATTAGTACCTGAAAATCATCCCTATGCGGCCCGACGAGTGTCGATGCTGCGGCAACCTCTTCCCTGGCATACTGCTCAAGCCTTTTTTCTGAAATCTCACTCCTATCGTATTCGACACGGAATTGAAAAAGCTCTTTTTTTGCATCGTTTGCAAACGAGAGAAACTCATCCCGTTTTTTGGTGAGTATCTGCCCGTTACGAATTAAAAGCTCGCTCCAGTAGTCTAATTGCTGCTCGCCCTGCCCTGAGCGGTACTGCGAAGGGTTTCCGGTCTCCCGAATTATCTCAAGAAGGGCATTGCGCTGGCGAAGCCCCTTCTCATACTGCACGAATGCCTGACGGTACTCCAAGCTCACCTGCTCGAGGACTTGGTTGAGAAACTCACGGCGAAGCGAAGGACCGTCAATAATAATCTCAAGGTCTGAGGGTGCAAAGAGCACTGCCGAAAGGATCCCTGCAAAATCAACGCGGCGTTTCGGTACGTCATTCACCAAATATCTCGTCAGAGGGGTTTTTATGCCCTGCACCTGCCCTGTTGTGAGCATCACCTCTAACGTTGCCCCCTCACCCCCTCCCTCTCCCTCCGAGGGAGAGGGCTTAGAGGAAGAAACTATCTTGCCTTTCACCCTCGCCATCTCCTTCCCAAACTTGATCATCATCTCCTTTTTTTCAGCCCTAAAACTCTTTCCGCTTGCCAGGAGAAAAATCGCCTCCATGAGGTTACTCTTCCCTGCGGTATTGGGACCTATGATGACGGTTGTGTTATCCGTAAAGTCAAAGGAGGACTTCGTGTAGCTGCGGAAGTTTTGAAGAGAAAGATGCGTTAAAAACATGATTTAAGATGTATGAAATAGGATTTAGGAAGAAAAAGACAACCTAACTTTTCTTAAATCATAAATCGTAAATCCTAAATCGACTATCCGATAGTGGTTCCGACAAACTGCTCATTATTAATGCATTTCTCCAAATTGTCCATATTGTCACCATTGAGTACGACTGCCGTCACGCTCAGCGCCTCGGCTTTCTTTGCGGCAACAGGATCAAACGGCGCATTCATGCCCGGTATCCATTCATCCCCGACGATTTTGCGAAACTCATCCCAGGAGAGTTTCTCATGCGGTGTGGCATCACTGTTTTTCTTCGGGTCTTCATCATACACCTGATCGATATTGCTCAAGTTAATAACCCGGCGGATATCATAATCTTCACAAAGAAGCACCGCACAGTAATCAGTTGACCAACCCGGTTTCCATCCTGCCGCCACAACAACCGGTTCTGTGACTTTGCGGATGATTTCATAGTGCTTGATGATATAGGGGTGTGCGACGTCACGAAAAATAGTACGTACCAAATGGGCATTCAGTTTTGTTGCGTGAATGCCCAGGTAATCCAAGTCGTCTCGTGATAATTCGTGGCCGATCACTTCGCGTCCGGCGTCACGGTAATGACGCGCTGTTGCCCCACCCCCTACGACCAAAAAAAACTGGCGGTTCTTGTGTTTCGCCAGTTGGTTCCTGAGAAATAAGTTGAACTTCTTAAGGAAGTCTGTATCAATGCCTCCGTTGGGAACGATGAGTGAGCCTCCGACTGAAATGACGATCCGCTCTGTATATCCTCCGTTTGACATAGTACTAACTGGTAATCTTAACAAAAAATGAGAGATAAAACAAACATTTTCCTGACAGAATTATGTGATAATCTCTCCAATTTTTAATTTTCAGTTTTCCCTTCGGACTGAGCCCTCAGGGCGAAAGCAATTTGAAATAAAACTTAAATGTTTAAATACTTAATTTGAAAATTCAATGAAAATTGAAAATTCCGAATTGAAAATTACTTTTGGCATCCGGGGCAATAAAATGTCCCCCGTCCTGCCATGACAATCTTTTTGATCGCCTCCCCACACCTTGGACACTTCTTTCCTTGTTTTCCGTATACCTGGAAGAAGTTTTGGTAATTGCCTGCAACACCTAACGCATTGACATACTGCCATTCTGATGCACCGCCGACCTCAAGCCCTTTCGTCAACACTTGCTTCAATGCTTCAAATAATGCTTCCGACTCTTGCTCTGAAAGCAAATGTGCTTTTCGCTTTGGGTCAATTTTAGCAACATACAACGCATCGTTTGCGTAAATATTGCCTATCCCGCCTATTTTCTTCTGGTCCATGAGAAGCGGCTTAATCGGACCTTTGGAGGCTTTGAGTATACCCTGGAATTGTTCCTGGGTTAATGGTTCCTGCCCGGATGAAGGAAAGAGTTCCGGACCGAGTTCTTTAAAAAACGGCAACCCAAACACGTCTGCTGTTTTAACGATCTTTATCCATCCGAATTGCCGAATGTCGTTGTAGTAGAGAATCGCACCTTTATCTAAGTGGAAAATGACATGTGTTGCGCTATTGGGAAGCTCTCTGCCTACTTTCTCTGAAACTTTTGTCCCCTTTGGCACCCTTGTCCCCTTATAGATAAATTGTCCTGTCATCTTGATATGAATCGCAATTGAATAATTATTATCAAGCTCAATAACTAACCCTTTCCCGTACCTTTGTATCCTCTTTACCTTTGTCCCTGTTACCCTCTGTACCTCACCTACCACCATCTTTGGCAAAAGAATCTCAATCTCCTCGATCGTATGGCCTACTAGATATTTCTGAAGTCCAAGCCGTATTGTTTCAACCTCTGGTAGTTCTGGCATTTGCAACGAATGGACATTATCTTACCAGATAAACACTCGTTGACCAAGACTCTCTTGAACCAAAACGAAAAAGGGATTAAGATATCAATCTTATGAGACTTAAAGAAACATTGTGGAATTTGTTCACAGGGTCAAGAGAGCCAGATCCCTACCCCGAGATTACTCACGGTAAATCTCGCTATCTCATTATAGAAGCAGAAGTGCTTGCAGCTGCGCTGAACGCGCCTGAGGTATTTGAAATAGCAGCGGGTGACAGACGACTACTTAATCTTCTCATGGCTCAATATCTCTCCGAACTTCTCAGAAGTCCCGTTATTGCCCGGTCACATGCTCCTAGCATACCTACGTCTCTTGAAATTGATGGTGCTATAAGAGACGACTTCAATAAAGACTTCAAAATTCCCTATACACCAGATGCACAACTTGAATTTTCAGAAAAAACTCATAGACGGGCTATTTATAACCTCTCTCGAACTGGAGTGCTCACAACACTTGCTTTACTTAATCAGATCGATTCAATTCTGCCACAACAATTCTGCAAAGGAATCCATGAAAGACTTCGTAACAACCAACCGCTAACAGTAGGCACTCCTTATACGGTCGGTGTGGGAAGGGTTCTAGTTCCCGAACTGGAAGTAACCCAAGGAATGGAGCTTGATATCGCTCAAATGCACAGGACGGCAACTCCTGCAAACTAAATTGTTGCATTTACGCTTTAGAGATAAGAAATGCTTCAATCTGTTTCATAAATTGCTCTTTTGAGAACAATTCAGCTCGCTTCCAACAGCTCTTTGCATTAAATTTCATCTTCTCAAACTTCTTGATTGCCCTTGTGAGGCTTTCCATAGTAAGTTCCTCAAAGAAAAGCCCTGTCTCACCATCTACAACAGTCTCTTTTACTCCTCCTGACCGATACGCGATCACCGGCGTGCCGGCTGCCATGGCCTCAACAGGCAAAATGCCGAAGTCTTCGTCTTCTGAGGCGTTGATGTACGCTTTGGCACTTCTCATAAGCTCCCACTTCTCTTCATCCGTCACTTCTCCCAAGAATTCAATTTGCAATTTGCGACCTGCCTGCCGGCGAGGCAGGTTTGCGATTTGCGATTTTAATTCATCACCATAACCGGCAAATGACTTTCCAAAAATTTTAAGCGGGACGTCTAGCTCCAAACACGCATCGACAATCAAGTCGATATGCTTCGGCCGCGCCAGCCGACCACCCGCCAAATAATAGCTAGCGTCTAGTTGATTAGCGTTTAGTTCTCTATTTTCTAACTGAACGCTAGACGCTAACTTACTAGCCGCTAGGTCAACTGGTGGATAAATCACCGTCGCCTCTTTTCTATAAAACTTCCTAATCCTCCCCGCTACTTCTTCCGAGTTGGCAATATAGTAGTCGACATTTTTTGACGCCTTGTAATCAACCATCCGCAGGATGTGGTTTGCAACAGCGCCGAGTACGCGGAAGATGGCATTTTTCTTCCATTCCCGGGCGGTTGCATAGCCGTAGAGGTAACGCGGCGGTGTATGGCAGTAACAAATCAGCTTTGCCCGCTTCTTCGTAAGTGTATTAGGAAAATAAGCTCCGGTTGCAGAGGATATCACGACGTCGTAGCCTGAAAAATCCCAGCCAAAGGCTGGTCCGCCCTTGGCGGAAAATGATCGAAAGGCAGACGGTGAGAGGAGCCGAAACGGGCTGATGAGTTTTGCCTTAAACGGAATATACTGCAACCACGATGTCCGAATATCCCAGTCCTTAAACCTCGCCTTGTGCGGACCAAGGTATGAAGGCAAATACACCGAGGTAAAAACAGGCGCCTTCGGATACAACTCGTGCAATGCTTCCAAAACCCTCTCTGCCCCACCGTATTCTTTGATATAGTCATGTACCAATGCTATTTTCATATTTTATCCTGAGCCTGTCGAAGGATCATGAAAAAAGAGGTAAAGCCTGTGTCAAATCAGACAACACAAGATCTGCCCCAACTTCCTTCAGTCGTTGTTTAAGAGACTCCTCCCTATTGACCCCTACTGCAAACATTCCGGCTGCCTTTGCCGCAATAACACCGTTTGGTGCATCTTCAAAAACAATACATTCTGCAGGCAATACTTCTAATCGCTTTGCAGTAAGCAAAAATACATCAGGTGCAGGCTTGCCCTTTTCGACCTCATCTGATGAAATAACGACAGAAAAGCTGTTGTCCAAACCCAAACGCCTGAGGATTTCGTAGACTTTCTCAACAGTATTTCCACCCGTCGCAATTGCAAGCGCGAAGCCTCTTCTTTTGGCTGTTTCAACAACATCTTTTGCGCCATCCATAAGACGGGGATCTTTAAGAAACTCTGCGAGAAAAAATGACCGCCTCTCCACCATGAGTTCCTTCGTCACGCCTTGAAGGCCACATTCTCTCTTAAAAAGCTCTATCCCATCGGCAAGTCCCATGCCTAAGATCGTTGTCCGAAGCTCTTTTGTATACCCAATACCGTGTTTTTCTAAAAATTTCTTGTCTCCTCTGTCCCAGCTGGGCTCAGAGTCAATAAGCAACCCGTCAAGGTCAAAAATGACAGCTTTTTTTGTCGAAATATCAATCATAGGAGGCCAAGCTGCCCGTTTTCACGAGGTGTCTTTTTTGCTTTGGTACCCTGGGGGAATTTCCCGTCAAGCCGGGCTATGAGGCTTTTGAAATTGTGTGATGAAAACCCCGCCCGAAGCCCTGCCATGTCAATATCTTGCACCCGGCACAGAGCAGAATCAAACCGTATCGGCGCGTCGGTAATGATGGTTGCGAGTTTTTTCGCGAGTGCCCCTTGCTCCGCATCAGTTGCCAGTTTTAACGCGAGTTTTTCCGGTACCTTGTCTATCTGTTTGTAAAGATTTTCAAAGGTGCCGTATTTCTGAAGAAGACTCGCTGCGGTTTTCGGACCTATACCCGTAATACCGGGATACCCATCCGACGGATCACCGATGAGTGCTTTGTAATCGATAAACTGCGACGTCTTCACTCCATATTTCTCCTCCACCATTTTTTCATCAAATAAAGCAGTCTTTGTCAGCCCGGTAATCGTCATGAGAACCTTTGCCCTATCATTGACAAGCTGCAACATATCCCGGTCTCCTGTCACTATAACAACCTCAATATCTTCCGCGTTGTTCTGCGAGGCAGTTTTCTTTCCGCGTTGTTCTGCGAGGCACGTTGCCTGAAAGGCAAAAGTGCCTATGACATCATCCCCTTCGTACCCTTCAAGGCTTGCAGTTTTGATCTTCGCTTTTTCAAGTAACTCATCGATAAGCGCAATTTGTGAAACCAACTCTCCATCCATCGGAGGACGGTGCTCATGATAGCCCGCATACATACTCTGCCTAATCGTTGGCTTTGAGCGGTCAAATGCGATGACGAGGTAATCAGGTTTCTGCTCTGAGAGAAGGTTGAGAAACATTGAGAAGAAGCCATAAACAGCGTTGACGAGCTGGCCGCTACTGTTGGTCATACCCGGCATCGCGTGATAGGCCCTATGGAGTATTGCGTTACCGTCGATAAGCACTAGCTTTTTCATAAGGATGCATTGCCGTTTGCCCCGTAGACACGCTCTTGCGACGTCCCACCTAAGCGGGAGAGAGCAAGTAAGTGCTCTATGGGGTCTATGAGGATAAGTTTACGCATGAAGTTATTCTACCACAGCTACTTGAGGAGCTTTCCAAGAACGTTTTGTGAAGGGATCTCTAGGCTGAAGTGGTGGAAATTTACCAAGAAGCCTCCTAAACTGAGTATGAGCTGGTCCTTCCGGATGTATCGCAAGGTTTCCGCTCTTATACTTCGCTGCCTCGTATACTACCTTGCCTTGCTCAAATATGTGAGTGCCGTGAAACAGGAGAATCTCTCCTCTTGGAAGAGCACGCGCCGTAATTGCATCTCCTACATGAGAAGAATATTGATTATTCTCAATTTTCCTACCCTCATGAAAGTTATAAACCATCGTCAGATCTAAGAAGGAATGGGTGTCTGTTCTTTCACTATCTTCAAACAATAATTGATCCGTGCCAGCAAATTCAACTATAAATAACCCTTCATCCTGAGCGCTCATCTTTGTTGACCCGATTGTCGCATGTAATAATACCGGGATCTGTTGTAATTTTATATCTTCGACAACTTCCCACATGAATGGCCATAAACCAACAATTCTAAGGGAACTCAGCTTAGCATACGTTTCCCAGCCACCCTGTGACATAAACTCTTCTGATCTGAGAAGGGATTTGCCTGCTTCTTGCATACGAATATTATAGACTATAAGCCTATATTACACAATACCCATTCTTTTCTTGCAACTATGAAGGGAGTCTTACCGGGGCGACTGCTGGTTTGGGGCCGATGAGCTTCTCAAATGCCTCAGACTCAAGTGTCTCTTTGAGAAGGAGTTCTTTTGCGAGGATATCAAGTTTTGAGCGAAGCTTGATGAGTATTGCCAATGCGTTTTTGTAAGCAAGGTCTGTAATTGCTTTCACCTGTGCGTCAATTTTTGCGAGCATCTCGGGTGAAATCTCCGACTGCTCATACATCATCCGTCTGTCTGTGTCAAAATTCATCGGCCCTAAATCACTCATCCCAAACTTCATCACCATCGCCCGTGCCACATCGGTTGCTTTTTCAATGTCATCTGATGCACCTGTCGTGACATCATTGAAAACCAGCTTCTCAGCTGCCCTGCCACCCATCATGACGGCAATCTGCTCGATCAGGTGGTTTTGCGTTTCATGGATACGCTCAACCGGCTCCTGCATGGTATGCCCCAAACTCATTCCCCGTGACACAATTGAAATTCTATGGATTGGATCCATGTGGGGCATCTCCCAAGAAACAAGAGCATGTCCTGCTTCATGATAAGCGGTCATCTTCCTATCTTCTTCCGACTGCAATCTTTTTTTCTCAGGACCTAACTTTACTTTTGTTGCGGCCTCTTCAATATCTTTTGTGTCAATTGCTTTTTTTTCTAATCTAGCTGCTAAAATTGCTGCTTCGTTAAGCATGTTTTCCAAATCGGCTCCGGAAAAACCAACCGTTCTTTTTGCAACTTTTTTCCATTCAACTCCGGATGCAAATGGTTTTCCTTTGGCATGAATCGCCAAAATCGCTTCGCGTCCGACAACATCAGGCATATCCAAAGCCACTACTCTATCAAATCTTCCCGGCCTAACCAATGCCGGATCCAAAACATCAGGTCTATTTGTAGCTCCCATAACTATTAACTGTTCATTGGGAGTAAATCCATCCAATTCAACCAATATCTGATTTAAGGTTTGTTCACGCTCATCATGTCCTCCCATAAAACCTGTTCCTCCACGCTG
>JAUYMJ010000010.1 GCA_030698775.1 bacterium
TCTGCAATATATTATCCACTATCAATTTTGCCAGAATGGGCTCAGATGATTGCTGCCTTAATACCAGTGAGCTATATATTTGAGGGATCAAGACAAATTATCACAACAGGACATATTGACATGTCAAAACTTATTATAAGTTTTATTCTCAATATCCTCTATATTGTCCTGTCATTTGTATTTTTGGAAAGAAGCTTCAAGAAAGTACTGAAGAAAGGGTTGGTCAAGGTAGAGTAGCCTATCTGTTATAATGCAAACATGCTAAAGAAACAATTACAGACAGAACTAAAAGACTCCATGCTCGCAAAAGATACGGAGAGAACCTCGACACTCCGTTTACTTCTTTCTGCGATAACATATTATGAGATTCAAAAGGGCGGAGCTGGATATGAGGCAACAGATGAAGATGTTCTGGCTGTTATCGGACGGGAAGTAAAGCAACGAAACGACGCAATCGAGCAATTTATGGTTGCAGGTAGGGAAGAGCTGGCTGCAAAAGAACTCAAAGAAAAAGCAATTCTTGAAGTCTATCTCCCCGAACAAATGACCGAAGAAGACATAAGAAGACTGGTCGAAGATGCTGTAAAAAAAACCGGCGCCTCAACGCCGCAAGATATGGGAAAAGTTATGGGGGTCCTCATGCCGCAGGTCAAAGGCAAAGCCGATGGAGGATTGGTCAGTAAAATTGTCAAAGAAAGCCTTACTCAAACTTAACGAATGTTGGCGCATCTGTAAGGCTTCCAAAATTATAAGCGTCTTCTATAAGCGCTACCATTGCTGCCTGTCCACTCATCCCTTCAGGTAAATCACCTCTCTCAATTTTCGCAACATCATCTTTGTTTGGATACAAGTCTGGATGATCGTCTCTAAGATAGAGTACTGCTTCTTCAATATTTCTATTGCCTAAAGCTACATAGCTTATTGCCATTTCTCTTCTAAACCTTCTCATCGCAATATCAAATTGATATGAAACTTTGTTTCCTTGTTGGCCAGCTTGCCAAAACTGAATGTTTGATGGTAATCCGCTGAGAAAAATTTTCATGTGTGAACGGCGTTCATAGGGAAAAACTCCAATCCCTGCCACCAAAGGAATAGCTGAAAGTCCCCTTAACAATTCTTGCATGGCTTCCTCTTGAGTAGTTACTTCTTGAGGTGACAACGACGAAAGGCTGGCTAAATCTGTCCGGGATAATGTCTGGACAAGTGTCAGATCCTGTGGCATTTTTCTTCCATCTTCAACCATAATACTGCGATTGCTAATAACAAATTCTCTTTTGTCAAGAGATACAATATAGTAGTTTTATCTCAAACTTGTCTATAAGTCTGTAAGCAATACTACGATGAGACCGAAGACACAATCTCTGTGCTGCTTAAAACAGGCTTAAGCACTTTTGATGCATTTAAAATCTCAATACCGAGTAGCTCCCCATTCTTTCCAAGTTCTACGCTTATTCCCGGAGATAATTCTTTGTACTCTACTTCGGCACCACTTTTAACAAGAAACCAAAGAACATCTTTTTTTTTATCGTAATATATTTTTTGTTTATTTCTTTTAATTTTCTTCATATTTTTTCCACCTTCCTGCTCGTACTTTATTCTTTATTTCTCTGCTCGAGATTACGTGAATAGTAACTATCTCAATTGTGCTTTTAATTATATCATACGCAACAAGCATGCTTCGCAAAGATCCTTCATAAAACAACTTCTTAATAGCAATATTACGTTTAGCAAGCGTATCGAAGTATTCTTGCTCTGGCGATTCAATAATTTGTTTTGGATATTCGGTAGGAATTTTTCTCTGCTTTAATCGTTCCTTCAAATGTGGTCGATAAACAATCTTCATGCATGCCGTCTTTTCTTATCAAACTCGTTCCAACTGACGAGTAGGGGAGCAGCATTAAAAATTGAGGAGTATGTTCCACTCGCAATACCGACTAGGAGTGCAAAGATAAACCAATGCACCGTTCCTCCTCCAAAAAGAAGTAAGGTAAACAATACAAGAAGGGCGGTGATAGATGTATTAAGCGATCTGGTTAATGTTTGGAGAATTGAATCGTTGACGATTTTCTCAAACGGCACCCCGCTGATTCGCAAAAGATTCTCCCTAATCCTGTCAAACACAACAATCGTGTCATGGACTGAAAACCCGATAACAGTCAAAACAGCTGTCACAAACAGGCTGTCTATCTCAACCCCAAAAAAGTGACCAAGCAGTGAAAATATACCTATGACAACCAAGACATCATGGAGAAGAGCGACAATGGTACACACGCCAAATTTCCAGCTGCTGGCTGGTTTGGGAACTTTCCTGAAGGAGAAAGCAATATACAACACAATAAGAACAGCTGCGAGCGCCGTAGATTTCAACGCGTTCAGCGTAGTCTCCTCACCGATCGTCGGCCCGACCGTCTCAAAAGACTCTTCTGTAAGGAGTATCTTCTCAGCTTTTATTTTTTGAAGAATTGCGGTGTTGTGCTTTTCATCTATTGATGTCGTTCTGACGATCAAGGATTTGTCTGACCGTTGGACTGTCGAAATTATAGCTTTCTCTGATATGATAATTCCTTTTACCCTGTCGACTGTTTTGGTATCAATCGGCTTACTGCTGACAAACGTCATCCTCGTACCGCCCGTGAAATCTATTGAGAGCTTCAATCCGTAAAACCATAGCGAAACCAACCCGGGAATAATCACGAGAAGTGAAATAAGATAGTAAAGCCGCCTTTTTCCAATGATATTTATCATATTCTCAGTTCTTATAAACTGCCCTCAGTATTGTCCGCGTTACGGTAATTGCTGAGAACATTGAGACCAACACGCCGATTGCGAGAGTCAGTGCAAACCCCCTGACTACCCCTGTTCCAAAATAATACAAAATAACACTCGTGATAAGACTTGCAATATTGGAATCGCGGATAGAAGTCCATGCTCTTGAAAATCCAAGCTGCAGCGCAGTTTCCTTTGATTTACCTAGCCGAAGCTCTTCCCGCATCCTTTCAAAGATGAGAATGTTTGCATCAACTGCAATACCAATTGAAAGAATAAACCCGGCGATACCTGCAAGCGTCAGAGTGACCGGGACAAGTCGGAAAAGTGAAAGCACGAGAAGCGTATATATCCCAAGCGCAATACTTGCGATAATGCCGAGCCTTCCGTAAAGCGTAACCATGAAAATGACAATGATGATAAAACCGATAGCGCCAGCAAAAAGACTTTTCTGTAGCGATTCGCTTCCAAGTGTTGCACCGATTGCGTGTTGCTCAAGAACGGAAAGTGAGATAGGCAATGCCCCTGCATTCAGCTGTAGCTGAAGCTGTTTTGCCTGCTCTGTTGTGAATGAACCTGAGATCACCGCGTCTCCGTTAAGAATTTGACTTTGCACAACCGGTGCATCAATCATCACATTATCAAGCGCAAACCCAAGCCTCTTTCCGATATTTCTTTTTGTAATGTCGGAAAATTTCTTCGCCCCCTCACTCGTAAACGCGAGCTGGACAACCGGACGTCCCGTCTGCTGATCAACAGTGACACTTGCCTGACGAAGATCGCTTCCTGAAAGGGAAGTCTTCTTCGGATTATCTCCTAATAAAATCTGCGCGTTTATTGGAATTTGTGCATCCTCTAATTTTGCCGATCCTGATGCTCCTTCTTCCCAAAACGATAACTTTGCCGTAGTCCCGATGAGCGACACTGCCTGCTGGACATCAGTCACTCCCGGAATCTCGACAATCACCCTGTAGTCTTTACTTGTTTTTGAGGTCTGCACGACTGGCTCAGATACACCAAAAAAATTGATTCTTCTCTCAATAACCTCTTTTGCAGACTCGAGGGCATTTTCCCTCTGATTTGCAGGTAAATCCTGCATGTTCGCCCGAAGCGTAATACTGGTCCCTCCCTCAAGGTCAAGTCCTTTTCGAAAAGCGACACTTCTTTGTATATTGGCCTTTTTTAATAGGCTATCTATATCAATTCCCGGAAGGGTTTTATCGACACGCAAGGAAGTTTTCGGGACGGAGAATACGATGTGGAATTGCTTTGGAATATTCAGCAATATTCCAAAAATTGCCAACATTGCGATTGCGACAAGGGAGAAACGAAACCGACGCCTCATGTTGCGAGCATTGCCTCCTCATCACCAATGAGCATCACCCGGGAACCGGCAAGGATATTTACCAGAAACGGATCATTGCGTTTTTTGCGAAACCGGAACTCTTCTTCAGACATTGCCGTATAGTTAATCTCCCGACCGAGCCTCGCCTCCTCGTTCCTCACCAAAACAGCAAGTTCGGGGAGCACCATAGTCGCAACATAGACAACCATAAAGTCGATATCGTCCGGGTTCTCTTTAATCCTTCTGACAAACTTCCCGGAAAACATTGCAAACTTTACCTTGCCAAGTTTCACTCTGGCTTTGAGAAATTCATGGCCAAGGCCTATTGTTTTGACACCGATTTCGAGAAGGTCAAAGTAGAAAGGATAACTCTTATCGAGAGAATAGTATACACGATTTGCACGTTGTTCTCTTGAGAAGATTCCTTTCTTTTCAAGAAACTGAAGCTCACGCCGAACGGCATTTATTTCATCGCCCGTTCTCCTGACACATTCCCTAACATGGAGCATCTCTGAAGGATTCGTGAGGAACACCGTCAAAAGTTTAATTCGTGATTTAGATGTGATGAGGTCTGACAACATAAATCCCCTTTATTGTATCGCTTTCTGATTCGTATATCAATAGTACTCAGAAAAAGATACTTATCCCCTCGGGGCAGTGTCAGCTGGTATCAAGCGTGCCAGTTGTCGGGAGAATCTCAAACCAGATGACCCCTCTATCAAATTTCACCTGTTTACCATCAGGTCCTGTGATAATTGTCCTATCCTCTCTTGAAGATTTTTTCCATTTGCCCTTAATTTCCTTTCCGTCCTGAAATATAATCGCGTCTCCCGTACCTTTATCTTTATAGAGACGGTGGGCGTTGCCGTCATAGCCATCATTTGCCGCACTCTCAACCATCTTCAGAACGACAATATTTTTCGCTGAGAATTGATTACCCGTATTACGGTCGTTATGTTCTTTTCCTCCATTTGAACGAAGATATATGTTCTTTTCTGCATCATACATCCAAGTGACGAAATACGCACTATAGCCAGCCCAGAACTCAATATGAATATTTTTTATTGTCCCCCGGTCACCTAGAGGAGCATCCTCCTTAAAATCGTATGGTTCAAACGTTTTATCCCACGCGACTCTTTCTTTATCGACATTGGTGAGCCCTCTGGACTTACTGACCTCCCATAATTTGCTCGTCGTTGAATACATCGTATGCTCCGTCGCAACTTCACGTCCAAGCCTACTTTCATCCCGTCGAAACGTCGGGAAACCGATCGAGAACTGATTCAGATCGTTATACTGATTCCATCCGTAATCCTCAATCTGCCCAAGGGCATTTGCCGGACCCGGCGTGTTTGCCCCTCCTACATGCACGTAGAGCGGATTCTCGCCATACTCCGATACCCAATCAAGAAAGTATGTCCTGGCTGATCGGACCGGACCGACAATTCCCCCGTCCTGACAATAAAAAATCCCTAAAAATCGCGTGATCCCCCCCTCCGCCACAGCCTCATACACGACATCGGCAAAGGATACTCCCGACTGTGGCCTGGATTCCTCATGGTTTTCAATCATTATCCCTAGCGGCCGGTGTGATTTCCACCACTTCTCCTGATCCTTTGAGTATTTTGCGCCATTTATCGGACATTCCTGCGTTCTCGGTTTTGACGGATCAAACACTAGTGCATCAAAGTCATTTCCTGTTTTTGCGGTTGATGTAGGCGGAGGGGTAGTGGCGGAAGGTTGTGCTGCAAAAAACATGTATGACCCGGCAGTTGCACCCAAATAGACAATGAGTGCGAGAATAATCACAGTAATCTTATTATTCATGTCTTGTATTACTTTAAGGTTTTTTTATACTTTTTGCAAGCTTAATTGCCTTCTCTTCTTCATCTGATAAATCATATTCTTCCCCTTTTCCACGCACAACTTTTTTTACATACCAACGGGTTCCGGACCGAGAATAGAGTGCCGAGATGACAATGCCGGTATCAGTTGCGTCGATAAGCGAAAGGATAAAACTTTGGTCACCTCCCGTATCGCGAAACGGGTTAAACCGAAGGAGCCCGATCTTTTGGATATGAAGCTTATTTTCCTTTTCAATCCCTTCAAGCCGTACCGAGGTCTCATGAAGTCTTTTTTCAGTAAGATGTACTTTCTGAATCACATTTTCCAAAAAACCGGACAGTGTTTGCTTATCGGATCCTTCGACAAAAACACGGTATTGGTTCCTGAATTTCCAGATTATCAAAGTAAGAGCTGCGACCCAAAAAAGAAGCAAAAAAATAAAAATCAGCTCTAGGGAAAGCTGCATATCGACTCCATACTAGCCTCTTGACAGCCTCGTGTCAATAGTGTAACCTAGGCTACTATCATGGCTAAACACCGAAAAACGCGGAAGGAAAAAATCCGGTCCGATATTCGTCAAGAGCATGTGATTATTACGTCCCCTGAACCGATTGCGACAAAACAGGAAACAGCTCCGATCCGTTTTACCTTTTCACCGTCCGAACAACAAAAACAAGCTCCAGTCAGTCACTCATCCATCAATACAAAAAGCAATGATTACGCTTTTGTCGGTCATGATCTCAAGAAAACCGGTATTGTCACTACGGGAATCATCATCGCTGAACTCGCGTTATTCGCAGTGATTACATGATGATTATTTTCGTAATTCGTGGTGTAGTATCGTGAATTACGTTGAAGGGGGGTGAATAGAAACTATGGCACAAATGTACTGTGTAAAATGTCGAGCAAAAAGAGACGACCCAAACGCAACGCCTGTCACCATGAAGAATGGTAAACCGGCAATGAAAGGTAAATGCCCAGTCTGTGGTACAGGAATGTACAAGATCGGCAAAGCTTAATTTGTTGAAGCTCATTTAGGAGCGGAAATCCGCCGAAGCTTTAGCGAAGGCGGACCATGTTTCTTCTTGAGGGATCTTCACGGACTCTCAAGAAACACCAAAAACCCCTCGCCATTGGCGAGGGGTTTTTATTTTTGCATGGATTTCTCATATTGTTCTTCGGGGCTCTGCTATAATGTGAGCATGACTAAGGAAGTCAAAGATCCTGAGCAAAGTCGAAGAAAAAAGGTAAAAGAAATTATTAAGAGACTCCGCAAGGTTTATCCGCATCCCAAAACCGCGCTAAATTTTACAACACCTCTTGAGCTCCTTGTTGCGACAATCCTATCGGCACAAGCAACTGATAAAGTCGTCAATACAATAACGCCAGATCTTTTCAAGAAATATAAAACCTCCCAGGATTTCGCAAATGCGTCTGTTGAAGATATAGATGCGATGATCAGGAAAGTTAACTTCCACAATAATAAAGCCAAATCCATAAAAGCGGCTGCTGAGATGATTGTCGAAAAACACGGAGGGAAAGTGCCGGACAATATGGATGATCTTGATGCATTACCAGGTGTTGCGAGAAAAACTGCCAATGTTGTATTGGGAAATGCATATTACAAAGCAGAAGGAATCGTCGTTGACACGCATGTTATGCGACTTACAACAAAGCTTGGATTAACTGATGAAAAAGATCCTGCAAAAATAGAAGAAGACCTGATGAAAATTGTTCCGAAAGAGGACTGGATTGATTTTGCGCACATGCTCATCCTTTTCGGCCGTGAGTACTGCCCCGCTAGGCCTCACAAATGTAACAACTGCCCATTGGGAGATTTGTGTCCCGATAGATAGTGCTACTTATCGCTTCGTTGCTGGATACACCAAGTCGTAAAGATCAATCCTATCATAATCAGATAACGGTACTATTCCAGAAACCGCGTCAGATGTAAGAGGCCTCTTACTTATTCCTATGACATCCTCCTCAATTTCATATCCAGTATAAAGCTTGAGCCCGCTTGAAGAAATAATCGAGGGCTTAAAATATATTATGAAACCTCTTCGTTTCAAAATCTCCGGAATTGTGGCTTGCATTTTTTCTTTCCCAACTATTTTTATGGTCGTCTTTACATCTCTAAGGATCTTAGGATCCTTCTCTTCATCAAGATGATACTCATCTGAAAGGAATGGATCACGCTCAAGCTCACTTGGGGATACTTCTTTAGCAATTGCCAAAAGTGTGTGCCAATGAGCTCTTATGTTCGTACTAGTTTCAAACTTACCTTCTAAACTAGCGACGAATGCATAGTGCCTTACACCGTTTTCTAAGTGCTCAGAACTATACTCTCCAGGTGAGGCCGAATTACGCTCTTGAAAATCAGTGTACTCTGAAGCAAATCCTGGAGAAGAAACTCTTAATTGATTAATTACCGGCAAGAAATAATAGAGACTCTCTCCATCCGAAACGAGCTCCCTCTGATAAGGTAATTGAATATCACTCGAAGGAACTTTGCCAGAGCGTGTAATCCGATCTAATGTTTTCAAACCTGTTCCGTACATAAGCGGTGAATCTTTTGGGCCGATTTCAAGCCACTTTCTTACTTCGGCCGGAGAAACTACCCTTCTCTCCTTTATTCCCTGAGGCTCGTTTGGAACGATATCTGGCATATTAAGCTACATTAGCTCGTCAAGTAGAGGATTAACATGAATATTTTCCAGCGACTGCTTCACTAACGGTGTTTGCGCAATTTGAGGCGTGCCGTCTTCCCATGTCGGGCGGTCTTCTTTGAAAAAAATCCCTGTTGCAACTTTCTCCTTTTCTCCTTCATTGAGCGGCCGTCTAAGCGGCCATTCTTCCGCTCTCTCAAACGCCTGCATTTTATTGGTCATATCATGACCGTGCTCTTCAAGCTTGTACACTCTCTCATAAAACCAGGCAAACGTATTGTGATGATTGAAGGTAACACAGGGCTGCATCGTATCGATAATCGAAAAGCCTTTGTGTTTGATTGCTTCCACAAGGAGCTCCGTCTCCTGCTTATTGTCCCCTGAATACCCACGGGCGACGAAGGTAGCCCCTGCAGAAAGTGCAAGCTGCATCGCATTGACTGGTGCTTCAACGACTGGCACAGGAGTCGCCTTATTTTTTTCGCCGATATTGGTGGTTGGTGAAAACTGACCTGTCGTAAGACCATATACTTGATTGTCATGAATCAGTAGCGTCAAGTTCACATTCCGACGAGCTGCATGGAGCCAATGATTGCCTCCCTCGGCAAACTGATCCCCGTCTCCTCCGATCACAATGACAGTCAAACCATTATTTGCTAATCTAATGCCCTCTGCAACCGGCATAGGACGGCCATGTAAACCGTTAAAGCCGTACGTTTTGACCCAGTAGGGCAATTTACTTGAACAACCGATTCCCGAGACGAGGACTACCTCCCAGGGCTTCAGGTCAAGTTGCACGATTGCATTCTTGAGCGATACCCAGATCCCGAAATCACCACACCCCGGACACCAATTCGGCTTATCGTAGTCAATTTGTAAATCTTGTAATGTCGTTGGCATAATATATTTGTCATTGCGAGGTCGCCTTTGGTGACCGCGGCAATCTTATATAACAGGCTTCAATTTTATTTCGTAATAATTCATAAGAGATTGCTTCGCCTAAAGGCCCGCAATGACATTCTAAACTTGCAAGGCTTTCACCTTTTCAATGATCTCTTCCGGATAAAACGGTCTTCCGTCGTATTTTCGTAGATGATGCTCAAACGTTATCCCGGTCCTCTCCCTGATGAGCCCCTCAAATTGCCCTGTTTTATTTGCCTCAACGATGAGTGTTTTCTTTGTTTTACCGATCATTTCGGTAAACGCTTGAGACGGGAAAGGCTCTAAGAAAGATACCTGCAAAAAATTCACTGAGATATTTTCTTTTTTCAGCTGCCTCATTGCATCAAGAATAGCAAATTTTG
This sequence comes from bacterium, assembly GCA_030698775.1. Taxonomy (GTDB): domain Bacteria; phylum Patescibacteriota; class Microgenomatia; order Levybacterales; family UBA12049; genus JACPGQ01. The sequence continues at coordinate 9,930 of JAUYMJ010000010.1, forward strand.
TTGACCCGAATGCAACGATCGTGAGAGCTGCATCAGGGTCACCGATGAGTCTCGGCGCCGGAAACTCGTTATTTGCTATCGCTTTTGCCAGCTTGGCATACCGTTTATCCATCATCTTTATACGCATATCCGCTTCTTCGTTATAGAGCCCCTTCTCATCGTGCTCATCAGAACCCGAAAGTCCTATTCCTCCCTGCTGGCCGGGCAAACTTCGTGGCGAAATGCCGTCTTCAACAAGTGCATATCGTTTGTAATCAGTTTCAGCAAGAGCTTCCTGATCTGTTAATATTTTTCCTCTCTCAACTACAAATGTATCGCTTATCACTTTTAACTTCTCACTTTCTACCGTCGCATGTGATTCATTAATGTGCTTATCAACAAGGACAATAACGGGAAGCTGATATTTTTCTGCTAGATTGAGTGCAGTCATGGTACCCTCAAATGCGTCAAGCATATCCCCGGGTGCCAGAATAATGCGCGGGAAATCACCCTGTGCTGCGTGAAGGGCAAAACGCAGATCTCCCTGATCAGACCATGTCGGCATCCCCGTTGCAGGACCCGGCCGCATACCCAAAACCACCACAATCGGCGTCTCAGTCTGCGCGGCAAGGCCCAAACCTTCAACCATCAAGGAAAATCCCCCACCAGATGTCGCAACCATAGACCGAGCACCGGCAAAGGATGCACCAAGCGCCATATTGATACCGGCAATCTCATCCTCCGGCTCTTTGACGACAATGTTGTACTTGAGAGCATGCGCAACAAGCGTCGTCATAATGGTATTGATGGGAGTCATCGGATACATCGCAGCAAATTTGAGCCCAGCGCGGATTGCACCGAATGCGATTGCCTCTGCACCTCCGATAAGAAGCCTTGTTTGAGAACCAATAGGAATATCCGCGAGAAGTCCCGGTCCGAAATTCTCAACGACATAATCATATCCCGCTTTTGACGTATTATTGTTCAATGCAACAACGTCATCTCCTTTTTTGCCAAACGTGTCCTGCATGATTTTCTGCAGAACATCAAATTGCTTATGGAAAAGGGCGAGCGATGCGCCAACCGAGACGGTATTTATCATCAGTCTGTCTGCGCCGACTTTTTTTGTCAGTTCCAGAAGGGGAACAGGGAAAAGCCGGACTGAGACCGGAAATTGCTCAACTGTCAGCTTAAGAACACTTGGATCAAAGATAACTGCAGCATTTGGAGAAAGTTCGTCTACATGAAGTTTAATCGTATCTGCATTCAGTGCAACAAGTATATCGACTGTTTTTTTCTGCGACGTCACTTCCTCATCTGACGCCCTAACGTAATACGCATTATGTCCCCCACGAATAAGCGACGGGTATTCAACGTAATCGAACACATGGAGACCGAGGCGCGTAAAAATTTTTGACATCATGAGTCCAGTGGTCATAATGCCATAGCCAGCCTCTCCTCCAATAAGCCATTGTAAATCAATCATTATCTATAAAAAGTATAGAGTGCGGACAAAAAAGAAACAACTCTTCTTGTTTTATCTCATGGTAATCAAAAATCATTCGGAGTGTGCTAGTCTAGAATGGATGGGGAAAAATGACGAAAAAGAACTAGTAGAGGAGGTCGAAACGGTTATCAGCCGCGACCGCGTCCTCAACTTCAGTGATGCAATTTTTGCCTTTGCTGCAACACTTCTTGTGCTCAAGATTGATCTTCCGAATATACCGCCTGCACTTATCGAGACACATTTAGGACCTGAGATTCTCAGGCTCTGGCCTCAGTACGTTGCCAACCTTATTACGTTTTTTGTCATAGGATACTACTGGCTGACCCACCATGCAATCTTTAACATGATCAAACGTTTTAATCAGACTCTTTTCTGGCTCAATATCATTTTTCTTGTCTTTATCTCTTTTCTCCCATTTCCGGTAGACCTCTTCGGTGATTTTAGCAATTCACGCGCAGTCGTCGTCTTTTACTCGGCCGCGCTTGGGTTTGCAGGCTATCTTCTCGCAATCTTGTGGCTTTATGTTTCTCATGGGAATAGGCTTGTTGCGAAGTCATTGAGTAAAAGAAGAATCGAGTTTTATACGGTAAAAATAATGATTGCCCCTGTTATCTTCACACTTTCAATTCCCGTGGCGTTTATCGATCTCACGCTCACGAAACTTTCTTGGCTTTTTGTGCTTTTGGGGATCGTCCTTGTGCACCGAATCTATCACTACCGACAACTTGATGAGGTGGAGAAAACTGCTTTGTAATTATAGCAATAGGGACAGTCGCTTTTCAGTTAAGAAGGCTGAGGACGTGTACTTCGGGTTTAGTAGTTGTTAACTAGGCAGGCTTGCCAGCCACAAATTGCAGCACGAGGCGTGAACGAATAGTTCTGAAAAGCCGAGTGCTAAAATTAGGCTGGCCATACCTGACGGACCTCTTTACCCGCCTCATCTACCTCAACAATGATTATCGAGTTTACGGGACAGGATTTTGCGGCATTCATTATATTTACCTCTTCATCATTAATATCAGAATATGCGACAAAATCGGAAGACGTACTTCCATCCTTCTTTTTTACAACGGCTTTGCCTTCGCTGTCCAAATCAAAAGCGTTCGGCGCAACAGCAACGCATGATGCCGCCCCAATACAAACGCTTCTATCAACTTTCACTTTATATGGCATAAACGCTAATTTACTAAACGCTACTTTAGGCAATCCTGAAGAACCGCCCATCCCAAAAGTGCACACTTTTTCCTCGTTTCAGAAACCTCTACTCCAAGTAAGGTCAGCATATCTTCCTTTGAAAATTTTGTCAACTCTGCCTTCGACTTCCCTTTTATGTGTTCCGTAATTATTGAGGAAGATGCGATGCTTATTGCACACCCATGACCGAGAAAGGAAACGTCTGATGCGACACCTCCTGAGAAACGGATAAACATCTCAACTTCATCTCCACAGAAAGGGTTAAGCTGTTTGGATGACGCGGAAAAGTCGGAAAGCTTCCCGAAATTTTGCGGATGTTTATAGTGCTCGATAATTTCTTCTTTGTAGAGGTAATTGTTCAAATCAACCCTTTCCGCGCGCCGACACCGTGCATTTCCTGGATGAAAAAATCTACCCCGTCCGATTTCAGGATGAAATACCCTGTATTTGCGATCCGCAGGTTATCCTGGGTACCGACTCCTAGGTGTACCAAAAATGCTGACATGAGCCCACCATGTGTCACGACGAGAATGTTTTTTCCGGGGTAGGAAACCGACGCTTCGCGAATAAAGGTAATAAGCCTCGCCACAATCTGCTCATCGCTTTCCCCTTCGGGAACAAGCTTATAACGGAACTTCTCTTCATCTGAGAGCCTTTCATACTCATCAAAAGCAACATGAAGCTCCCTACGCGCTTCTTCAATAAGTTTTCCTTCAACCTTGCCATAGCTATGTTCACGAAGAAGCGCGGTTGTATTGACTGCAAGCTTGTGCTCAATTGCAGCAATCTCTGCTGTCCGCATGGCACGAAACAAATCAGATGAGAATACTGCATCAAAACTGACATTCTTGAGTTTCGATCCAAGCTCTGTTGCCTGGCGTAATCCGTTTTCAGTGAGAGGCGAGTCCTTTTGTCCCTGAAACCTGTGCTCAACGTTCCACTGCGTTTCACCATGTCGTGCTATATAGAGAGTACAATAGTTATTTTTCATTGCAGTGTTTATTCATTACACTATGAATATATATATCAATGTATTGAAAAAACTTTTTTTACTTCTTTCAGTCCTCTGATAAGCGCGTCTATATCTTCATCATCATTATAAATATTCAGGCTAACCCGTACTGTTGCCGGGACGCCTAGTTTTTTATGAAGCGGCATAGCACAGTGATGTCCGGCTCGAACACAAATATTGCTCTGTCCCAGGATCTGGGCAACATCATGGGGGTGCACTCCGTCCAAATTAAATGATATAACACCACTGTGCTCGTTGATATTTTTGGGACCATAGGTTGTTAATCCTGAAATCTTTCGCAACTGCTCAAGTGTATATCCGATCAAATTTTTCTCATGAGTACGAATAGTATTCATCCCGATTTCGGAGAGATAATCAATAGCTGCGCCAAATCCGATTATCCCCTCGATAGGTAACGTTCCCGACTCAAACCTTTCAGGGGAATCTTGATACGTAACATGATGAAGCGTCACTTCTTTTATCATCTGACTCCCAAAAAGCAACGGGTCTAACGTATTGAGTATATTTTTTCTCCCCCACAATATCCCAATTCCTGATGGTGAAAACATTTTATGTCCGGAGAATGCGAGAAAATCACAGCCAAGGTCCTGTACATCGACTTTCATGTGAGGCACAGACTGTGCCGCATCAATAATAAGTACCGATGTTTCCTCATTATCACGGATGTTTTTTGCAAAATGAGCAACATCATTCACTGTTCCCAGCACATTTGAGACGTGAGTAAGAGAAATTATACTATAATTGTTTATATCAGTATTCTTTTTATTACGCCCTTCAGAAACGATCTCACCGGTTAATTTCCCTGACTTCCCGTCAAACGCGAGATACCCTACAGGCATCCCGGCAACGCGGGCATAATGCTGCCACGGGACAAGGTTTGAATGATGTTCCATCTCTGATAGCAGAATCCCTCTACCCTTTCGTGGTCGTTTACATAAGGATGCAGCAATAAGGTTTATTGCTTCTGTCGTCCCGTGGGTAAAAACAATTTCTGACGAATCGTTCGCGTTGATAAACTTCGCGACTTTTTTTCTTACTTCTTCAACTTTTTCGGTGGCTTTCTCGGCAATTGCATAGACTCCCCGATGGATATTTGCATTGTATGTTTGGTAATATTCGACGACAGCGTCAATGACAACCTGCGGTTTTTGGCTTGTCGCGGCCGAGTCAAGGTAGATGAGTGGCATGACAGCTTGTCTGTTCTGAAAAATGGGAAAATCCTTCTTGTACTTATTCATATCTGGTCAGTCCTAACTTCCTCTTTACCGCAAGTGTTTTCTTTACCGGAAGAAACGTAAGCAGCGGAGTAAAAAAACCTGAAACGATAAGTTCTACTGCCTGCTTCTCCGACAAACCCCTGCTTTGAAGATAAAAAAGGAGTGTAGGGTCGGGTCTCCCGACAGTTGATGCATGCCCTGCCTTAAGCTCATTCTCATCTATTTCCAGTGACGGAACGCTCCTTCCTTTTGCATTATCAAATAACAGTACCTTGGATGAAAAGAAGCCATCCGCAACCTTTGCTCCTTTTTGTATCCGCACAACCCCATCATTTGAGAATGATGATGTGTCACGAAAGACTCCGCGGATCGTCGTTAAACTTTTTGTTCTTGGAGCCTCGTGTACGATCGTTGTATTAAAAACAAGATGGTGATCGCCGCTTCCCAGAAAAAGTCCGATGAGCTTGAAGCTTGCACCCTCTCCGACAAGTCTGACATTCAGAGTAAATTCATCTCGTTTTCCATTAATCCATACGAAAGGCTCTACCCGTTCTTCATTTTTTTCAACAATAATCGAAACTTGCCTCATAGAATCACTCTAGCCAACCGAACCTGTCATCTCAAGTTGTATAAGCCTGTTCAATTCAACCGCATACTCCATCGGCAAAATTCTTACGATTGGCTCTATGAATCCATTCACAATCATCACCTCTGCCTGTTGTTGCGGGATTCCCCGTGATTGAAAATAGAAAAGCTGCTCCTCACCGATTCTTGACACTGAGGCTTCATGTCCGATAATTACATCCTCTTCATCAACTAGCATTGTCGGATAGGTATCTGCACGGCTTATATCGTCAAGAATGAGCGCATCACATCGCACCGTTGATTTACTTTTTTTCGCCCCTTTGTGTACTTTGAGTAAACCCCTATATGATGATCGTCCTCCGTCTTTACTGATCGATTTTGAAGTAATCACTGAACTTGTCTCAGGTGCCATATGGATGGCTTTCCCACCTGCATCCTGGTGCTGTCCTTTGCCAGCAAACGCGAGTGAGAGAACCTCACCTCTTGCTTTTCTCCCCTTAAGATAGACAGAGGGATATTTCATCGTAAGCTGGCTCCCTAAATTGCCATCTATCCATTCTCCTATGCCCTCCTCTTCAACAAACATTCTTTTTGTGACAAGGTTGTAAACGTTCTTGCTCCAGTTTTGGATAGTAGTATAGCGGACGCGCGCGCCTTTCTTGACAACAATCTCAACAACCGCCGAGTGCAGGGAGTCTGTCGTGAAAATTGGAGCTGTACAGCCCTCAATGTAATGAACATACGATCCTTCATCTGCGATGATGAGCGTCCTTTCAAACTGCCCCATATTACGTGCATTTATCCGAAAATAGGCCTGCAAGGGTAGGTCAATTTTTACTCCTTTTGGGACATAAATAAATGACCCACCGGACCATACTGCCGTATTTAACGCAGCAAACTTATTGTCTGCTGGAGGAATCAACATGCCAAAATATTGCTTTAAGAGGTCAGGATATTTTTGCAGCGCCGTATCCGTGTCAACAAAAATGACTCCTTTCTTGGAAAGCATTGTTGAGATACTATGGTAGACAACTTCCGAATCATACTGGGCGCCAACACCTGCCAAAAATTTTTTCTCAGCTTCAGGGATACCAATCTTATCAAACGTATTTTTAATTTCTGCCGGGACTTCCTCCCACGTCCTTCCCTGCTTGTCAGTCGGTTTGACGTAATAATATATATCATCAAAGTTTATCTTGGAGAGATCACCGCCAAACGTCGGCATCTTTTTTGCAAAAAAAAGTTTGAGTGCAAAGAGACGTTTCTGTAGCATCCAGTCAGGTTCTTTCTTTATTGCAGAAATCTCTCGGACTATTTTTTCCGATATGCCTTTTGGTGTCGAGTACACCGGAGGTCCTGTGTCGAAAAAGCCAAACTCGTAGCTTGGGAGATCAAACCGTTGCATACCCCTCCGTTTCGATCTTACTCACAAGTTCAATTCCTCCTACTTTTTTTATTGTCCCGTCCACAAGTATGTGTACCCTGTCAGGTTCTAAATAATCTAAAATTCGCTGGTAGTGGGTTATCAAAAGAATTCCCATATTTTTTTCTTTTGCAATATCTCTTATCGCATGAGCGACAAGCTTGAGACTATCAACATCAAGTCCCGAGTCGACCTCATCCAAAATTGCATATTTCGGAGAAAGTACAATAAGCTGTGCCACTTCGGCCCGCTTTCTTTCACCTCCGGAAAATCCTTCATTTATTGACCGGTGGAGAAAACTTTCATCAAGTCCAACTGCTGCGAGTGCTTTTTTCACTTCATTCTTAAAGTCGCTAAGTGGTTTTTTCTCCTCAGGACGGATTGCCTTTTCAGCAGTACGGAGAAACGCAAGAAGTGAAACTCCTGTTATCTCAACGGGATTTTGGAAAGACACAAACAATCCTGCCCTCGCCCTTTCTTCCGGAAGAAGTCCCAGCATCTGTCTTCCATCAATACCGAACACCGAATTCTGGTTTCTCAATGTGTAGTCCGGATGCCCCATCAAACTCATTACAAGTGATGTTTTTCCGGACCCGTTAGGCCCCATAACGACATGCACTTCTCCAGGTTTCATTGAGATGTCCACACCATGCAGTATTTCTTTTCCGTCAATCTCTGCTACAAGTTGTTTTACTGTAAACATACATTACACTCCGGCTATATTCTTTCCTGGCCGATAAATTCCTGAAGGGTCATCGCTGAGACTTTCTGCAAAAACTCCTGATTTAACTTTCTCCAGACAACTCCTGTACTACAAAATTTTGCTTTATCACAGCTACCCTTCTTAGAACCGATTTCACAACAAGGAAGAAAAGGATTTGGAGAAAAAACATGCAGAATGTCTCCTATTTTTAAATGTCTTGGATCGCTTTTGAGGAAATATCCCCCATGCTTTCCCTCAACCGCACCGATAATGTCGGCCTTACGAAGTATACTTGCAAGATTTCTCAGAAACAGTAAGGAGATATGATGGTCCTTTGCAATTTCAGGAAGAGGTATAAGCCGTTTTTTGTAGACTTTTGCGAGGGAATGAATGAGTATAATTGCGTAATCTTCACTACGGGAAAAGCGTATCATATACTAGGATTGTATGAGTTTAAAGAAACGTGGGGGTTCTTGTCAACGGGATTGACCTTAATGCTTCTCAGGTCCTTCAAAATGGATGAGTTTATAAATTTTTACCACAGAGACTTTCCATTCCCCAACAATTTCAGCCCTCCCAAAACCTGCAACTTCCCAGAGTGAATTACCAAGTGGTTGACAGTTTGGATCTTCACACACAATCAAGAGCTGATCGGTGACAGTTTTTCTCTGAGGGTCAATAACCGTATTCTCAATCGTGATAGGAGACATTTTGGCGAGCTCAAAAAAATACCGATATGCGTGGTCTGAATTACCATTTGTTAACAGTGCGAAATTAAACCGCCTACCGTCCGTTTTTGTAAGCACGAAATCCGCAATCTTTTTTACTTGCTCTTTCTGTCTATTTGGTGAGGAGAAAAACGGCGCTCCTAAAAGGTTGTAGTAGAGAAAATAAAGAAATACCGCCATTCCGATGAATACTCCGATGATTCTTTGCCGTTTATTTTTTGTCAGTACCGATAACGCATTCCCGACCAGTAAAAAAGGAACGGGAAACATGAATCCGAAATAGTAATCATAAATTTGCTTCTTGTAGAAACCAAAAAGGAAAATTCCCAGAAAAAACCAAAAAGCAATGAGCGCGAAGCGATAGACCTGTATTTCATTTTTTGCTTTGTATTGCCTGTAAAACTGCACGAGAAAAATCCCGACTGACACAAATGCCAGTACGACAGTCGCAATAAACCAAGCAGTAAAAAAAGGATTTGACTGGACAGACACCTGCTCAGGTGGAGGAAACCTCGTCATGAGCCTTCCGAAGAGACGGAAAAAAACATCCCACACCACTCCAAAAAAACTGATGTTTGTTTTATATTCCGCACTGAATGTATTTTGGAAAATAAAAGAAAAAATGGTTTTGGTATTTGCAAACCCATGACGCAGCTCAAATGCCAAAAATGGAGAAAAACTAATAATAAAACCTGCAAACACACGAACGAAATCTTTTATGCTTTCTTTTACTAAGGAAATTTTGTGCTGGTACCAACGTGCAAAAAGATAGTACGCAATGAGAATGACACCGAGAAATGTTGCAAGGTAATGAAGTTGCAGAATAATTCCAAAAAGTAAGCCGATAACGAAAAACAACCATTTCCCATTTTTTGTAACGGCTCTATAAAGAAGATATAAGGTAATGATTGAGAAAAACGGCATAGGGTTTGGATTCCATGATGACCGCGAATACGCAATGACAATCGGGGAAACCGCATAAAGTGAGGCGGCAAGAATCCCTGCAAGGCTCCCAAAAAAGCGCTTGCCGACGAAATACACAAGCCACACTGTAATTGTCCCGATTATCGCTATCATTATGGCCGGACCGACCGGATCATAGTGCCATAACCAGAGGAAAGGAGCCATAAAATAGTAATAGACCGGCCCAAGAAAAAAATCCCCGGCAGAAGCACGGGGACCAAGGAGCGTGAGGTTTCCTTCAAGAATATGTTTTACGACAAGTGCATCCCGTCCCTCATCACCCAGAAACGTGAGATAGTCTCCTATTCTGTAGAGACGGAGAAAGCCACCAACCAAAACGATCAGGAGTACAACGAGTGACTCAGGAGAGAAATACTTTCGCAGGAATTTCATATCGCATTAGAAGGCTGTCTTTTTTTTCCAGATTACCTTACTGTAGACGGTAAAGTTCCAAATGAGAAGGAAGAAGGTCCCGATAAGAAAATATATACGGTAATACTGCTCTCCATAGAGCATATCACCAATTTGGATTGTTCCCGACTGAATAAGTATCACGCCGATGTTTGATGTTGCAAAAAATTGTAACATCTTACTGAAGTATGCAAGAACAGAGTTTGCTTTGTGCGCTTTGAATGTCCATACGTTATTAAAATTATAGTTTGAAAAAATCGCGAATTGTGCTGCAACGACGTTGGCCAAAGCTATAGGAAGATGCGTATTGCGGACAAGTTGATCATAAAGAAATGCATTGATAAAAAAACCAAATCCCCCGACAATCAGGAACTTGGGGAAAGAGCTGTGCAGGACTTCCCGAAAACGGGCCGTGATAACATAACGCAGGAGGTCAACTATGTACTCACCAGGGGCAATCTTAGAATTTCCGAGTGTCCTGTCCGTAAAATGAAAGGGTACTTCGGCGATCTTAAAACCATCTCTGGCTGCCTTATGCAGGAACGAGACCTGGAAGGTGTATCCTCTGAATTCCCCCATTTCATTTTTCTCCTTTAGAAATACGCTGACCCTCATCGCCCGATAGCCACCGGTCCAATCATGGATAGCAAACCTTCCAAATATTGTCCGTACGAGAAGATTCCCAAATATCGAATAGATTTTACGGATTGGAGGCCAGTTTTCCGGAATTGAACCTCCCTGACTGTACCTTGTCCCAATGACAAGGTCGTTCCCCTCATCAATTTTTTTCAAAAAGTCAGGAATTTTCTTTGGGTCATGCTGTCCGTCAGCATCCATCTCAAAAAGTACGTCCGGGGTTAGTTTTTCAACTGCAAGTGACATACCTTTTATATACGCTGCACCGAGCCCCGCCTTTTCTCCATTGTGAAGGAGATGAAGATTTTTATATTTTTTGATCAACTCTTCTACTTCTTTTGCTGTCCCATCAGGAGAGTCATCATCAACAACAAGAATGTGCATATTCCAGGTCTTAATTTCCGGGAAGACATCCGTTTCAAGCGTCTCGACAAGCTTTTTTATATTGCCTTTTTCGTTGTATGTAGGAATAATGATAACTGCTTTCATACCGTCTTAAAGTAACGTATTGTCTTCTCAAGTCCCTGTTCTACGCCTATTTTAGGACCCCACCCGAGCATAGTTTGCGCCTTTGTGATATCCGGACACCGCCTCTTTGGATCATCCTCAGGAAGATCCTGGTTGACGATATCTGAAGAAGACTGCGTAAGCTTCTTCACGAGTTCAGCAAGTTCCCTTATCGTCCGCTCATCCGGATTTCCTAAATTAAATACCTCCCCTTTTGACCCCTCAGTAAACATCGCACGGATAAGCCCTTCAACCATGTCATCAACGTAGCAAAAGCTCCTTGTTTGTGAACCATCACCATAGATAGTCATATTCTGACCGACTAATGCCTGATTAATAAAATTTGAAACGACCCGACCGTCATCTTTCTGCATATATGGACCATACGTGTTGAAAATTCTAATGATACGCGCATTGAGACCGTGTTTCCTTACAAAACCCATGACCATTGCTTCGCCGAAACGTTTTCCCTCGTCGTAGACGGAACGAATGCCAGTCGGATTGACGTTGCCAAAATACGTTTCTTTCTGCGGTGACTCTGCTGGGTCCCCATAGATTTCGGATGAGGATGTATAGAGAACCGACGAACCGTGTTCTTTGGCTACAAGCAGCATATGGTACGTTCCAATACTATTCACAAGCAGAGTTTCGATCGGATACGCTATATAGCTTTTGGGGCTATTTTTATTCGGGGACGCCGGGGAAGCTAGATGAAAAATGAGATCAATCTTTGTCGATCCGTAGAGACTGACGTCATGCGGGACAGAAACATCCTGCTCGATGAACGAAAAATTTGGTTTCTCAAGGAGCTCTGAGAGGTTCTCTTTGCTCCCAGTGAGAAAGTTGTCCACACCAATGACACTGTGCCCATCGCTAAGGAGACGCTTCACCAAATGTGATCCGATAAATCCGGCTGCTCCGGTGATAAGAACTGACGACATATCTTTCTATCTTATACGAAAAATGGATGTTGAGAAAGTCATGAATGAAGAAGAAGGGAGCTTATTGATCGTTTTTTTTCTCGCTTTCAATATCAGATTTGACCATCATCTCAACCAGTTGCGCAAATGACGTCTTTGGCTTCCATCCCAACACTTTTTTTGCCTTACTATAATCACCAATCAGGTTATCCACCTCTGCCGGACGCATAAACTCTTTTTTGTTTGCAATGACATACCTCCTCCACTCATTCATGCCTGCAGCAGCGAATGCCAATTCGACGAATTCTTCAACGCTATGATTCTCACCGGTCGAGATAACATAATCATCGGCTTCTTTTTGCTGGAGCATGAGCCACATCGCCTCAACGTAATCTCCGGCATACCCCCAATCTCGCTTTGAATCAAGATTTCCAAGCTCGATGGACTTCTGTTTTCCAAGAAAAATCCTCGCTACCGCCCTCGTAATTTTTCTGGTAACAAACTCCAGTCCTCTCCGAGGGGACTCGTGGTTAAAAAGGATCCCGGAGCACGCAAAAAGGTCGTAGCTTTCCCTGTAATTGACCGTTATGTAATGTCCATAGACCTTGGCCACACCATACGGACTTCGCGGATAAAACCGTGTTGTTTCACGCTGCGGAGTCTCGGTAACCTTACCAAACATCTCAGAGCTTGAAGCCTGGTAAAACTTAATTTTCGGGTTGACTGACCGGATCGCCTCAAGCATTCTCGTCACACCGAGTGCAGTAAACTCACCTGTTAAGACAGGCTGATTCCACGACGTTTTCACAAACGATTGGGCTGCAAGGTTATAGACTTCATCAGGCGTTGATTCGATGACAGCTTCTGTGAGAGAACTCTGGTCAAGTAAATCTCCGGAGACAAGGATTATTTTGTCTTGGATATGCTTAATATTGCCGTAGTTTTGGGTACTTGTTCTTCGTGTAAGGCCAAAAACCTCATATCCTTTCTCTAAAAGAAATTCAGCCAAATATGAGCCGTCTTGCCCTGTTATTCCCGTTATGAGCGCACGTTTTGCCATAGAATAGTATTCATTCTAAGGGATATTTCGCCAATAGTCCAGTACGTCCCGAAGTGATGTATCAAGAGAAATCGCAGGTTTCCATCCTGTTTTTTGTGTCACTTTTGTGATGTCTGAACGGTTATCCGCAATATCAATAGGCATGAGGCGGGAAGCGTCTTTTATGATGCTTATTTTACTCGTTGACAATGCGACCAGTCTCTCTAAAATATCCGACATTTTCTGGGAAGTGCCCGATCCTACGTTGTAGACGTCGCCTTCATCGCCTTTTTCAACCAGTGCAACGTAGGCTTGTACAATATCCCGAACATCGGTAAAATCCCTCCTGGCTGATAAATTCCCGACCTTGAGAACCGGTTCTTGTTGACCTTTCTCTATTTTTGCAATTTGTGAAGCAAATGCCGCAACTGCGTAGGCTGGTTTTTGCCTAGGACCTATGTGGTTGAATGGGCGTGTTCTGATAATAGGCATGTTATACGTCATAAAATACTGAAGCCCAAGATAGTCCTGTGCTATTTTGGAGACCGCATACGGACTAACCGGGCGCATTTGCGTTTCTTCATCGATAGGGAGATCTGACGGGGCGACCTTGCCATAGACTTCAGCTGACGAAATGATAAGTATTTTTGAAGGCATGTGGGAATGTTTTTTTATTGCTTCCAGCAGATTAATTTGTCCGATAATATTTGTTGAGAATGTAAATGACGGATCCTTAAAACTCTGTGAGGGTGATGCGAGCGCTGCAAGATGAAAAATAATATCAGCATCTACTGTGGCTATCGCGTGATCAATCTGGTCTGATTTCGTTAAATCAACTTGGATGAGTGTGAGTTTATCTGTGATATCGTTTATGCCTTGGAGACTATTCTCTGAATGATACGTCCCTGAAACAACGTAGTCCCCCTTCTGAAGTAGCAAACGGGAGAGATAGCTTCCGGCAAACCCGGATATCCCGGTAATAAAGGCTTTTTTCATCGGCCAACTCCGACATAGGTAAAACCAAGCTCCTTCATACGCGTGGGACTATAGATATTTCGTCCATCAACAACGTTTGGGGTTTTCATGAGCTTCTTGATTTTCCCAAGATCAGCCTCCCGAAACTCGTCCCACTCGGTAACGATAATCGTTGCGTCGGCATCTTTCACAGAGCTATAGAGGTCTTTTGCAAATGCCACAGAGACATCTGCGAGAATTTTCCTTGCATTTTCCATTGCAATCGGATCAAATACTCTCACCCTTGCACCTTTTTCTGCAAGTTTCCGGATGACGACAAGGGAGGGAGCATCGCGCATATCGTCAGTGTCCGGTTTAAATGACAACCCCAAAACGGTAATTTCCTTACCACGTACTTTTCCATGGAGCATTTTTTCCGCTTTCTCAACTATCGAGAGCATCATGTGCTTGTTTATCGTCTCGACTTCCCGGAGTAATGAAAAATCATACCCATATCCTTTTGCAATTGCGATAAGTGCTTTGACGTCTTTGGGGAAACAACTCCCGCCATACCCGGCTCCGGCATTCAAAAACGATGAACCGATCCGCCTATCCAGACCAATCCCCGATAAAACAGCTGTCCCATCAGCCCCTACTTTCTCCGAAAGAGACGCGATCGCATTGGCGAAAGAAATTTTTGTCGCCAAAAATGCATTTGAGGCATACTTGATCATCTCCGCTGTCTCGATTGTTGTGATAACCTGTGTTGCTTGAATCGGTGCATGGAGCTCGCGCATCACTTCCTGAGCCTTCTCGGTATCGGTTCCGATGACAACCCTATCCGGATGTCTCGTGTCCGAAATCGCTTGACCTTCACGTAAAAATTCAGGAACCGACGCAATATCAAACGATGAAGACGCTGCTCTCACTCTGTTAATTATCTCCCTTATCCGCTTGTTCGTACCTACAGGGACGGTACTTTTTGTGACAACCACGGTATACCCTTTGAGGTGTTTTCCAACTTTTTCGGCTACGTCAAAAACTACTGATAGGTCGGCCTCTCCGTTTGGTTTTGGTGGTGTCCCAACGGCAATAAAGACAGCATCTGACGAGGAAATCGCCTGCGTATACTCAAGTGTAAATAACAGGCGTTTTGCTTTTACATTCCTCTTCACCAGTTCATCAATTCCCGGTTCGTAAATCGGGATTATTCCTTTTTTAAGACTCTCAATCTTTGAGGCCGTATGACCGATAACGTATACAGTGTTCCCCAAGTCGGCAAACACTGCAGCCGACACCAGCCCAACGTAACCATGCCCGACAAAAGTAATTGTCATATTCGTAAACCTTGTAACTTCATTTCTTTAAGCCCTTCTTCAAATGTCCGCATCTTCACACCCAGTTGCATGATTTTATCATTATTTAAAGTTAAATTGAAAGGTCGGGGCGCACGGCCGCTAAAAAATGCTTCTCGTGATATTTTTTCAATCTTAGGCTTCTCAATCTGAAACATTGAAGCGATAGTCACAACAGCCTCATAGGGCGAAATAGACGAGCTGCCTACAACGTGGTAGATACCAGTCATACCTGTCTCTGCAATCGCTTTTAAGGCAATCGCGATATCATCAATAAACGTTGGTGTCATAATATGATCTGTCACCGCCTTCACTTCTTCCCCGCTTGCAAGCCTGGTCAGTATTGCCCTCACAAAATCAAGCTTCTGCTTAAAATCACTCCTATACGGATAGGCAATCCGCATAATGACATTTCGCACGCCTGTACTTACCACCGCTTTTTCCCCTTCATACTTCGTGACGGCATACCATCCGAGCGGATCGGGGCTGTCTTCTTCGGTGTATCCCGCCTCTGACGTATTCTCTCCGGAAAAAACGAAATCTGTTGACACATAGACCATTGTGTGCCGTGCCTTGGCGCAGGCCAAGGCGACGTTTCTTGCTCCCTCGACATTTATTTTCCATGCAGGACCGTTTTCCCCAAGAGGCTTGTCTTTCTCACATGAATCAACATCTGCTTTTGCCGCAAGGTGAAACACAATACTTCCGGAGGGAGCATTGAGAATGGGGGAAAGCGTCGCAGGATCGGTAATATCTAGACCGGTTTCAAGGCTAAAGTTCTGAATGGAAAAATTGTTCTCCAAAAGACTGAGGATACGAGACCCAACAAGACCAGATCCGCCAACAGCCAGAAGTTTCTTTTTACTTGTCGCCCCCATATTGTTTTTTGTAATACGAGGTGTATGCCCCGGATTTTACATCTTTCCACCAGAACACATTCTCCTTGTACCAGGTCACTGTCTTTCCCAGCCATTCATCAAAATTATGCTCCGGCTTCCACCCGAGCTCACGATTGATTTTTGTCCAATCAACCGCATATCTCCTGTCATGACCGGGTCGATCCTTCACATATTCGATCATCGCGTCGTCTTTTCCGAGAAGACGCAGGATCTTCTTGACGACTTCGATATTACTAATACCTTGCCTGCCGGCAGGCAGGTCCTCCGTAACCCCACCGACACAGTAGGTCTCACCGATTTTTCCCTTTTGCAACACCACATCGATTGCCCGACAATGGTCCTCAACATATAACCAATCGCGAACATAGAGTCCGTCACCATAGACCGGGATTTTTTTTTCTTCGAGAAGATTGGTGATCGCGAGTGGAATAAATTTTTCGGGAAATTGGAACGGACCAAAATTGTTTGAGCAGTTTGTGATGGTTACCGGCAACCCGAACGTCGTGTGGTAGGCGCGTACGAGATGGTCCGACCCTGCTTTGCTTGCTGCGTAGGGACTTCTCGGATTGTAAGCGGTTGTTTCTGAAAATTTTTTTGTTTCCTCAAGTGAAAGTGCTCCAAAGACCTCATCTGTTGATATGTGATGGAATCTCTCAATTCCTGCTTTCACTGCACCGTCAAGGAGAACTTGCGTTCCGGTAACGTTTGTTTCGATAAAAGCAGCAGGCTCCATTATCGACCTATCGACGTGACTTTCTGCAGCAAAATGAACGACCATATTTACCCCCTGCATTGCTTTCTCTACGACGACGGGGTCACAGATATTTCCGTGTATAAAGGAGTAGTGAGGGTGTTTCTCAATTGTGATAAGATTCTCAAGATTTCCTGCATACGTTAACGAATCAAGATTAACAACATGATCTTCGGGATGGTACTTCATCCAGTAGAGAATAAAATTCGCTCCGATAAATCCTGCACCTCCGGTGACGAGTAATTTCATAATTTTCCCTCTCTTTCAAGAGTAGATAGAAGCAGTATACCAAGTGATGCGATAGAATTCTTTATACTACCTGTCGTTACGTGCTTGACCGCCTCGGAAAGCGGCATCTTTACAAGTGTAATCTCCTCATCTTCCTCAGGGGAAGATACCCCAAATGTCAGATCCCGCGCGAGAAAAATGTGTATCTCGGATTTTATGACACTACTGTTTCCCGAGAAAAATCCGAATTGCGTCCATTTTTTAGCAACCATTCCCGTCTCTTCTGCAAGTTCCCGCTTCGCTGCCAAGAGAGGAGATTCTCCCTTTTCTACATGCCCAGCTACTTCTTCCAAAAATGTCTCGTCATGCAGATATCGAAACTGCTTGATAAGATAGAGCTCATTTTTGTCCGTTAATGGAAATACGGAAGCTATCGGCGGACGATAAATATTTCGATGTGTATGGAGAGTGCCATTTATATCAAGCTTGGTCTCAACGACAGAGAAAAGGTCAGCGTTAAGAATCGGCTTTTGTGAGAGGATTTTTATTGGACTCATTTCAGGACACCCCTCTCAAGCTCTTCTTGAGAGTATTCGACCTGTTCGTCTGTAAGCGATGGGTCGTAGGCGGGATCAGGATAATTAATCAGCCATCCCTCTTCCGTTCCGATGTTTTCAAGACCGGTTGCAACGTTACTTGGAATAAAGAGCCTTTGGGGATTTTGTGCATCCAAGATATGCTCAGTTCGTACCCACCTGTCACCCTCTCGCTCATAGGTGATTATCCTCATTTTCCCCCGAAGACAAATATATCTTGCAGTTCGAACCCTGTGTAAATGGTACCCTTTAAATGCGCCGGGAAATGCAACTGACATGTACACCTCTGTTTTTAATTGTGTCTCCTTGTCCTTGAATAGCTCCATCAGCCAACCATTTTCAGCTTTTTGATGGTCAACAGTCTTTACTTTTCTTGCCGGCTCAACTGTCACGTTACTCATCATCCCCTCCATGCTTCTCTGCCCAATAGGTATTTGCCTCATAGAGACTCCTGAACGTGCCCGCATCACTCCAATAGCCATTTAAATTCGCCCACCTAAGCTTTCCCGAATCCAAATATTTATTGTTCACCTCGGTAATTTCGAGTTGCCCTCTCTCAGACGGCTTCAGGCCCTTTATATAAGGAAAGACCTTTGCATCATAGATGTAAAGGCCTGTCACGGCCATATCGCTTGGTGGATTTTCAGGTTTCTCAATAATCCGAACGATTTTTTTTGGGTCGTCTCTGTCAAATTCTGCAATTCCAAACCGATGCGGATCCTCAACGCTTCTCAAAAAAATAACAGCGCCATCATGAAACCTTTTTACTTCGTTTGTAATGTCTGCATCTGTCGTATTATCCCCTAAAATCACGGCAACAGATTCTCCATCGGAAAAATCCTCTGCGAGCAACAGTGCATCTGCTATTCCCCCATCCGGCTTTGCTTGATAGGCATATTCCAGATGCTTTACTCCGAGTTCCGTACCGTTCTTCAGTACAGCTAAAAAATGACCGACGTGCGGACCGCTTGTGACAATCATGATATCCGTAATACCGGCACCAACGAGTGTTCTGATCGGGTAATAAATCATCGGTTTGTCATAAACCGGGAGAAGGTGCTTGTTCGTTACATGGGTCAGAGGATACAACCTTGTCCCCAAACCACCAGCTAAAATAACCCCTTTCATAGTTTATTTGAGAAGAAACAGGGTAAAGTATACAACACTTATGCCCAGCATTCCAATAAGAACATATTCTATCACAACCTTAGCGTGTACATCGTGATGGACATAGTGATGGAGAATTGCCCAGGAAACATAGAAGACTGACATAAATACAGTTATTCCCATAATCAAGTTTATGTCATGAAGGCTTTGGAAAACGAGCACAAGACAACTGATAAGGACAACCAGCAGTCCGGAATAATACCAAAGATGTAGCTTGGTTTTGTAGTTCATCATATAATTACTCCTTTTCCGATAAGAATTATCGTTGTTATTACAACACTAATAAACATAATTGTATCAATATTGTGTGCAACAATTCGAACAATTTTCTTGTTCTTTAGAATCATTATATCGAGTAATAGAGTAAAGAAGAACACAAAAAGCAGAACCAGTGAAATACCTTTAGTCGCATCCTTTACGTCCACGAGAGGCTGCGTTTGGAACGATGCGACCAAAGGTGACTGTTTCGAAATCGCGACTTGCTCCGCTTGAGGCACCTGTTGCGTTAGATCATTTCCTCTTGCATCTGCAATATCAGACGCCCCTTCTCTTCTCTTCCCAAACATCTCAACAACAAGCATCGTCTCATCGCCCGTAAGCGTCCCGGGAACGACAGCAAATCCGATATCCTTATAGTTGGGAGACAGCATATTTTCCCTGTGCCCGGGGCTTTGCATCCAGGCGTTGATAACGTCAGATGAGGTGCTGAACCCTCTCGCAAGATTTTCACCTGCGTACAGATAATCATACCCTGACGACTTGATAAATACCCATGGCGTTGTCCCGTTTGGGCTATTGTGCGCCCAATAGTTTCCTGCAAACATATCCGCAGCTTTTTGCGAAGCAGCTTCCGATAATACCGGGTCAAGCTGCACGGGTGGTAATCCATTTTCCTCCCTTTTCTTGTTTGTCAGAGACAATAACTCCGTTACTGCAATATCAGTACGGAGCCCTAAGATGTCCCCGCGTTTCTCGTGTAAGAAAGAAAACGAAAACTCTAAAACGAACAGTAGAACAATTACGGCAAGAAGGCTCGTATGGTGGAGAATACGAGCACGATGATTATTTGACTCACGTGGGAGAAAGAGATGGTGCAGGAAGTCTCTCATGTACTGTCAGGTATACATTAACTATACACTGGTTGGACAAACGTGCCAACAGGCATTCCGTTGACAGGGATAGTGAGGAGAAAACCGAGAGTATTTGTGATTGCTACCCCCACTCTGAGGCCAGTAAAAGAACCCGGACCGACGTTTACTTGTATCTCCTGAATATCTTTCATAGTAAGCTTATGCTTTTGTAAAAGCGTATCTACCAAAGGCAACACGGCCTGTGCTTTTTTCTTATCCATTTTTTCTTTGAGTGTATGCATCTTCCCGTCAATCCCCAGTGAAACAAACACGAACTCCCTACCTGATGTATCGATTGAAAGCGTAGTCATACATGGTATTTTAGCTTGGGGATTGGAAGAAGTAAATACGCTGGGCGGTTACGGGTTATCGACCTTTTGTTCTACCTCATTTGGGGTAACAGGTTTTATCATCTGCATGAGATGAACGAGTCCGAAAGCAATAAGGAGATATACGAGCGCAGCGATAATCGTCGACCACTCAAAAATAGAATTTCCGGAGATGGAAACGGGCAGGATACCACTAAATGGCATTGCAAGCGGATTACTTAGCGCGTAAACAAGCGTTGTAAATCCGCTTGTTGGGTTTGCACCGAGAGCTTTGAGGACCATACGAAACCCGAGCAAGACCTCAATCACTGCGAGGATATACCAAATAATTTGATAGGTCCGGAAAATCGTTTTCTTCTTCTCAAAAACTTGTTGGGGAGGCTCTGTCTTCACTGGCGGAGGAGTTACCTTGGTCGTCGTCTTCACCACCTGCTGAGGTGCAGCTGTTGAAACCGTCGTCACCTCTTCAGTCTGCTTCGTCTCTTCCATAAATGTATAATGTCAGCTGAAATGATTTTTGTCAAGAAATTGAATGCACGGTTCGCTCATGCTAGCTCAACGATCACTGCATCTTGGCGAAGAATTTTCCAAGGAGTGACTGAACAGTCGATGACTGTTGACGCTTGTTTGATAGTACATGCTCCTTCCATAACGAGATCCACTAACTTCACTAGTTCTGGGTCGAGATCTTCAAATGCGTACGGAGTTTTTTGGCCATGAAAATTTGCTGAAGGGCCAAGGATTGGCTTTCCGAACCCTTGGATAATAGCTCGGGCAATAGGATGATTTGGGATCCGAACGCCAAGCGTCCCGGTTCCACCACGAACCAATTGTGGAACTTTCTCAGTTAAACATGGCAAAACAATCGTTAACGCACCCGGCCAGTAAGGCTCAATAAGTTTATCAATAACCTCTCTCGGGATCGGAAGCAGGTAGTCCTGGGCCATTTTTACCGTATCAACCAATACCGGTGCCGCCTGCGTTTCAGGCCTTCTCCGTATCCGAAACAAGCGCTTAATCGCCTCTTCATTATCAATTGCACACCCGATTCCAAAGGCGGTATCTGTAGGAAAGATGATTATTCCTCCTCGCTGTAAAACTCTAACTGCTTGTCTAACTTGGTCTTCCATAATAATTTCTCATTGATCTAATTGTTCTAATTTCTAAAAAAATCCCAAATTAAACATTGTTTAGATCAATTAGGTAAATTAGAAATTAGGTCAATTTATTTATCGTAATCTTCCTCTTCTCCTCATCCATATACTCAAACCTCACATCAACTCGTTTATTAGGTACATATTCACCCATTTTCTCCGCCCACTCAATGAGGACGAGGTTTGTCGGATCCTTCATAAGATCAAGGATCCCTAAATCAAGTACCTCTTTAGGATTTTGTACCCGGTAAAGATCAATATGATATAAATTTGCAAACTGTAAGGTGGAACTTTTAACTTGTAACGTATAATTACGTATTACAACAAATGTCGGCGATATCATCCGTCTTGTAATCCCAAGTGCTTTCCCGATGCCTTGGGAAAACGTTGTTTTTCCGCTCCCGAGGTCCCCATAAAGAGCGAGGACATTATTTCCCTGAAGTGAGGCAAGAAGCTTCGCTGCAAATTTCTTTGTATCCTCTGCTGAGTGAGTAATAATAGTCTTCATTTCTATTCATTTATTATACTATATCTCTCCTTCTCTTCGCTTTTTAAGGTAAAAATACACCGCCGACAACAGGCTGGCCCCGGCGACCGGCAAAACAACAAAAAGATACGAGGATCCCCCCTGAGGAGTGGTCTCCTCTTCGTTCTCATCCGACAGCATTTCTGTCGGAGCGAGATTTTTTGTACTTGCCCCCAGAACCGCAGTCGGATAGGTCTTTGTCACAACGGGAATAGAGGTGACATTTCTCACGAGTAATGCTCTTGTGGATGGTGAGGTGGATGATAAAGTTGGTGAAGGGTCCGTCTTAGTGGAAGTTGGGGACGTCTTTGTTGGCGTTGGGGTTTTCGTCGGAGTAGGCGATTTAACAGGTGTAGGAGTTTTTGTGGGTGTCGGAGTTTTGGTGGGCGTTGGGGTTTTCGTCGGCGTCTCCGTTGGGGGAATTATTTGTGCGATGTCATTGTTTGATTGTCCCTTCGTCGATGAAGAGAGAAGTATAAATGATCCTGTTCCGTCGGGCTTTCTGCCTATTGTTTGCGATTCTGAGGAAGGGGCCGGGAGTGAAGCAGAGCCATAACCAATACTATCATAATTCGTATTATCGGAGGCGTTAACCAGCCTCACCATATCACTGGGTTTGTCCAATCTGTTGCTGAAATCAAATGCTTTTATCTCGCCTGGACCTAAACTTCCCGAGAGAACTACCTTATTGCTCTCTGTACTATCCCGAATCAATAAATTGCCAATATCAACAGGTGATGAACTGATATTGACCAATTCCACCCAGTCATCACTTGTGAAACTTGAGAACTCGTTTATGACAACATCCGCTGCAAGCGCAGGAGAAGCACCGTTGAAGAAGGAAAACAATACGATAGAGAGAAATAACTTCTTTGACGTACTTTCCTGTAGCGTATGCCTAAGAAAGTAAATTTGCAAGAGGAATTGATGTAAGCGCTCAGGAGTTTCCAAAACTTCGTCATCGCGAGGTCGCCTAAGGCGACCGTGGCGATCTCCTGAGATTGCTTCGCTACGCTCGCAATGACGATTTCTTTGTCAAATCCTGAGGGGTTACGAATCGATTACTTAAGATAACGAAGCACAGCGAGGAATGATGAAAGTGTCCCGAGAATTATCGCAACGATAAATTCTGCAACGAGTAGCCCAAGCAAGAAAAAAAGCGGCACAGGCAAAAGCGGAATTGATCCGAGAAATGACTGCAGATACGGTGTCGCATATACCAAACCGACCGATGCGATAAGCCATCCAAAAAAAGCACCAACAATCCCGTAAAGAATACCCTCAAGGAGAAACGGCCAACGGATGTACCAATTTGTTGCGGAGAGAAGCCGCATAATCTCGATTTCATCCCGTTTTTGTGAAATCTTGAAACCAATGATCGTTGCCATAATAAATACCGACACGACCGACAACACCACAATGACGGCAATGCCGATACGCCTCAATGCCGTGGTCCATGACGATAACGTTTGGACAACATCTTTCTGAAAAATCACTTCGGAAACGATCGGGGAACTTCTCAGGGAATCGGCAATCGGCGAGAGGTCATCAATTTTATTCGCAGATACTTCAAGTGATGAGGGCAGGATATCAGACGTTACCAGATCCAACAACAGAGGATCGTTTTTGTTCTGCTCCCTGTAAATTTTCAGTGCGTCCTGTTTTGAAACGAACTTCACATCGGCGACTTGCTCACTCTGTTTCATGCTCTGTGTCAACGCATCAATATCAGCTTGCTTGGCATCTGTCTTAAAAAATGCGGTAACCTGTGGCTTGGATTCAAAAAAGGCAATTATCTTTGAGGAACCGATTGTCACCATTGAGAAGATGGATATCGCAAGAAACGTTAGCATCATGATCATAATTGCCGCTAATGCCTGGTACGGAGATCTTCTGATATGGTTCCATGCTGTTGTCACCGATTTCATTTCAGTACCCCCTCAGGTTTTACAGTTTCTTTTTCTTTCTTTTCACTATGTGATTTGGGCTTTTCATCTTTTTTGAGAGATCCTTTTTCTAGAGTAATCACACGCTTTAAGAGACTATTGACGACATCGGTATTGTGCGTTGCCATTACAACGGTCGTCCCAAGTGCATTGATATCCTGGAGAAGCTTCACGATCTCCCAGGAAGTCGTCGCATCCAGATTGCCTGTCGGCTCATCAGCAAGCAGAATTTCCGGTGAAAAAACAAGCGCTCTCGCTATGGCAGCCCGCTGCAATTCACCACCGGACAGCTGCACAGGAAATTTATCTTTGTGCTCTCCGATACCGACTTGCTCAAGGATCTTACTCACTTGCTCTTTTGCAGCTTTTTGGTCAAGATTTGCCATTTCTAAAGGCAGCATAATATTCTCAAAAATCGTCCTGTCCATAAGCATCTTCAGATCCTGAAAGACGACACCAATCCTTTTACGCAGATGGGGAATCTTGCTGTTTGGGATCTTTGTGATGTCTAAATCACCTAAAAAAATTGATCCCGTTGTCGGGACCATATCGTGTATGAGAAGCCTGAGAAGGGTCGTTTTTCCGGATCCCGAGGGGCCAACAACAAAGACGAACTCCCCCTTCTCAATTGCGAGTGTGAGTTCAATAAGAGCAGATGCTCCTGTTCCAAATGTTTTTGTTACATTCTCGAGTCTAATCATGTGAGCAGAAACAATAAATTTCCAATTTCAAATGTCAAATGAAGAAATGTATTGGAAATTGGGTATTTGAAATTGGTATTTATTTGAAATTTCCTGCTTTAGAGGACCTCTACTCGTCCAACATCCATTAACCATCCTGCTTTTCGAGCAGCCTGTGTTTCCCCCCACACCTTCACTTTCTTTCCTTTAAACTCAGAAAGGTCAACAAGCGAGGACGTCATATACACATTTTGGCTGACACCTCCCGGACGCTCTAAATGATATTGCCCTTCACCATCTATACCGCCGTCTTTTAAGACCCCCTCGGCAGTATCTTTAAACGTTTTTGTATCGTTTGAGCCATAGATTTTCCCTTTTTGGACACCTCCTGCCGTTGAAGAACTTGCGCCCCCTGGGAGAATGCCTCCGCCGCCGCTTTTGGCGAGGACAAAACCGGTCCCGACACCGAGAATAGCCACAACGACGAGAATGATAGCAACTTTCTTCATATCAAATTCCTCCTTTGGCAGAAGATCATGCATGATCTTCTCTTCAGGCTCAATTTTCTTTGTAGCATTTTTTTCCTCCACGAACTATCACCCAGTAGTAGTTAACCATATTTTCTAAAACTTTACAACCCCGGAGGCTTTTTTTCGTGAGAAGTACAGGTAGCTAAGACAGTTTTCTGAGCTCTTCCTCAATAAACATATCTAAATCTCCATCCAGCACAGCTTGAGTATTGCCTGTCTCATATTCAGTACGCAAGTCTTTAACCATCTGGTAAGGGTGCAGGACGTAGGAACGGATTTGGTTGCCCCAACCGGGTGTCTTATACCCTCCTTTCAATTTCGCCTCTTCTTTCCTGCGTTCTTCCTCACGAAGCAGCCACAATTTCGCCCGAAGATGTTTCATCGCGTATTCCCTGTTCTGGTTTTGATACCGCTCAGTGGATGCAGTCACGACAATACCTGTTGGCTTATGTTTGATACGAACAGCTGTTGAGACTTTGTTCACGTTTTGGCCACCATGGCCACCTGCACGAAACGCATCAAATTCAATATCTTCGTCTTTTATTTCAATATCGGGATCCTGATCAATCTGGGGGAGAACCTCCACAAGGGCAAAAGACGTTTGCCTGAGATTATCCGCATTAAATGGCGACTGACGGACAAGCCGATGCGTCCCTGCCTCATATTTGAGAAACCCATAGGCGTATTTGCCGTTCACGCTAATAACGACGCTTTTTATTCCCGCTTCTTCACCGGGAGTCTGCTCTATTACCTCATATCCCCAGCCCTTCCGTTCAAAATACCTCGTGTACATCCGAAAAAGCATCTCCGCCCAATCCATCGCCTCAGTCCCTCCCTGTCCGGAGTGGATTGAGAGAATTGCTGCGGATTCATCATACTTGCCGGAGAAAAATAAGAACTCTTCGAGCTTATCGAGCAGTCCTTCAGCCTCTTTTTCATTTCCCTCATCAAGGTAGAGCTTCAAAAGCTCCATCTCTTCGATCTCATTTTGAAGGCTAGAGAGCTCTTTCATTTTCTCACCGGCTCCTTTATGGTCCTGCCAAAAATCAGGCATCATGCTTTCACCTGTAAGCTCTTTTATTTGCCTTCGCTTTTCATCAAGATCCAGTTTTTTGAGAAGTTTGTTATAGCGGGCCCTAAGTTCTTCCATATTATTTAAAAAGCAGGGTCGAGAGAAGGATTATAGCAGCAATAGCCATGACAAGGATAATGATTATGCTTAGTATATTCATCAATAGAGAATTTGTATGACCTCTCATTATTTTTTTGTTGTTGGCGATAATCAAAATAAGAAGCATAAGAGGCGGCGCAGTGATGCCGTTTAATACCGCAGCGTAGTAAAGCATAGTAAACGGTTTAATACCACTAAAATTAACGAGTAAACCCACGAATGTGGCAAGAGCGATAATCCCGTAGAATCCATGGGCTTGATTAAACTTCTTGCTAAGCCCTGCATTCCAGCGCATACTCTCGGCTATCGCATACGATGCTGATCCGGAAAGGATCGGCACAGCCAAAAATCCGGTTCCCAAAATACCTAAAGAAAAAAGAAGCGATGCGAAGTCGCCGGCAATTGGACGAAGTGCCTGTGCGGCTTGATCTGCTGTCTCTATCTTTGTTATTCCGTTCAGGTGAAGCGTTGAGGCAACGGTAACGATGATAAAAAACATCACGAGATTTGAGAAAAACATGCCCAAAAACGTATCGAAACGCATCTCCCGAATATCATTCCTTGCAATATGAGGGATACCACGTCCGAGTACTTTTAATTTCTTGTGTTCAATTTCTTCTTCAACCTCTTCATCCGCTTGCCAGAAAAAGAGATACGGTGAGATGGTCGTCCCTAAAATTGCAACAATATTCAGGATATATGCTTTGTCGAGTGACAATTGAGGAATAAGTGTTGAGAAAACAATCGCCCCCCAATCCTGCTTCACGACAAACACGACGATAACATAGGCAAAAAGCGATAATGCGAGATATTTGAGAAACTTTGCATAGACTGGGTACGAAACGAAGATCTCTAAAAGAAGTGTTATGACTGTCACAATAATAAGCCAGACGAAAAATGGGATACCGAAAAGAAGCTGTCCTGCCGAAGCCATAGCGCCCAGATCCGCTCCGATATTAATGGTGTTTGCAATCAGAAGAAGCGCCACCGCACCATACAAAAGGGTACGGGAGTAATGTTCCCTGATCACACCGGCCAGTCCCCGCCCGGTGACAAGACCAATTCTCCCGCACATCTCCTGCATCACCGTCATGAAAGGAAAAGAAAATAGGGATGTCCAGAGTTGGGAGTACCCAAATTGCGCACCCGTCTGCGCATAGGTCGCGATACCTGAAGGATCGTCGTCTGAGGCGCCGGTGATAAAACCCGGACCGAGGATCTTTAAAAATTTCTTTATCTTTTTCATCGAATCTTTGACGTGGGAGTATTTTGATGTTTTTGAAATTGATATTCTCGATATCTTGAAATCAAGATTTCAAGATCAAGTATATCTCACTTCCCACCTCAAAAAATCTTACTACATATATTGACAGATGATGTTTTATAGTCCCTTACAAATTGATTCACAAACATTCTTTAATTCATTTTTTGGGACACCCTGCAGATTTTTCAGATCATCAATAATTTTCTGCACTTGTGGGGATGAGGAAACGACATCCTGCGGATCAAGCTGCATCACCTGTTTTTTAATCGCGTCTATCTGATCCTCGACTGTTCCCTGCAGGCGTTCTTTTGCATCCTCTACTTTCTGCTGGTTTTGTCTGTTTTCTTTTTCAGTTTTTACTCCTTTTACAAAACCTTTTGAGTTCCCTAAAAGTGAAAACTGAACGATAACAAGGATACCAATTAAGACAATAATAGCAAACACGCCTTTATGGATTGAGGGTTGATCGGGTGAGCCTTTGTGGGCAGGACGGTCCTTCATTTGGATTCATTGTATGCCAAGGAGGTTACGTTTGCAATCTGTCAGGGGAAGTAGGATAGTATCTCGTTATCGATGACCCCGTTCGCAATAAGCAGATCCGATGAGAAGACGGTCCAATCACTTCCATTAAGGCTTCTTATGGAAGCACCCGCTTTTTCAGCAATCAGAAGGCCAGCACCTACGTCCCATGGCTTTAGTCCATAGACAAAGTAGGCATCGATATTTCCTGATGCAACACTGACAATTTCAACTGAAGCGCTTCCTCTCGATTGAATCGCTCGAACATTCGGAAGGATTTTACTGAAAATGCCAAGAGTTTTTTTCCTCTTTTCAATATCCCATGACCAGTCACAACACAAAAGCGCTTCTTTAAGTGACGATGTCGATGAAACCTTGATTGGCAATTCATTGAGATAGGATTTGTCCATGTCGCTTTGTGCCCAATAAAGCTTTTTCTCAAGTGGAAGATACACAACTCCAAGTTTTGCCTTTCCCCGATCAACAAGCCCTACCGAGACTGAAAAATGCATACTTCCCCTGGAGAAATTGGTAGTCCCGTCAATTGGATCAATTACCCAGAGATTGTCTTTTCCAACAAAAGATGCATATTCTGAAGGGGCTGTTTCCTCTGTAAGAAATGACGTATGGGGAAATCGCTTGGATAGTTTTTCCCGTAAATACAAATCTATTGCGTCATCAGCTTCTGTTGCAAAATCTGAACCGCCCTTACTATGTGAGGAAAAACCGCTTTCCAAAAATCCATCGATCCGTTTTCCTGCTTCCAGGACAATATTGATGAGCTCTTTGCGGATTGATGTGAGGTTTGTATCCACTATTTTATCAAACGTTGGACTGCTTGAACGATTGCTGTAGCATCAATTTTTGCATCTGCAAGAAGCTTCTCCGGTTTCCCGGATCTTGAAAACTTCCTGACAGCCAGCTTCTCGACCCAGGTCCCGCTCCCTGAAAGAGCAGAGAGAACAAAATCCCCCAATCCTCCGTGCTCATAATGATCCTCAACCGTAACAAGGATATTTTCTTTTGTTACCCTAACACATTCCAGAAGCGTATCCTTATCAATCGGATTAATACTGTAACAATCAACTATTTGCACAGAGATCCCTTTGTTCTTCAATACTTCGTACGCTTTGAGCGCCTCATGCACGGTAATTCCGGCGGCGACCACAGTTAACACATCTTCTTTCGATGTACGGAGTATTTTTGATCCACCAAGAGTAAATTCATCGTCATTTTTATAAAGCACAGGTGTTTTTGGCCGAAGCGTCCGAAGGTAGGAAATTCCCTCGTGTTTAACGAGTAAGGGGATCAGTTTTGTCGTTGACACTGCCTCTGATGGGTGGAGTATAACCACATCTGGAATCGTCCCAAACATCGCAATATCCTCAAGGCCCATTTGGGACGATCCGTCTTCTCCAATCGAAACGCCACAGTGTGATCCGACAAACCCTACATCCGCTTTTCCTATCGCACCCATACGGATCTGATCGAAGGCACGGCTCAAAAATGCTGCAAACGTTGAGACAAACGGTTTCCTGCCAACACGCGACATACCAACCGCGACACCAACCATATTTTGCTCAGCGATGAAACATTCGACAAATCTTTCAGGAAGGGATTTTTTAAAGTCTATACTAAACGTTGAATTTTTTACCTCCGCATCAAGCGCATAAATACGGGAGTCACTTTGCGCGATAGTGGCAAGTACTTTTCCGTAAATTTCGCGTGTCGCAACTTCCTCACCTATTTGATAGCTCAAAGACTGTATGCTTTCCTTGTTTTTTGCGGTTTGTGATTTGCGTGTTACTTTTGCAGGTTCCTTAAGCGCAAAACGCAACCCCTCATCAAGCGTGCCGAGTTCTTGCAGTGCTTTCTCCAAATCTTCTTTCTTGAGCGCTTTTCCGTGCCATCCGTCTTTGTTCTCAAGGAAAGATACACCTTTGCCTTTGAATGTCTTTGCGACAATGACGTATGGCTTGCCTGATTTGTTTGCGAGTGCGTCCTTATATGCGTTGTCAATTTGTGAAAAATCGTGTCCGTCAATTGCCATTACATCAGCTCCAAATGCCCTGAATCTATTCATGTATTCATCGATATGGTGGTCAAACATCGTCTCCTGGCTTTGCCCAAGCCTGTTAATATCTGCAATCACGATAAGGTTATCAAGCTTGTAATACGAGGCGAAGTTGAGCGCCTCCCAGACCTGTCCTTCCGCAAGCTCCCCGTCCCCGGTGAGGACGAACGTCTTGTAGGGTAACTTCTCATTTTTTGCAATATAGGCAAGCCCGGCACCGATTGAAAGTCCCTGTCCCAGTGACCCGGTTGCCGCATCGGAGTAGGGGAAACTAGGTGTCGGATGCCCTTCTAACCGGCTGTCAAATTTACGAAGGGTAAGTAGCTCAGACGGATCAAAAGCTCCACTTAGAGCAAAGAGCGTGTAAAGAAGCGGTGCAGCGTGCCCTTTGGAGAGAATAAACCTGTCATTTCCTTGGTATAAAGGGTTTTTTAAGTCGTAGCGAAAATACGTATCAAAAAGAACAGTTGTCAGGTCAGCAGCCGACATGCAGGTCGTAGGATGACCGGAACCAGCAGCGGTTGTTGCGCGCATTGACCACGCACGGACCAAATTAGCTTTTTTTACGAGTAGGTCTGTATCTGCCATGACGACAATTATACCACACGGTTTGTGATTTTCCCCTCGATACATGAGGTGATGTTCTGAAGGGTGACCGAAAGAATTCTCCCTAGCGCCTCCGCACTATTGAATGCGTTATGGGGCGTAATAATAACATTCTTCTTTTTTAAAAGCACATGGTTAAGAAGCTGTGTTTTTATATCACACTCCTTCAAAAATTCATCGGTGAGAAGCTGCGTCTCCTCTTTGATAAAACACTCCTCCTCCAAGACGTCAAGCCCCGCTCCAGCGAGAATTCCCTTCTCAAGCCCAAGCAAAACTGCTTCCGTATCCACCACTCCACCCCTTGCAGTATTAATAAGTATGCTTCCCTTTTTGCAGTGAAGGATATTCTCTTTATTAATCAAATGGCGCGTTTCTCTGGTCAACGGGACGTGAAGTGAGATAACATCCGACTCCGACAGAAGAGTTGGCAAATCAACAAACCGTACAGCAAGCTCATCTGCAAGGTGTGCATCAGGACTCCTTGAGAAGACAATAACGTTCATCCCAAATCCCTTGGCTATACGTACTGCTGCTTTCCCAATATGTCCAAGGCCAACAACTCCGAATGTCTTCCCGTACAAATCAAAACCCCGCAACCCGTCCAGGCTAAAATTGCCTTGGCGCGTCCTCTCGGCTGATGGAATTATTTTCCGGGAGAGGGCAAGTATCAGTGCAAACGTATGCTCTGCTACCGTGTTTGCACCGTATTCGGGAACATTGCAAACCGTAATCTTTTTTTCCCGACAATACTCAAGGTCTATATGGTCAAACCCTGTTGAACGGGTCGTGATGAGTGAAATATCAGGAAGTTGTGAAAGAAGCTCTTTCGTTAATTGAGAAAACACCATCGTCGAGAGCACCTCCGCACCTTGGGCCTCGCGAAGATTATCTTTCGTGAGTGAGGTATTACAAAAATACAACGAATGGTCTGTAAGGTGGTCCTGAAAATAGACTTTCTCCCATTCCTCAACATCAAAAAACGCAATCTTCATACGTTTGATACTATCACATCTCCAAACTCTTCCAAAGATATCTGCTTCCGATCGTCCTATATGGCTTCCATTTGTTTGAAATCCTCAGGGCTGTTTTTTCTGACGGCTCTTTTCGCAAATTGTATACCTTCTCCATTGCGCGGCGAAGGCCAAGGTCTCCATACGAAAAGACATCCTGCCGCTCCATGCTAAACATCAAGAACATCTCAGCAGTCCAGCGGCCGATTCCCTTTACTTTGACAAGCTCCTCTATGATCTCTTCATCGGTCATTATCCCGAATTGTTCAAAAAGAATCCCGCTTTCGATCGTTTTCTTTGCGAGATCTTTGATGTAGGAAATTTTCTGCCAGGAGATACCTGCTTCCCGTATCTTCCCGTCGGGAAGGTCCAAAACGAGCGTAGGGTCTACCTCATGATTTGGCAACAATGCGACGAACCGCTTCCAGATCGTATCTGCCGCTTTTACCGATAGCTGTTGTGACACGATTGATTCCACTAAGTCCATAAAATAATTCCCGTCACTTTCACGGGGAGCGAGGTTGATTTTTTTTGATAGTTCCCAAAGGACAGGGTCGGTTTTTTGGAAATGCTTTTTTGCTTTTTCGATTTTCTCTTTTGTAATCATAAAGCGAATTGTACGTGGTAAGAAAAAAATACTCAAGGGATCACTGTGCTATACTCGGGCTATGAACATAAAATCCCTTCAGGAAAAAGTCAGGGCTTTTAATGAAAAGACGCGCCCGAAATACAAACTGTATTCGCAAACAGAAAAAGAAATCCTCACAAAAACTATTAAACTAAATGAGGAAGTCGGGGAACTTTGCAACGACATTTTGTCTGTCCTGAAACTGCAAAGAAAATCAAAACTTGATAAGTTTGACAAACGGAATTTCTATGAGGAATTCGCTGACGTGATTATCACAACATTTCAACTAGGAAGTGCGGCTGGCGTCGATATCGAAAGGGCAATAAACGACAAGCTGAAGAAAATTGA
>JAUYMJ010000012.1 GCA_030698775.1 bacterium
TATGTCTTTTCGAGATCATCAGTAGCATTGATAATGCCATTATCAATGCTGAGGTGCTCTCTACGATGCAGAAGAAGGCGAGAAAGTGGTTTCTTTTTTGGGGGCTTCTCTTTGCGGTATTTATCATGCGGGGTCTGCTGCCGTGGGGTATTGTCTTTGCGACCAATCCATCACTTGGTCCACTAGGAGCGCTTTTTGCGACGTTTAGCAGTGACCCGAGAGTTCATGAATCAATAGAGCAGTCATCCCCGATACTTCTTACCGGTGGCGGAGTATTTCTCGTCTTTCTTTTTTTTCATTGGTTATTTATTGAGCCCAAGCACTACGGTCTTCGTGGTGAAAGATTTTTTCATTCGCAGTCGGTCTGGTTTTATGCAATTGTTTCGGTACTTCTTGCGTGTATTGTCTATTTTGCCTTGCAGATACACCCAATGATGGCCTTTAGTGCCGTAGTCGGTTCGACTGCATTTTTTATCACCCATGGCTTTAGGCAAAATGCAGAGGCTGAGGAGAAAAACCTGATGAAAACCGGAAGGTCGGATCTAAGCAAGATTTTCTACCTTGAAGTAATTGATGCAACGTTCTCGATAGACGGAGTTTTGGGGGCGTTTGCGTTCACTCTTTCCGTCCCGCTCATTTTGCTTGGAAACGGTGTCGGTGCACTCGTACTGAGGCAGCTGACAATCGGAAACATTGATAGAATTAAGCGTTATAAGTTTCTTAAAAATGGGGCAATGTATTCGATATTGGCTCTTGGCACCATCATGCTTCTTGATGCGTTCGGGGCGCACATTCCGGAGTGGTTTTCACCAATTATTACCTTTGGAGTCGTTTTTTACTTCTTTCTTAAATCACGAAGGCAGCTTCAGTTCGAAGCTTAACGTCCACGTTTCTTCAAAAGCGAGAGAAGTGCTGCCCGTTGCTCTTTTGTCTTTAATGCATGATAGAGTCCCGGAGCAATTGATACAAGGACGATAAGGCCGATAATTGGGAGAAGATACTTATCAACGTCTGGGATTGATGATCCAAGGACGTAGCCAAGAACCGGAAGTCCGATAGCCCACAGGAGGCCTCCGACAACATTATATGTCAGAAATGTTGAGTAATGCATATCGCCGATGCCGGCAACCACAGGTGCAAAAGTTCTCACAACAGGCATAAATCTTGCAATAATTATCGTTTTCCCGCCGTGCTTCTCATAGAAGGCCTTCGCCCGAACCAGGTGGTCTTTATGGAAAAGAAGAGAATCTTCTTTTTTAAATAGCCGTTTTCCGTACTTGTGTCCGATGAGATAGCCAACACTATCACCAACAACAGCAGCGATAAACATGCTTAGGCAAAGTATGTAAATATTGAAAATACCCTGAGAAGCCAAGAAGCCGGCGGTAAAAAGAAGGCTGTCACCAGGAAGAAAAAAACCGATCAAAAGACCCGTCTCTGAAAAAACGATAGCAAAAAGACCAATATAACCGACAGTTTCTATGATTGATGCTAAGTCCATATGTATAGGCAATCAGTATAGCAAAATAGAAGGGGAAAAGGGTTGAGTTATGAGAACAGGCTCTCCCAGTCGGACCAAAACGCCTCAAGCCCTTTTTTCGTGAGAGGATGTGAAATATCATAATTCTCCCACGGTTCTCCAAGTACGATATCAGGAGAGTATGGAATCTCACTAAGCGTCCCTCTGTCATGAGTTAAATTCTCCGAGGGAGTGGGGAACCCATCATTGCGCCAAAGAGAGAACGTGCTAAATGGAAGCGTAAGGATAGGCGAGCGAAGTGAAAGCGCATAAAGAATGTGTTGTACGTTTCGGACGCTCGCTGTCAGGACCTCCACATGTCCGTCTCCGCTTTTATACATTTCAAGCATATTTGCAACAACATCCATCCCTGCTTGCCCGATGTCATCCAGCCTGCCGACGAAGGGGGAGATAAAGACGGGATATTTTGCCCCTTTCGTTGCTTCATAGACGGCAGCAGCCTGGCTCTGTGAGAAAACGAGCGTAATATTGATTGGCATTTCTTGACAAGCGTGCTGTGCAGCTTTTAATCCCTCTTTTGTGCACGGGATCTTAATGCTTCCATTGGGGATCCACGTTGCTCTCTCTCTTGCTTGTTTGAGTATTTCATCTGCCGGGGTTTGTTCATTTGCGAATACCTGAATTGAAATAGAACCGTGTGGTAAAAGGGCGCTTATCTTTGTGACAATATTTTTGTATTCTTCAAGCGCACGTTCGTGGGTGAGTTTTTCCCCAGGGGATAGGGTCGCCTTCAGATTTTTTGCAATAAGTGAGGGGTTTGTGGTTTGTCCGTCAAGCGGGTAGCCGAAATGGGAAAGGAATGTGCTATTCGCCTCCTCAGTTTCGCTTACCGAGCCACCATCGATAAAGATTTTTGTCTGCAACTTCATGTATATGTATTATACCATAGACGTCACCCGATGAGCCTGGCTGCACCGAAAATCGGGCTGTCATCGATCTTGATGAATGTAATAGTGTATTCGGGAACGAGCAAGAGGAGCATTTTTTTTACGTTTTGCCTGAAATAACGAGCACTCCAGAAAAGGCTGCCTTCCATAACAAATATTGTGTCGGCTCTCTTAAAGAGCGTAATAGCGGCAATCGCTGCAGATGTGAAACCGGCCGCACGTTCAAGAAGCATTGAAGCGATCGGATAGATATCGCTACTTGTGTCCTCCAAAATTGCGTCAAGCTCTTTAGTTGCAGTAAGTTCTGGAAAATCGATGTGGTTTAGCTTGAGGATTGCATTGAAGTGTTTGTAGAGATATGCACCCGAGATCTCTTTTTCCAGAAGTGCCATTCCCGGCCTGACCGATTCTTGGTCAATAAGTATTCCAGTATCTGATTGTTCAAATTTGTCAAAATTTCCGGCCTC
>JAUYMJ010000027.1 GCA_030698775.1 bacterium
ATGAGTGTAAATCCATGTTTATTATAACTAGGATTTAACCTATTCATGAAAATGAATATATAAACACGTAAAAGATATTGCTTCTTAAATCAGTATAAAATATGATACAACTTATGTCTATGCTAACACTCCCAGGGCTAATTGACCCACACGTCCATCTCAGGGATCCCGGACAAACGGAGAAAGAGGATTTTTTTACGGGAACTGCAGCTGCGCTCGCTGGGGGATTCACAACGGTACTTGATATGCCCAATAACAAAGTGCCGGTCACGACTGCTGAACGGCTAGAGGAAAAAATCAAAAGTGCCAGGGAGAAGGTAGTATGTGACGTAGGGTTTTACTTCGGATCTATGGGGGAGAATCTTGCGGAGTTTGCAAAGATATCTTCAAAAGTGATGGGCCTTAAACTCTATCTCAACCACACCACAGGGGACTTCCTAATAAATCACAAACCTACGCTATTGCGTACGTTTGTGGAATTTACGGACAAAAAACCGATTCTTTTTCATGCAGAGAATGAAACATTTGACACCGTGTTAGATATCCTCAGGGAGCACCCGCGTCCTATACACCTATGCCATCTGAGTACATCCTATGAGCTGAAAAGGGTGATTGAGGCAAAGAAGAAGGGTCTTCCGGTGACGTGTGGCGTGACGCCTCACCATTTATTCCTTACGAAAGAAGATGAAACATCCTTAGGTACACTTGGCATGATGAAACCGCCTCTACAAAGCCTTCGGGATCTCGACTTTTTATGGAAGCATCTTGACGTTATCGATGTCATCGAATCAGACCATGCTCCGCATCTTTTGTCTGAAAAACAATCGGACACTCCGTTTTTTGGCGTACCCGGCCTTGAAACGACTTTGCCTTTACTATTGACCGCAGTGAACGACAAACTCTTCAACAGAGCTCAGGGTAAATTGACTATTGACGATATAATCAGGCTTTGCCATACAAACCCTGCAAGAATTTTTCATATCCAAGTTGATCCTGAGACAAAAACAGAAGTTGACCTTGACGAAGAATGGACTGTCGAAAACAAAAACCTCCTCACAAAATGCAAATGGTCACCATTTGACGGGTGGAAAATGAGGGGGAGGGTAAAAAAAGTCTTTCTGCGGGGAAAAAAAGTGTTTGAAGACGGCAACCTCCTCGCCAAACCCGGCTCCGGTAAGATAGTAACTTCACAAACATAAACCACATTCCATAAATTATCCAGAGGAAAGATTTTTATTTCTAAGTATAAATCCCACACTCCCGCGCAATAGCGTAAAAGTGTGATTTTGTTGAGAGGTATGTGAGAAGAAAGTATTACGAGAAAAAATGGAATAAAGAGAGGGGTTGGCAATAATGGGGACAAAACTTCCTCAACTTTTGTAAGGAACATTACAGAATATCCCGATAGATAGGTCTAAATTAACTTCATGGCAGCACCATTAGGAGAAGTGTCTTCAGCAGACCGAGGTGTAACAGCAGAAACCGCTGGCCTCGTACCTCCAACCCACGAACGACGAGACTTTACTGAGCAATACGCCGTCATTACTGGTGCATCAAACCTACGTGGATTTGGTAATGCAATAGGGAAAATTTTCAATGAAAGAGGAATAAGCGGTATCATCCTCGCCGTAAGACCCGAAAGCTTAGGCAAGACACAAGCTGTAAAAGAGGAGATAGAAGCTCACGGTAATGCAAACATTCTTATTCTTCCATTGGACATGAGAAGGCCAGAAGACTTTCCTGGATTTATGAAAACAGTTTTAGGAGAATTTCCAAGAGTCGACATGCTCATTAATAATGCAGGTGCAAACAATAATAATTTAGCTGTGCGAATGAAGCAAGATAAATGGACAGAAGTAATTGAAACAAATCTTCGAGGTCCACATTTTCTTTCAGTTGAAGTGGCAAAGCAATCAATGATAAGACAAAAAAAAGGTAAAATCGTTAACATGGCTAGCGTTGTATATACTGGTGGAAACTTTGGGCAAGGCGGTTATGTTGAAAGCAAAGCCGGTGTTGTTGCCCTTACTCAGTCCTTTGCTAGGGAACTAGGACCTTTCGGAATTCACGTGAATGCGGTAGCGCCTGGATTCGTACCAACCGATCTAGCTGGCGATTTGCTCACCCCAGAAGGTCTTGAAGTACTTAAAAACAGTACGCCGCTAAGAGCAGTTGCGAAAGCAGAGCAAGTAGCAAGAGCCGTTGCATTCTTTGCAAGTCCTGACTCAGACGGGATCACAGGACAAACGCTCGTCGTAGATGGAGGCTTAGGAGGAGCATACCTTGACCTCATGGACCATACGAAGACTCTTACAGGATTACGTAACGCTGAAGCACAAATTCTAGAACTTCAAGCACAACTTGCCTCTCTAACAGGAGCACAACAATAATGCCAGTACCAGCACTCGAAGCAGGCGTTTTTGCACATACTCAAACCGAGGCCCCTTTTGGAGGAACTGGTGGTGGAACAGCAGATCTTTCAGCCCCACAACCTATCCGCGGATCAGGCGCATTTCTTCCGCAGACAGAATCGTCTGAAGCACTGCTTCTAACTGATGACGCCACTATTCCTCGAGCTCTCGACGCGGCCGCAGCATTTCTCCCTCAAACAGAGTCTGGAGAAGCTCTCCAATTCTCTGGGATGGACTTTCTCGTTACGGGCGGGGGACGAGGTACTGGTAGACGTGCAGCATTTGACGTTGTAAGTAGGGGAGGTAGAGTAGCACTAGGAACAAGAAATCCTGCAAATGTAGAGTCATTTACTGATGAGATGAGACAAGCTCAGGAAAACGGAGAAATATCTGGAGAAATCAACGTTGAGGAAAGTGTTCGCCCTTTTATTGTTAATCTCAAAAGCCAGTTAGAAATTGTTGAAGGAGTCTACGATCTACATGAAGGCGGATTCGAGGGACTAGATGGCTGGATTCATGCTGCCGCAGAAGGAATGCAAACATTTACAACCAAAGAAAAACTTCTTGGTGGGATCGTCACATTAAGAGGTATAAAGAAAAGACAGGGACTGGATTCAGAAGCATACCAAGAAGCTAAACAAAACCTTCAGAGAAACCTTGCTCAATGGGTGTGGCAAGCGATGCCCGGAGCTATGAATTCCAACTATGAAGGACCCAGGACATTACTCAATGAGCTTCGTTATAGAAAAATGCTTAAGCCAGGAGCAAAGATCGGAAATCTTGGAAGTGTTTGGACCGATATGATAGGACAACCAGGCGTAGAGGTACCCTCGTGGTATTTACCTGTATGCACAAAACAATCTTTTGACCTCGAGTTGCAAGCTAAGGAAAATAGAGCCAGGCTCGAAGCTGAAGGGATATACCCCTTCACTCTCATTGGTCAAGTTATTGATAATACTGACGTAGGGAATATGTTTCGAGGTGGAATCTTCCAATTAATGTCCGACGAGGATGCGGCAAGATATATAGAATCCAGCAAACCAATGACAACCGCAGATATGTCAACTACCTTGCAAATGATGCTTCTTTCCGACCCAAATAACCCAGAACAGTGGACATCCGGAAAGCCACGAAAGCTCTATGTCCTTGGGCCAACTGACACAAAAGAAGCAGTTGCTCAAAACGTCCTTTGGGAACTTCCTCCTGATCATCCAATGCTGACATTCCGAAGTCCGATTTAATATGCTAGACGGAACACCTCCAGGAAGACCAACACTACCCCCAGACGGTGGATTAGTTAGAGCAGATATTGTTCTCCCAGAGACAACACCACTCACTGTTAGGCAAGTGTGGGGACCTGAGGCAGTGAGACTACATCGAGTTGACAAAAATGGCAGTGGGTATTTCACTGTCACTCCAGACTTTGTTACCCGCGTCCGCGCGCTCCCCGTATTTGATGAATTTCACAGATTCTCATCTACCCATGGAGTGGCTGTTCTCACCCCAACCGATGCACACATGGCAGGACATTTAAGTGATGCAATTGGGCTCAAGCTTCTTGCAGGCCATTACAGTGTCAGGACTGCGCTCGCTGCCGCGGCCGAAACAGCACTTGGAAAGAAGATGGAGAGTTTGGATGTAATTGCAGAAGAAATAGCAGAGGTAAACTTCCTCGGTGTAATACTTCCCGGGAATACAGCTCTCTACGATGCCGAAATTATTGGTCAGGAAGGAGATAGTTTCTATGCGAACGTTCGCGCAACCGCCGATGGAACTGATGTATTCCGAGCAAATGGTATGAAATTTACAACAGTTCCGGCTGATCCAAGGCGTATGCCGCAAAATGAAGGAGTCGAAGCTGGGATTCAGGCTGTTTCCGTAGAAGGCTTGGGCAAAGATGGCATGCCACTTGACGGAGAGGGAAGACCTATGTGGCTTGGTGTCTTCAAGAAAATTCGAAATGCGAAATTTTATACACCGGTATACGCGGGTGACACGCTAATCATTACTCCCAAAAGAGTGACTACACGAATGGATCCTGAAAAGGGTGGTATGGTTCTGGGAGGCGCGGATGTTTTTAAAGTGACTGGAGAACACGTGATGGACCTTCCTTCCATGACTGCAGGAATTATGAAACGACAAGAAGCGCTCGCACAATTCGCTGCATAAATACAGAATTTTTGTAATCTCCCGCACTGACCGCGCAAACCTCAAACCAGTATACTGTTTATATACGCCAATGACTGAAGCGCAACCATCACTCACGAGCGGAACGCCTATTGACATTGACAGACATAGGAGTGCGGCTGGTATCGTCGGAATAAACGGCCAATGGGGTACGAGACTCTCAAGAGACGCAGTGATAAGTCGTGCCTCAGAATACTATAAAGTACCCGAGGACGAACTTCGCAAAAAAGATCTTGGATTTGACTGTATATACCAAACAGACCCAAAACTCGATCATGACGCTGCCATAGCAGATGAAATTGATGCTGCAGTTACCGTAGGAAATGAGGTAATCGAAGAAAGAGAGTGGGAAAAACCTGATGTCGGGGGTGTAATCGTAGCGAGCGGTATGCCGGGTATCAACGGCACAACGAGCATTCCAAATTTCGCCAGAGAGATAGCAGATCGACTCGGGCTAAAATCTGACATTCCTACACTTAACGTTTTTGCAGCATGTAATTCGCCAGCGTACGGATTAGCTGCAGCACACGAACGAAAAGCATTTCAGGGAAGAAGAATCCTACAAGTAAACCTTGAGGGTATGACACGATATACAAATGATCCTAAAAGAGCAGACATCACTTCGTATCGTGCATTTTCAAATTCAGTTTCTATAACAGGATATGTATCTCTTGTTGAGACAGAGATACGTCATCATAAACATGAAATCACTCCCGACGAAAACGGCGTTCTTTCTGCGAAAATGACTTATAAAGACAAAACAAGACCGATCACAGATCCGAAAGATTCAAACCAGTACTGGCAGGTAGATCCAGAGAGCGATACGGAGATGGTAATCATGGCTGAACCTCCAGAAGGGTATGATATTTGGATGGATGGGTTGGCAACATTTCGATTTTTTGGTAGGAATTCTGGACCGTTCTTAATGCGAGAACTGAAGGCCTATATGGATGCACATCCCGGAAAACAGCTTCCTCCAATTTTCGCTCACAATCCAAGCCTCCCAGTGTTTGATCTGTTCGTCAGAGATCTGAAACGAAATGAAATAGCTGCACCAATGCCGTTTCTTGCTTGGGATGGTAATAGTAGCGCAGCCACCCTAGGAAAAGTACTTCATCGAGGTTTTGACTACCACGAGGGTAACGTGAAAGATGTCACAGAACCAGGGAAAAGCATTATTATTTTCGCTTTCGGAGCCGGAGGGTCTCAAGAATTTGCAGAACTTGTTTTTCTCGATCCAAATCTCAATAGAGAACGCCTCGCCGCATAAAAAGTAAAATTCTTACAATCTCAAAATCCGCTCATCTGCTATACTCCCCAATATGCCAGTTACCCGCGAACATCCTAGTATAACAGTAGAAACTACAATTTCAGAACCTCTCCCAAAAAAAGAATTTTACGCATCTTTGGGAGGGATCCACATTCACGAATGGTATCCAGAAGGAACACGAACAAATAGAGACATTGCTCTGCTCCTATTACAAACAAGAACCGGCCAGCCTCTCGACGAGGACAGAATCCTCAAAACAACCGGCGTGAGAAATCGACACATTGCGGGACCCCATGACACAGTACAATCTATGGCTAGACACGCCTTTGCGCCTATTGCTGATGAATTTGGCAATGAAATTGTTGGAATTGCAGCACTTACAAGTCATCCTGATGACAAAGGTCTTTATCCAGGACAAAATCACGCTGCCAGTCTCGCAACATATTTCAGCCTCCACAATCTCCTTCCGAATCTTGATAACAGGACAGCCAACGATCAACCAGCTAAGGAAACAACAGACATACACATTGCCTGTTCATCAGGAGCAGAAGCGGTTGCACATTTCGGACGGCATCAAAAGTCTATAGGGAAATCTCGAATCGCTATCGTAGGAGCAGAACTCTATACGCCAACGCTTGCAGATCCTACAAAAGGCGAGGTAGACCCTTCACATTCCTATGCAATCTTTGGCGATGGGGCAGGAGCTATCTCGTACCGACCGCAAGACCTCACGGTCCTCGGTTCATTGCCAGTATCATTTGACCCTAATAAAGCGAATGCCCTTCGAATGCAGATACGGCGTGACCTCATCCGGGAACCTGCATTATGGCTTCCTATCCCCGTTACCAATTATACGATCGGTCCTGATGGTGCGATAATGTTCACTGAAAAATTTTCAATGGATGGCAATGCAGTCTACGAAGAAATGGTAGACCTAGGGCATGTCATCGACTGGTTTATCGATAGCCTCAAGATTGACCCAAAAGATATTGCAGCCATTATCCCACATCAGGCAAGTAGTTCTGTACTTGAGGGAGCTAGGAGACGGCTTCGAGAGGAGTTACGTGAAAAGTTTTATATCAATCTCGAAGACGGCAACTATTCCTCAATCTCTCTTTTTAAGGCACTTGGAGAGCTAATTAGAGATGGGCGGGTAAAACTGGGAGATATTGTGATCCTTGCAGGTTTTGGAGCAGGGCTCTTCGCATCCCTGCAGGCAATAAAACTCGGGGAAAAATAGTAAGAATAGTCTAAATGTAAAATTATTCAGCTTTTTTTGTATTGACCATTACTGAAGAGACTGTTATAGTAGGCTAAAGTTTTTATATGGCACTAAGCGCTTTAGAATCAGGAAATTACTTTGACGCGGGGTTTGCTGAACACGCTCAATCCCTTGGCGTTCAGATGCGCCGAGTTCCCAATCCTCGTGTTGTTCTTGTAGCAAGCCAGGCACTAACACCATTTGGTGATCTAAACCAGACCTGGGAAGCATTCAAGGAAGGAAGATCAGCTGCTCGAGCCTATCCTGCAGCAGAAAATGCCTGGACAAATGTCGCAGCGCCTCTTCCAGTTCCTCCAAGCGAAGTATTTGCTCACCTTTATGGTCCTAAGGATCAGAAGCGTATGGGAGAAGCTGCTATACTCGCTGACGGACTTAGTCGAACGCTGGTAAAAGGACTTGATCTCCTTAATGAAAATGGCGAATTAATAGACAAAATTGATAGACGAAGATTTGGTCTATGGATAGGAAGTGGCATAGGGGATGCTACGGAACTGGCTGACGTTGAAAAAGCAATTAATTCTGCTGAGACAAGAGTTAAAGGATCGAGGAGAATAAACCCGAATTCTGGGCTAAAGCTTTTCCCTCAGGGACTCATAGGATTTCTTTCAAGGAAATTGAAATCACAAGGACCCAGCGGGGGAATTCCCGCTGCATGCGCAACTGGAGCTTATAACTGGGGTCAACTCTTCATGCTCATAAAAAATGGTTATTTAGACGCAGGCATCGCTGGAGGAGTAGAGTATGCAGTAAATTCACATCCAGGTCTAGCAATTGGTGTATTCGCAATGAATCGGGCGACTTCGCGAAGAAATGATGATCCCGAAACTGCAAGCAGGCCTTTTGATGCTGACCGCGATGGATTTGTACCTGGCTCAGGTGGGGCTGTCTCGTTTCTCACTAGTGAAGAATTCGCTCATCAGCATGGACTTCCCATTGTAGGAGAAGTTGTAGGATCAGTAAATACAATAGATGCGTTTGAGGTCACCAACATGGAACCTGAAAACGTCGCTCGTACATATGCTCAAGCACTCTTTGATGAAGAAAACCAAGTTTTCTATCGCCCGGATGTGATTGGTGCCCATGCAACCTCAACCATAGAAGGAGACCCAGATGAGGCTTCTGCAATAAGGCTCGCATTCGGTGATAAGGCTTCAGAGATAGCAGTAACCGCTATTAAAGGGAGCGCAACACACCTGATGGGAGCAATAGGAGCGCTTAACAATGCTATCGTTGAAAAAA
Source organism: bacterium (assembly GCA_030698775.1). Classification (GTDB taxonomy): domain Bacteria; phylum Patescibacteriota; class Microgenomatia; order Levybacterales; family UBA12049; genus JACPGQ01. The sequence goes on from JAUYMJ010000027.1 coordinate 8,390, forward strand.
TTTTTGAAGAAAATATTGTTCCCCACACAGCAAATCTGAAGACTGTTGATCCTGAAGTAGCGAAACACAATCTCGACCTAGTAATGGGGAAACCAAGACACATGGAGGTTGTTGTGTACGAGGCAGGAGCTTTCGGCTTTGACAATTACACAAACGGGACAGCCATAGTCAGATATGCAGCTTAATAATATTCTACATAAATTCTGTCTGTACGACATCACAATTAACTTCTGTAATAAATTCACATACCGACTATCCGGTCAGCCCAATACACCGGGAAATTGGACAAGCGGACAGGTATCTGTCATAAAAATGTCAGCGTGACAAAAAAATCGTATGGTATAGTCGTGTGAATAATGGATTCGCAGAAAAAGAAACTGCAAAGCCGCCTTCAAAGGATCGGGGATCCTGCTGATTTTACTTCTCTTTTTTCAGAACCGAATGCACCGCCCGAACAATTTGTAAAAAAAGGTGCAATCCTCTTTAATACTGGTGATCCACTCGGACGCCTCTACCTGATTAAGGAGGGTTTTATTAAAATTTACCGTCTCTCGGAGGAGGGGAGGGAAACGACGAGTTACTTACTTGGTCCCGGACAGCTCCTCGGGATCCGGACACTCCTCTCAAAAGATGACAGGACACTTCACGCGGCAGAAGCGGTCACAGCGCTTAAGGTGCAAACGATTTCGCGAAAGGATGCATTTGACCGCATCCTCAATGACCCGGAAATCCTCATTGAACTTCTCCAAGCATACCGTGACCGGCTCGCACTCACGGAGAAAAAATTTGAGAGTTTCATCTATGCGAGCACAACACCCCGCGTTGCGATATTTCTCGCCGATTGTGCCGAGAAATTCGGCAAAACAGTCGGGAAGGAAATTGAGATCGGGCTTGAACTCACACACCAGCGGATCGCCGAATTTGTCGGGGCGTTCCGTGAAACAGTCACACTCTCCCTCCACAGGTTAGAAAATGAGGGCATTATACGGGTCAATAGGGGACGAGTCACCGTCCTCAGTCTGCAAAGGTTGACCGATTATACCGTGTTTGGCAAAAAACGTTGACTCATGACAACCCAATCCACACAAAATGACCTCCTCCGTGACCGGCTCGCAAAAATCTGGGAACTTCCGGATGACAGCAAGATACTGATGACGATCTCAAAAAGAAAAGCCCACGCGATGAGGAAAGGAACAATCCTTTTCAACGAAGGGGATCCTGTAAACTTCATGTATTTCATCAAAGAAGGTTACGCCAAGGCCTACAGGATTTCGGAGGAGGGAAAAGATACGATGAACTACCTCGTCGGTCCCGGGTACATGATCGGATTCCGTATGCTTATGCTACAAGAAAAAGTGGCACAGTATTCTGCAGAAGCAATCACCGACTGTGTCGTTTACTCACTCACTTATGATGAGTATCTCGACGGGGTAGCAGAACATCCCGAACTTCTCGTAGATCAGATCAGATCCTACGGGGACAGGCTCGATTATACCGAACGGAAGCTTGAAGGATTTATCTATTCAAGTACAACTGCCAGGGTCGCAATCTTCCTTGCAGACTGCGTGCGACGTTTCGGAAAAAACAAGAATGGTGAAATCTCCCTTCCTTTCCCCCTGACCCACCAGAAAATTGCGGATTTTGTCGGGTCATTCCGCGAGACGGTGACATTGGCAATAAAGAGGCTTGAAAAAGAAGGCGTTTTAGAATCCGAGCGGGGAAATGTGCATATCAGAAACCTGAGAAAGCTTCGGGAGTATACAGTCTTTACGAGAAAATGAGAAAACCCAGAAGAATTGACAAGAACAAATGACTGCCGTAAGATGAAACAATGCAGACGCTTCGCGAGCTGAAACTTCCTTTCTTTACGATTCTTTTCCTGTTTGGGTTTCTCTATCTTTTCAGTTTCATCTTCGGACCGCTTCCGTTCTCGGTAAATAGCGTCACCACAAATAAAACCGACCTGTTTACGGTGACCGGAGCAGGGGAGGCAACGGGAATTCCCGATACTGCGCTGCTCTCATTTGGGGTAACGAAACAGGCAACAACTGTGCAACAGGCACAAAATGAGGTAAATACCGTCGCCAATAAAATCACGCAGGACCTAAAAAATCTCGGTGTGAAAATCAAAAACATAAAAACCACAAACTATTCTGTCAATCCGAATTACGATTTCTCAACAGGTAAGCAAACAGTCAACGGCTACACAGTGTCACAAAATATGGAGGTGAGACTCCAGCCAATAGAGCAGGCAAATAAAGCAATTGATGTAGCAACAGCTGATGGCGCAAACGTCGTGGGCGGCGTCACGTTCGTCCTTGACGATGCAACCCAGGATAGGCTTGAACAGCAAGCGCGAAAAGATGCAATCGACAAGGCAAAGAAAAAAGCGCAGGAAACAGCACAGCTCGCCGGAATCAGGCTTGGAAAAATAATCAATGTTACCGAATCAACAAATGATTTTCCAAGACCCGTCTATGCGATGGAGACAAAAGCGCTTCCTCTAGGTGGAGGAGAGCCAACCGAGGTGACACCCGGTGAAAACACAGTAAGAATAACGATTTCACTGTCGTACCAAACTCTATAGATATGACAGAAGTATCTCAACCGCCTGGAGGAATAAAACGTGAACCTGCTTCAGTCGTAAGACCTCCGGGATTTATTGAATCTGGTGATCTCCCACTTGGTGAACGTCTTCATCGAAAGGTATCAGATTGGGCAAACAGAGATCCGAAAGAACCACTAACAAGAAGAGAAGTTCTAAAAAGAACAGGAGACGCGGTAGCTGTAGGAGGACTTGCAATTCTCGGACTTGATGTTGCAATACTCGGACCAGAAAGAATTGTAAGGGGTGCACGACGGAGAATCCTCGGAAAACCATCTCATTTACCTGAAGCCTCTCAAGTGTCTGAAACAATTGTTCCCGTAGATGCAAAAACACTCATGCTTTCCCAAGATGCGGCTGATTTTAGCGAGCTAACAAAAATGCCGGATACTCGGTTTGTGAAGAAAAACGAGGAGGGATTCTGGGTAGATACGAAAACTCCCAGACTAGCGCTCGTTCAACATAAGGCACAACCTCTCTATCTCGCAAGAAATGGTATCAATATTGAGCTTGGAGCAAAAATAGACCCATTAACTGATACCTTTGTTCCGCAAGATGAGATTAAAGATAAAATGGGCGAATATGGAACATATGTAAGGATTCGAGGCGATGCATATGACTTAGTTGGAGAAGAAGGTGAAACATCAGATATATGGTTTGCCAGAGTTAGTGGAAAAGAGGTTAATGGAACAATACAACCGTACTTCTCTGATTATCAACAGCAACCAGTTAGTGAAGCGCCAGTTTGTATCGCAGTTAATTTTGGAAAAGAGGTTCCTGTATCAAGCCTAGACATTCCGGATGATGTCGAAGAGTAGCTGGCATCCTATCTACTTATTCCCACTATGGAAAGTCTTGTGAACATCGCGCAGCTGTTTATTGGTAACGTGGGTATAAATCTGTGTCGTCGCGATATTTTTGTGACCGAGCATCTCCTGGACAGATCGAAGGTCAGCGCCATTGGTGAGAAGGTCAGTCGCAAACGAATGACGCATCGTGTGTACGGTCGCATCGACAGGGAGTCGTGCCTGCCTGACATACTTTTTTACTATTCTCTCAACGCTTCTTGCCGTAAGACGCATCTTCTCACCGTTGTACTCTTCATCCACAGCACCCGAATAACGGATAAATACAGGCTTAAACCCATCTTTGCGCATTGACAGATACCTCGTCAGCCACTCCGCTGCGCGCTCGGAGATAAAGACCACCCGCGCCCTGCCGCCTTTTCCCACAACCCCGAATTCCCTTCTTTCAATATTGATCTGGGGATGGTTAAGCTTCACTAGTTCTGACACACGAAGGCCTGTTGAGAAAAGAAGCTCAATGATTGCCCTGTCACGGACCCCGTCTTCTTTGGAGGTATCAGGCATCGTCACAAGCCTGTCGATCTGCTCGCGCTCCAAAAATTTCAAGCTCCTGCTTTCTGTTTTCGGAAGATCAATTTTTGACGGCTCAAGCGTCTTGATATCATTTTTTATCAAATACCGGAGAAGGGAACGGAGGGCGATGACGTAATAGTTTTGCGTTACCTTTTTAAGCGTTTGGCCTTTCGGATCGGACTTATTTGAAAGAAACACACGGTATTTTCTTACGACATCAAGGTTGATATCGGAAACTGACTTGGACGGATGTGACTTCTCAAACCAAAGCAAAAAAACCTCAAGATAGTGGCGGTAGTCGCGAATGGTAAGCTTGGAACAGTTTTTTTCAATCTCCAGATATTCGAGGAATTGGTCAATGAGCTCGGGCAGGGAAGCCATAAAAATATTGTACGACACTGGGAGGACACAGCACAAGAGCCTTTCGTCAGCAAAAAACATCAAGTCCCGTTACAATAGAGAATGATATGCCAACCTGGCAAGAAGAATGTAAGGACTGCTTGGACTATATCGATGCCTACTGGGAGAAAGTAATACATCCTCCGATGCGCCGTATCATTAACCATA
>JAUYMJ010000044.1 GCA_030698775.1 bacterium
TGTCATAAATCCATCTGCTCAGCTTGCCAGAGCCCGTGATGCCAAGCGGAAAAATGATATGCGTGTGATAAAACGCGCGTTGGAAGCTTATAGCATTGATAATGGACACTACCCTATTACGGGAGGGTATTGTTGTTCTTATTGGATTTTTAGTACAGCAGCCGGTTCTTGGATCACAGGTCTTGATCCTTATCTCAAAGCTGTTCCAAAGGATCCCAAAAATAATGCGGCATATCCTTGGGCTTTAACAAATACACAGTTTTCTTATGCTTACGCCAGTGCCGGTCCCCATTATAATCTGGTTGGACATCTTGAAACTGCAGAAGATTCACTAACCTGTGCAAAGACAGGCTATTATTTATTTATTTCATCCGATAGCGGAACAGGATCGAATTGGTGTGTCCCTGCTTCCTACAACCAGCAGATTTTTACGACTACAGATCTTGATTTATAATTTGCAGAGTTTAACCCAAGATACTTTAAAGATATTCATTCCAGGATTTTATGAGTAAGTCATCGGGTTTTTTTTGGGTTATCGCTTTTACAAATAGCTCCGCTTTCTTGAGGTCTGTGTAGAGTGTGACATTATTATCAACAGCGCATCTCCTGATGAGATATCCGTCCATTACCTCCTGTTCCGATTGTTCATCAGGAACATTTATCGCGAGATCAATGACTCCTTTCTGGATGTATTCAAGCACTGATGGTGACTGCTTCTCAATAATTTTGTAGAGGCGTTTTGCTTTGATACCGTGTGCCTCAAGGTATTTTGCCGTTTTATTGGTTGCAAAAACCGGAAGGCTAAGCGTTGCGATCCTTTTTGCGCTCTCAAGAAATGCTGCTTTATTGAGGTCGCCGCCTACCGATACATAGACTCCTTTTTTCGGCATTTTTCCGCCAACCGAGAGCTCACCTTTGAGAAATGCTTCTTCAATATCTTCTCCAAAACACGCAACTTCTCCTGTTGATGCCATCTCTACATGGAGAATCGGATCGGCCCCTGTAATCCTCGAGAATGAAAATTGTGCGACTTTTACGGCGACGCCGTTGATGGGGTTTTGAACAATCTGTTTCGGAGGGTTGTTGAAAAAACTATCAACAGCCAGGTCGATATAGTTTACGCCTGTTACCTTGGAGATAAAAGGGAACGTCCGTGATGCGCGTACGTTGAGTTCGATCACGGAGACGTCGTTGTCTTTGGCCAGAAATTGTATATTGAACGGTCCTGTTATATGTAGTTCTGCGGCAAGATTTTTTGCGACCTCCTCCATTGCCTTTATAGTCAGCACATAAAGCCTTTGTGGTGGAAGCACGATCGTCGCGTCGCCCGAATGGACACCCGCGTTCTCTACGTGTTCTGAGATAACCGATGAGAGTATTCTCCCTTTGTGTGCGACGCCGTCAAGCTCTATCTCTTTCGCATCCTCGATAAACTTGGAGACGGTTATCGGAAATTCCGAGGAAACCAGCGTCGCCTTCTTTGTGTACTCAGCAAGTTCTTCGTGGTTGTGACAGATACGCATGTATGCACCTGAGAGTACGTACGAAGGACGGATCAAGACAGGATACCCGACTTTATCACAGAACCTGAGCAGTTCCGGAAAATGAGTAAATGTTGCCCACTCCGGTTGTTTGATGGAGAGTTTATCAAGGAGTGCTGAAAATTTATTGCGGTTTTCCGCCTTGTCAATATTTCTTGGATCAGTCCCAAGGATTTTGCAGCCATACGATTTTAGCGACCCTGAGCGGTTGTTGGGGGTTTGTCCACCGACTGAGATAACGATCCCAAAGGGTTTCTCGTAATCATAAATATCTGCAATTCTCTCAAATGTTAGCTCCTCAAAATACAACCTGTCTGAAATATCGTAATCCGTTGAAACGGTTTCGGGATTACAGTTGATCATGATCGACTGTTTTTTGTAGCGTTTCAAAGCAAGCGCTGTATTTACCGTGGTCCAATCAAATTCGACTGATGAGCCGATACGATACGGGCCACTTCCGAGCACAATTACCCCCTTTTTTTTCGTCGGCTTTAGATCACTATGGTTACCGTTGTAGGTCATATATAGGTAATTTGTTTTTGCAGGAAACTCTCCTGCTAACGTATCAATCTGAAATACAGACGGGAGTATTGCATGTTTTTTTCGGTATGACCTTATCTCCAATCCTGATTTATTAAGGAGCATCCCTATTCGTTTATCGGAGAAACCAAGTTGCTTCAGGTTCCACACATCCTCTGCAGAAAGAATACCCCTTTTTTTAAATGCTTTTTCAACTGATACAATATGCTTTATCCGCTCCAAAAACCAAGGATCAATCCCTGTTGCCTTGTAGATAGCAGCAACAGATACTCCCTGATAAAACGCCTTGCTTAGGAGAAACATTCTTTTTGGGGTCGCTTTTGTGAGAAGTTTCAACGTCTCATCGCGCCCGACTCCATCACCCAGCATTGCCTCATTTACCGCCCCTTCAAATTCCAGATCAAGCATCCTGATTGCTTTCTGGTACGCTTCCTCAAAGGTCCGTCCGATCCCCATCACTTCCCCGACCGATTTCATGCTGCTTCCGATAGCCTCGTCGGCCCGTTGGAATTTGTTGATGTCCCATCTCGGAATTTTGACCGTCACGTAGTCGAGTGCCGGCTCAAAGCAAAATTGTGTCGCTTTTGTGACTTTATTCTGAATCGTGGTAAGATTTTTTCCGAGCGCTAATTTCGCAGCGACATATGCGAGTGGGTATCCTGTCGCCTTGCTCGCAAGTGCCGAGCTGCGGGAAAGCCTCGCATTGAGTTCGATGACGTAATATTCAAACGGCGGTTCGGTATCGTTCGGTTTTGCCCGCCCGCCATCGCTACGCTTAGGCGTTAGCGGGCGGGGGTTTAGGGCAAATTGGACATTGCATTCACCAATTATCCCAAGGCTCCTTACGATTTTTATTGCGATACTCCGCAGCGTGTGGTATTCGTAATTGGTGAGGGTTTGGGAGGGGGCAATGACGATTGATTCTCCGGTATGGATGCCTAGGGGGTCCATGTTCTCCATATTGCACACAGTCACACAGTTATCATCAATATCACGGACTACTTCATACTCAATCTCCTTATAATGGTGAAGATATTTCTCAACAAGAATTTGGGAAACAAATGGGAATGCTTTTTCACAGATACGGGCGAGTTCTTCCTTGTTTTTTGCGATGCCAGAACCCTGCCCGCCGAGTGCAAACCCTGACCGAAGCATAACCGGAAATCCCATATCGCTTGCGATTTGTAGCGCCTGTTTGATTGTTTTTGCAGCACGGCTTGGGGGAGTTGCTACCTCTATCCTGGCAAGGTGATCTGAAAACCTTTGCCTGTCTTCACTGAGGATGATTGCTGACACTGGAGAGCCAAGTACATCCACCCCATATTTTTTTAATATGCCATTTTTATGAAGTTCCAGACCGCAATTCAAGGCAGTTTGGCCGCCAAAGGAGAGCAAAATTCCGTCAGGTTTCTCCTTCTCAATGACCTTCTCAACGAACTCAGGGGTGACTGGAAGAAAATATATCGTATCAGCCAAGAATTTTGAGGTTTGGATTGTTGCGATGTTTGGGTTAATGAGAACTGTTGTGATTCCCTCCTCCTTAAGTGCTTTGATTGCCTGGCTCCCCGAATAATCAAACTCCCCTGCCTCACCTATCTTCAGAGCACCACTTCCTAAAACTAGTACCTTTTTTACCTTATCCATATCTTTGTTTTCCCCACATTCCCTTGATTGTTACAGATTACAAGCAGATTGATGCGGATATTAGATCAGTGAAAATCAGCTACAAATCTGCGTGAATCATTTTATTTTGTCTAAAAAATAATCAAAAATCCACTCTGTGTCCTGTGGTCCGGGGGTTGCTTCGGGGTGGAATTGGACTGACATAAAAGGAAGTTTTGTATGGATTATCCCTTCGTTTGATCCGTCATTTGCATTGGTGAACCACGTCTTAAAACCCTTCGGCAGCTCACTCACCGCAAACCCATGGTTTTGCGTTGTAATATAGCAGCGTCCCTGCCTGCCGGCAGGCAGGTTCGTTCCTTCCATGATGCATGGACCGTTTTGTCCCCGGTGACCGAATTTTAGCTTTTTTGTATTCCCTCCTCCGGCGAGACACAAGAGCTGATTGCCAAGACAAATTCCTAAAATCGGCTTCTTCGTCTCCATTAATTGTTTTGTAGTTTGAATTGTCTTGTCAACAAATTTCGGGTCGCCCGGGCCATTTGAGACAACAAACCCATCAATATGTAGTGCAATGCCCTGCTCTTTCATGAGTTCGTGGAGTTTTTTCTCGCTATCGAGAGGATTAAAATCCCACGGGACGACGATGACATTTGCTCCTCGTCGTTGAAGACAGGAAATCATATTTCTTTTTCCACCGCAATCGATGTAGAGGATATTTTTTGTCTTTCTGGGACTGAACGCTTTCTGGACAGAGATTTTCTTGACGCTTACTTTGGAAACCAAGTTTTCTTTATTCGGATCGTAGAACTCCACATCGTTTTCGATAACAATTTTTCCAAGTTGCGATCCTTCGTCCCGGAGTTTTTGGGTGAGAGCTCTCGTATCTTTGATTTGCACTGCGGGAATATCTTCATCAATTAGCCATTGTGAAAGGGAACGTTTCGAAAGATGGTGGGAAGGTGTATCGTTGTAATTGCTGACAACAAGGCCAGAAACCTTAATCGAAGGAGACTCCCAGTATTTCCTCTCGGGAACTCCGTAGTTGCCGATTATTGGATATGTCAGCGTAAGTATTTGTCCCTGATAGGACGGGTCGGTCATTGATTCAGGATAACCCGCCATCCCTGTTGAAAAAACGACCTCCCCTGCCTTGCCCTTTTTTGAGCCGAAGGATATTCCCTCAAACGTTGTCCCATCCTTAAAAATAAGGTGTCCTATCATACAAAAAAAAGAATTATGAATTATGAATTAAGAACTATGAAAGACACAATTCCCCACTCATTCTTCCTAATTCCCACTACGTTATTTGATTTTTCCAAGAATTAGTCCGAGCAGTGCCATGCGGATATACATGCCGTTTCTAATTTCAGACCTGAGATACACCGCTCGTTCATCACTGTCGATTTCGGGAAGAATTTCACCGACCCTCGGAAGCGGGTGCATGATAATCATGTGTTTATTTCCTTTCTCTGCCAGAAGATTTGGTGTGAGGATAAATGCATGTTTTACTTTCTCATATTCGACAAGTGATGCAAACCTCTCTTTCTGGACACGGGTCCAATACCAGAGGTGTGCATCATGTGGGATGTCCTTCTCACTTTGTATTTCTATCAAATTAAGACCCAGCTCCTTATAATATGAAAAATCGCCTTTTGGGAGGCGAAGTTTTTCCGGAGACAGTAGATAAATAGTATTCTTCTTATAAATACTAAGCCCTTGTAGAAGTGAGTGGACAGTGCGTCCGTTGAGGATATCACCCACCATGACACATTTGAGGTTATCAAGTTTCCCAAATTTTTCATAAATCGTATACAGATCAAGAAGCGCTTGCGTCGGATGCTCACCTATCCCGTCCCCAGCATTGATAATCGGCACAAATTCGGCTGCGCGAGCCGCGTTTGACGCGGTACCTGCTTCTGAGTGTCGTATCACAATTGCATCGGAGTACGCTTCAAAAACACGGATGGTATCTTCAAGTGTTTCCCCTTTTGCGACAGATGAGAATTGCTGTGGGTTCTGGATCTCAATCGTCTGCCCCCCGAGTTGCTTAACTGCTGCGCCGAATGAGCCGAATGTTCGACTTGACGGCTCATAAAAAAGAAGGGTAACGATGTTGCCCTTCAAGAGATCAGACGCTTTTGCGTTTTTCGCAATATCCGCCATTTGCAGTGTGTGCTTGAAGAGTTTTGTGAGGCTTTTTTGGTCAAATTGGGAAAGGGATAGGATGTCTTGTCCTTGGAAGTTGCCATTCAACGTGTCATTTTTTCCCGGAGTAGGCATAAAAAATCAGAGTCCTTCGGCTTTCCCAATTGCATCGGGACTCGCTCAAGATAAACTTTTTTACCTGTTATCCTAAGCTTTTTTGCCAAGTGGCTCTGAGATTTGACTATACTAACTTGTCAGGTTTTTGTCAACCCCGAGTATTCTCATGTATTTCTATTGCAGCTCTAACATTTAACGCAACGTAAAAATTGTAACCTGTTTGTCCCTATAAATTGCCCGTATTGGCAGCTTCACAGATGATTTTGTAACAATATAGCCAACACTGAATAACTTACTTGCAAGAGAATATTTTTCTTCTTTGAGTAAATTATTTAATTCCATAAAATTTAGTCCTGTACTCGTGGGATATCGGGCTATATATCCATACGGCATGCGTTTGTTGTGGATAGTTTGAAAATATAATTGACTAAACGGTGAAGAATACGTGTCTATGACACTATACTTTTCTGGTAGGTTTTTTAGGAAATACACATACTTTGGTACTTCAACGCGTGATAGGGGTATTTGCCGTGGAAATAGTTCAATAAATAAGAGTAGTGACAAAAAAATTGCGAAAGCTATACGTTTTGGAGTAACACGAGTCATAAGCAAGGCAAATCCTTGTGCGAAGATGAGCGCAGCGAAGAGATGGACGACAACCATCATACGTACAGGTACACCCGAGAGATTAAGTACAGGTAATAGGTCAAAGATAAGGTATGGAGCTAACAAGCCCGTATCATGTCCGTTGACCTGTAACATCGGACCGAAGGCGAGGATTAGGAATAGTACGAAAATGAAAAAAAAGAGCTTTATTGGGGACTTTTTTTCAGGAATTTTTCGGATTTTATACCATACATACCCTACGATGAAGAGTACGCTTATAGGAAGAGATACGCTGCTTTCCTGGATGTTTCCGGGCAATTTCTTCCAGAATGCTTCTGTGATACTTGCAAATCTCCAGTGTCCTCCCGGGATGAATAGCGAGAACAGGTCAAGAGAAAATGTTATTGACTCGTGCGCCCCTTGAAATCCCTCTCTACTTGCTATCATGATGAATGGAACAATGATCAAGCCTGAGGTGCATAAAACAATGAGAATAAAAAAACCAAAATTACGCAAAAACAGCGTAATTTTTTTTCTGATGGGGTGATTTTTCGAGCGCAAAAACCACACGAGATAGATAAACCCAATTACAACAGCATAAAAGAAGTAGTAAAGATCACAAAGTAACACAGCAAAAAGTGTGATCCCTGAGAAAAAAGCATACTTCAACGATAGCTTGTTGAGGAAAAGGTGCCATGAATAAATAAACAAAGGAAGCCACTCGACAGAAACCAATTGCATGTGGCCTTCTGCGTGGCTGAAATGGAAGCTTGAAAATGTGAAGATTGCTCCTGAGAGAAGGCTGCCAATATAGGATTTAGAAATATACAGTGCATAATAGAAAGTGAAAATACCTGTTGCGATAAAGCCGAAAAGTACAAGAAGGTTGTAGGCCTGAACAAGAGTAAAGAATTTTAATAATGGAATCGCCATAAATCCATTAAACGGATTGAGGGTGTGTCCTAAGAGAGATACGCCTGAAGGATAGAAGATGTAGTTTGTAAACCACGGAAGGGCATGTAATTTTGTGACCGACAAATTGACCCACCAAATATTCCAGATATTTTGTAA
>JAUYMJ010000053.1 GCA_030698775.1 bacterium
ATTGGGCTCTTGACAAGGATCCCGGATCCAAGATCTGGTATTTTTACAAGTACCGTAAGAAAGCGTGATGGCACAACGCTCTTTCAGGCTCCAACAGCGCTTCTTGGGGTAGATATAAATTATTCCGTACCGACTACTCCACAACTTGCGATTGTTGGAACACCTCAAATTTGGTTCGACGTACACCACCTTCCCGCTGCCTAGTATACTACCTACATTTTCCTTCCGCCGAATATGAGGTCTGTTGCAAGGCCTGCTACCCCGATCCCCACATGGGTCCACTGAGGATTCAGCTGGTTATTATCATGAGGGGCATCACCTGCATACACCCATTCGATAAGGTGCACTGCCGCAACATGGTATCCGAAACTTGAATTTTCACCAAGTGCCATAAATCCCAACTTCTTAAACCCATCCTGGTTATTGATAAGGTCAGTAAACCCGGCATGCGCATCGGTACTGCCTCTTGCGTGAAACGCATCCGCTCTGCCCTGTGCAAAGGAGAAAAGATTTTGGTCATAAGATAATGATCCTACACCGTGCCGGTTGCGGTAACTATTAAGGGCATTCAGGATTTCAGACGAAGTCCCGATAGTTGCATCATTTCCCACATTTATCGTCCAGGTATGTTCTCCGACCTGCTTGGCAACACCCCACTGGCCACTACTCTGATCCTTGGCGGCAAACACCTGTGGCTTCGCCTTTTTATAGAAAATCCGTTCGTTATTCAATTGAGAAGGGGCTTTCTTTTCAAGTAGCGAAGACTTTGCAACCTGTCGTGTTTTCTGACCGGGGATGTCTTCCCGAAGATTCGGATACGGCAGAATAAGACCCGTAACATATGCAAAAACGACAATACTACTAAAACCAAGATTTCTTAGGGCACGTAGTGTTAGTGATTTTGGAGCAAAGAGGAACAATGAGGTAAGTCGTTTCATGAAACAAACTCAGAGTAATAAAAAAATCATGCCTTCGTCAAGAGGGTAACCGCTCTGATACAATACAATCCATGGAAAATGTGCTTTGTTTGTATAAGCCTGTAGGTCTGTCGCCACTAGGGTGTATCAGGTTATTTCAGGAAACTAATCCTTCATATCAGGAACTTACTCTCAGCTATGCGGGCAGACTGGATCCGATGGCAGAAGGGTTGCTCCTCGTTCTCGTAGGAAACGAAAATAAGCAAAGGGCAAAATATCTTTCCCTTAAGAAAACCTACCAATTCCGTGTGGTATTTGGGATACGTACCGACTCATATGACAAAATGGGCATGCCAAAACTCCGTTATGGAAAAACATTAGATAAAGAACGCAAGGATATGCTAAAAAAATATATTCCGACGCTTCTGGGGGAAAGCATTCAGGAATATCCTCCATATTCATCAAAAACCGTAAACGGAAAACCGCTTTTTTACTGGGCAAGGGAAGGAAAAATCAGTAGCATTGTACGTCCGTCAAAAAAAGTAACAATCTCTTCACTCACTGGACATGGCTTAGGAACAATCCCATCCCAAAAGCTCCTTTCACAAGTCGTATCCTCCGTACAAAGCGTAGACGGATTGTTCCGGCAACAGGAAATCATCGGTGCCTGGAACCGGCTCTTACAAAATAGTAAAGCAACATTTTCTGTGTACACTTTTACACTTACCTGCTCAAGCGGAACATACGTGAGGTCACTTGTGAATCAATTCGGTGAATATCTCAAAACGGGAGCATTCGCCCTCTCTATCAAGAGGACAAGGATTGGAGATTTTACGCTCGTCAATGCGACTCATGTGGGGTAACACAAAGACCCATCGACCCCTGAGAACAACATCCAACAAGATAACGATTAACGATGAACGGAAAGGTGGGGAAAGGAAGGAGTCTACTACCTCGTCACATTAATGGTCTCAGTAAGCTCAGCCAGGGGAGCTGAGACAGTGATCCTGTTATCTGTATCTGATTTGATGATCTGATATCTTGTGTCCCAGTCAACACTGCAGTCAACATTTGCTCCCTGGAGTGCACTTGATGGGTCTGAAGGAAGTGCTGCGATGTAGAGGGGAGCGACATCTGCACAGATATCTGCTCCTGCTGTAGAAATATATTGTATTGCTGTTGTGATACCTATCGGTATTGCTCCTGCATTGTCTGCTGCATACTCATGGACGGCATTGAGGAGTGCATTGACGTCTGAGCGTCTCTTGGTATTGTTTGCCTGTGAGAATTGCCTGGCAGGGTTGATAGCGATAAGGGTGATAGCAAGGAGGACTGCTAGGATACCGATGACAACGAGGAGCTCGATGAGGGTGAATCCTTTCGTATGCTTTGTTTGTAACATTCGGGCAGTCATGTGTGTATATGTAATCCTTGTTCCCAGGTCTATACCAAGTATGGTAAGAAAAGACATGTGGTGTCAAGGGGGAAAATTTTCAGTTATTTTCGTATTCCGTTCTCCGCCCTACGAGATGTCGGATAGGAAATGCTCTAAAACCAGCCGTGAATTGGTGTTTGAAGTAGTAAGCAAGATATACGCATCCTGCAATTTGGAGAGGAGCTTCTTTGTGTGAAATATGCCGGAGAGGTCATTTGCGTGTGTTGCCTGTCTTACAAAAAGGGTATGAAGTGTAGCGATGTATTTTGTCATCCATACTTTAGGATTGGATTTTGCAATTTTTTCTGAGAGCAACAATGCTTGTTTGATAGAAAAGTCGGACGGAAACTCGTTTTCTTCGATGGCGTCTGAATTTGCCGAAATTTCCTGAAGGGATATGATTTTACAGCGTGACCTAATCGTTGCAAGAACGGAGTATTTATTTCCAGCAGCTACCATAATAATAGTATGATCCGGGGGTTCCTCCAGAAGTTTCAGAAGGGCGTGTTGTGCCGTAAGCGTAAGCTGGTCTGCCTCAAAAATGAGTATAGCCTGTGTTGTTCCGAGTGAAGGCCTCAAATACGCTCTCTGTTTTATCCTTCGTATGAGTGCGATGCCAAATGCCTCTTCTGTATCTGTCTTCTCTTCCGGGGGACGAAAAATTGAAGTCTCCAGCCTCTCTACGTGTAATTCGTCACAAATTTCTTCCGCTTTTTTTTCTCGTGCATCTGCAGATCCGCCTGTAATGAGTACGCTTTGCATAGCTGTAGTATACCAGTATAACAAAGTAGACTACAGGAAGTACTCACTTGCGCGAATATCGCTTTTTCAGTACTATTTAAACACAACTGCCATGGATCTGCCCAGCGAAGCTCAAGTAAAAAAAGATAACCAACAAGCCCCCCCGATGCAAAGCGGCATAGGGAGCTTTGGTGCAACTGCGACATCTACCGATGTCACCCTCATTGATACCCTTCTCTCCGATCATCTTCTCACTCAGGCTCAGTACGATGAGATAAAAATGAAGAGAACGATAACAAACCAGTCACTTGAGGAGCTGATCAAGGATTCGGGGTATGTGCCTGAAGCAAAATTGGTTGAGGCGAAAGCGAGAACACTCGGTATCCCTTTTGTATCTCTTGCGATGACGTCATTTTCCCCACAGGCGATCTCGCTTCTCCCGCGTGCTGTTGTTGATAGGTTCTCGCTGATTCCTTTCTTTTATGACGACAAGACGAAGACGATCTCGATTGCTATGGCAAATCCTGTTGATCTTGATTCCATTGCCTTTGTCAGGCAAAAGACAGGCCTTAACGTTAGGTCGTTTGCCGCTGCCCCACAGGAAGTACGAGCTGCAATTAACCAGCAGTATCGGGAAGAGCTTGTCGGCGAGGTCGGTCAAGCGGTGAAAGAATCCCAGCAACTTGTTTCTAAAAAAGAGGGTGAAGAAAAACAACCGAAGTTGGCCCAGCTCATAGAAGAGGCGCCGATTGCGAAAATCGTCTCGACTATTCTCGATTTTGCCGTCAATAGCAGGGCGTCTGACGTGCACATTGAGCCGCTTGAAGATAGGCTTCGTGTTCGTTATCGGATCGACGGAATTCTCTATGACAAACTTAGTCTTCCCAAAACCGTTCAGGACGCACTCGTCACCCGCATCAAGATTCTCTCGGATATGAAGATCGATGAGCACCGTGCACCACAGGACGGAAGGTTCAATTTTAAATCCGCGGACAAGGATGTTGATCTTCGTATCTCAACAATCCCAACGGCAAATGGAGAAAAAATCGTTATCCGTTTACTTTGGAAATCAGGCGGGATCCCGACTCTCCAGGAGTTGGGATTGAACGGAATGGCACTGAAAAATTTGGAGACCGCGATCCTCCGTCCCCATGGTATCATCATCGTTTGTGGTCCGACAGGATCCGGAAAAACCACAACACTTTACTCCGTCCTTGCGAGGTTGAATACGACGAGAGTGAATATCCTCTCGCTTGAAGACCCGATTGAGTACCAGATATCTGGAGTGAACCAGGTGCAGATAAACCCGGCAGTAGGTCTCACATTTGCATCCGGTTTGCGGTCTTTCCTGCGACAAGACCCAAATATTATCTTAGTTGGTGAAATCCGTGACCAGGAGACAACGGACTTAGCACTTCAGGCCGCGCTCACAGGCCATTTGGTTTTTTCAACGCTTCATACATCAGATGCTGCAGGTGCACTTCCCCGCCTCATTGATCTTGGGGCTGAAAGGTTCTTGCTTGCTTCAACCATCACGGCAATTGTCGGCCAAAGAATTGTTCGAAAAATCTGTTCAACGTGTAAGGAGTCCTACATTCCTCCGCCAAGGATAATTGAGGAGATAAAAGCCGGCCTTGGTGCTCTTTTTCCACCAGCCGACCAGCAGGTGAAGCTCTATAAAGGCCGTGGATGTTCAGAATGCGGAAACTCTGGATACCGGGGACGGGTCGGTATCTTTGAAGTATTACTGCTCTCTGAGAAAGTTGCACAACTTATTCTTGAGCACCCTGAAGCGAGTGCTATCCAAAAAGAAGCGATTACGGAAGGGATGATTACCATGAAACAGGATGGATATCTGAAAGTCCTCAAAGGTATAACAACTGTTGAGGAAGTGATCAGGGTAGCGCAAGAATAGAGTTTATGGACGTACAGGAATTACTAGACTTAACAGTAAAAAATAAAGCATCCGACTTACATTTGCTTGTTGGAGTCCCTCCGTCTATTCGTATCGATGGGATACTTCGTTATCTTTCGGATAAGGGAAAGATCAGTCCAGAAGAACTTGAGAAGATGGTTTACTCGCTCATCACTCCCGAGCAAAAAGAATTACTCATTGCGAACAAAGAGCTGGATTTTTCGATTGGATACGGAGGCGGTGAATACGGTGATATCGGACGTCTTAGGGTGAATGCATACTTTCAACGCGGATACATTTCAGCGGCGTTCCGGTTTCTTCCTCGGGCGATTAAATCGATTGAGGAATTGAACCTTCCGCAAGTCCTCCACCGTTTTGCAAAAATGAGGCAGGGATTTGTTCTCGTTGCCGGCCCTACAGGCCACGGAAAATCAACAACTCTTGCAGCGATGATCAACGAAATAAATATGACAAAATCGTTTCATATCCTCACCATTGAAGACCCGATTGAGTACATCTATCCTACCGGAAATAGCCTTATTTCCCAAAGAGAGCTTGGGAATGATACGCATTCATGGGGAATGGCCCTTCGTTCTGCCCTTCGTGAGGATCCTGACGTCGTGTTGGTTGGTGAAATGAGGGATCCTGAGACAATGCAAGCTGCGTTAACAATTGCAGAAACAGGGCATCTTGTCTTTGCCACGCTCCACACTAATTCTGCCGCACAGAGCATCGACCGTGTTGTGGATTCGTTCCCCGACCACCAAAGGTCACAAATTCGTACGCAGCTTGCGTCAACGCTTCGCGGGATTATCTCGCAACGGCTTCTTCCCCGAATCGGAGGTGGGCGTGTTCCCGCGGTTGAGATTTTACTTGATACACCTGCTGTCGCAAACAACATCCGCGAAGGAAAGACGCACCTCATTGACTCGGTAATCCAAACCTCCAAAGAGCTCGGAATGATCACGCTTGAAGATTCCCTCTCACAGCTCGTTCTTTCAGGAATCGTAAAATACGACGACGCACGGGTATACGCGATCCACGAAGATGAATTATTGCGCTTATCAGGACAAATGGGACAGGCATAAAAATTTAGAAAGATGAAATACTACTATAAAGGTTACGGGAAGAATGGACAGGTAGTCGCCGGTTTCCTTGAAGCCAAGAATACGGCTGAAGCAGCTACGATGCTTCGTAACCAGCAGCTTACCCCAATAAAAATTACCGAGCAAAAGAGTAAGGGTTTTGGTGTATTTAAGAAACAGTCTTCGTTATCAAGTAAAGATCTCATTTTCTTTACCCGCCAGCTCGCGTCTATGCTCAGTTCGGGTTTAACGCTGATGCAGGCGCTTCATATCTTGAGGGACCAAATGTCTAAAGTATCATCGAAGGAAGTCGTGGATAAGATTATTTCAGACATTGAAGGTGGATCGTCGCTTTCGGATGCACTGGCAAAATACCCGAATATCTTCACCCCCGTATATATTTCTTTGATCCGTGCTTCCGAGAGTTCGGGGCTTCTCGATAAGATCATGGATCGACTCGCGCAGAATCTTGAAAAAGACGCAGCCTTGAAAGCCCAGATTACATCAGCCCTCATCTATCCTGCAGTCATTATTCTCATGATGATGGGTGTTGTTGGCATAATGGTAATTTTTGTCATTCCCCAGATTAGTAAACTCTACGAATCACTTGACGTAGATCTTCCACTGAGTACGAGAATTCTTCTTTCCGTTTCATATATTGCGACGAATTTCTGGTATCTCGTGGTTGGTGCAGGTTTTGGTGTAGGCTTGCTAGTTCGATATTTCTACAGGAAGCCAACATCGCGATATGTAATTGACTCTTCTGTCCTCCGCGCGCCGATTTTCGGGAAACTGATAACACAGACCGTTTTTACCGAATTTACAAGGACGTTCGCACTTCTTGTAGGGTCTGGTAATGTCGTTGTCGCCTCACTTAAGCAGGCCGGGGATGTCGTCAATAATATCGTATATAAAACAGAGCTTCATGCAGTAGCAGACCGGGTTGAGAAAGGAGTGAGTATCGGGGATGCGCTCTCGGCTTCAAATAGGTTTCCTCCATATCTGGTACAGATTGTCAAAATCGGTGAGCAAACGGGTAAGCTTGATGACAGCCTTATGAGGGCATCCGAATATTATGAAAAAGAAGTAGAACAAACGGTAAAGACACTGACGACTGCGATGGAACCTTTAATTATGATTATCCTTGGCGTCGGTGTCGGTTTCCTTCTTTTCTCAGTTATTACCCCGATTTACAAAATCACCTCCTCAATCTGATAAAAAAACCTGGAAATCCCCGAAAGAAATGTCAATATATCCTCATGTTATTTCTATCATATAAGAACTTTCCCTCCCTATAGTAGTTAATTTTGAAGCTATTTTCGTATATTTTTACTCTCTTGACAAGTTATATAATTTCCTTCTTAATGGATATAGACAAATATTTCTGAGAGAAACATGAAAACACAAAAGACATTCCAAAAAGGTTTTACATTGATT
>JAUYMJ010000055.1 GCA_030698775.1 bacterium
TTGCAACCCCACCAAGGAGGAGATCCAAGGTGGTATTGTTTTCAATAATGGTTCCTTCTGCACTGAGTGCTTGGAAGGGTGAGTCTGTAGAACCTACTGGACATGCTGCACTCCCTGTCACGATACCGCCAATGGTCGTGACACAGGAGGCAGTACCGACGGTGATACCGTCTGTCCCTCTGATTCTGTAGTTGCCTGAGACATCGATGATCCCTTCACCAAGAGGAGCACTGACGTTGCCAACACCAAGGGAAGCGGAGATAGTGGCATATTGTGATACTGCCAGTGATCCTGAGATGGTAGCACTCCCGCCAGACGGCGTGATCAAGAGGTTACCGATTTGGTTAGTGGTCAGGATTGTTGATTGTACTCCATTGAAGAGTCCTAATTGGGATTCAGTACCTGTACTCAGAATGCTTAGCTTCTGCGCTGGTGCTGTCGTTCCGATACCGACATTGCCAAGTGTATTAATCCTCATTCGCTCCACAGCAGATGTCGTAAACTTAATATTTCCTGAAGCAGCGTTCCCCGCAACCAAAGAAAGCTCCCCTGATGCAGCATGGGAATTCCCTCGCAGCTGAATGAACGCACCGTTATTGCCACTTGCTGCAGATCCGCCAAACAGAGCAAGATTCTGAGAGTCAGTGTCATTCATAATGTAGCTATTTGTGCCACCGGTAAAGACGATTCTCTTCTCATTCGAGTTGTCTCCTGTTATCGTTATTCTGCCTGTCGGTGTCGTAGTACCAATCCCTACATTTCCGGTATTTCCATTGACAAAAAGTCTCGAGGCTGTTGCACCGTCTCCACCAACTGAGGAAACGAGATTGAGGTTACTGCCGTTAAGGAGACTGAGGGTGTTTGTCCCTACGGTTGTCGGGACAACAAGTGAGAGATTACCTCCGATAGTCGCCGTGGGACTCCCACTGTTGACATTGATAAACGCAAACTTGGCTGAAGTTGTTGAGGTGCCGCCAATAGCAAGATCAACCGTACTGTTGGATGGGTACAAAAGTCCATTGGTCTGCTGCCAGAGTGTTGCCTGCGTTGCTCCCGGACAAGCAGATGATCCGGTAACTAATCCACCAATTGATGTTACACAACTTGCTGTGGTTACTGTTTGTCCTGCAGTCCCTGCGATGTAGTAACCGCCTGATGCGTTGATATTACCAACGCCACCAACAACACTTGGTCCTCCTACGTTGAGGGATGCTGCGACAGTTGCGTAGCCTGAAATATTGGCGTTGCCGTTCACATCAAGTTTGGCAGTTGGCGCAGTTGTACCGACACCGATGTTACCGTTCGGATTGAGGATGATATTCCCAGTGGTGTTATTCCCGAGTGTCAGGTTGTTGTTCTGCAGTGTACCGATTGTTCCATCAGCACTCAAGGTCAACCCTGTTGTTCCATTTGTCCCTCCAGAGAGTGAGGCAACTGCTGTGAGGCCTTGTGCAATGTTAAGAACTGAGAATTTGGCTGAAGCTGTTGCAACCCCTCCAAGAAGGAGATCTTCGGTGGTGTTGTTCTCAATGATCACTCCTCCTGTGATTGACTGGAAAGGAGATGTTGTTGAGCAACCAGCTGCAACACTTGTCACGATACCTCCAACTGTGGTGACACAGGCATTGGATGATGAAACGCCTGTACTTGCTCCTGCTATGTAGCCAACAGATGCACGGATTGAACCTGTCACGTCAAGGACTTGGGTTGGTACAGTGTTGCCGATACCGACATTGCCTGACCCTGCTGCATAGAGTGCTGTTGAACCGTTTGGCGAGAGCTCGACCGAACCGGTTGTGCTTGTCCCAAGACTCAATGTTCTACGTCGAGAGGTACCGATTGCACCTGCCGCATCGAGAAAAAGTGCCATACCTGCGACATCTTGTGCAGAAATAGTCGCCGTTGGAGTTCCTGTAGTCACATTCACAAACGCAAACTTCGCACTCTCGGTAGCCTGCCCGCCGATCGCCAGGTCAACACTGTCGTTTTTCGGAGAGAGAAGCCCATTATTCTGATTCCACAAACCGAAAACAGAGCTTGAAGGGTTCGTCCACGTCGGTGTTCCAGTACCGGCAGAGGTCAGCACATCACCTGAATTTCCAACTCCGGTCAACTCAAAAGAATCCGAATCAGAATATACAACAGCACCGGCAACTGCTGTCATGTTTTTGTTCGTGCCGCCATTGGCAAGAGGAAGAACGCCTGTCACTTCAGACGAAGCAAGGTCAACGGCTGAAGACGTAACGATGCCGGTACTTGAAATATGGGCAATTCCCGCTCCGTAGCCTGAAAACGTGATGCCATTGTCTGTGCCGTTCCTCCCATTTAGGACAAGCTGACCGGTCGAAGATCCACCAATCGTGAGAGGTTGGGCATTGGTCGTCTGAATCTGTCCTGATCCTAAAAGTGATAGTGTGCCATTAATTGATGCCATTGGAGTCCCTGAATTGACATTGATGAAGGCGAATTTGGCTGCACTTGTACTTGTTCCACCTATTGCAAGGTCAACCGTGGAATTTCCTGGATACAAAAGCCCTTGTGTCTGCTGCCAAAGGTCCAGGTTTGCAGCTCCGGGACAGGCGCTGCTTCCCGTGACAATACCGCCAACAGATGTGATACAGGAAGCAGTCGCAATTGTTTGTCCCTGTGATGCACCTGAGTAGAAATCTCCCGAGGCACGGATGTTGCCTGAGACATCAAGAGCCTGGGTAGGATTGGTGAGATTAATACCGACTCTTCCGCTTCCTGCCAACGGTGAAAGGATAATGTTGCCTGTCTTATCACCACCAAGGGTGAGGTTTGTGTTGCTTGTCGTCTGCACTGTCCCGTCTGCAGCAATTGACATACCTGTTCCGTTTAAGCCTGTGGAGACTGAGGCAGTCGGAGTACCGCCTGAGATGTTAATGACTGCAAACCGTGAGGATGCTGTTGCTGTATTGCCTAGGATAAGATCAAGCGAAGTGTTACCGGTATAGATTGCTCCGTTTGAAACGACCCATTGTTCACTTCCCAGCTGGCATGTACCTGTACCTGTAACAATACCGTTTGTGGTTGTCACACAAGAAGCAGAACCTTCTGTCACACCTGCTGCTCCGTTGATTCTCAATCCCCCTACATTGAAATTCACAAAACCTGCTCCGTTGAGAGGTGTAAGCGCAATTGAGCCTGTCGTAGTGCCACCAAGGGTGAGAGATTGATTTCTTGTTGTCTGGATTGATGCACTTTGGTCTAATACGATGTTTCCTGCTATAGTCGCTGTAGGGGTTCCTGTGAGGACGTTTATGAATCCAAATTTAGCAGAGGAAGTTGATTGCCCACCAACCAAAAGATCAACGGTGTCATTCTGCGGCTTAAGTGATCCGTTGTCCTGATTCCAGAAATTTGTGCCTGCCTGAGAAGGACATGCTCCCGAACCGGTTACGATTCCCCCCGTAGAGGTTATACATGATGCAATTGCGATTGTCTGCCCTGTCGAAGAACCTGAAATAAAATTCCCTGAAGCAACAATATTGCCGGTTACGTCTAATGCCTCAGTTGGCGCTGTATTACCAATCCCAACATTGCCTGTGTTGTAGTAAATATCACTACCTGTTGTTGTCCACTGGGAAGATCCGCCTGTGCTGTTTATTGTGAGATTGCTTCCCGACGTCGTCAGACTGATATTACTTCCTGCTACAAAGGTCACAGTATCTCCGGCTGATCCTGCAGAAATATCAGACTGACCGGAGACTGCGATTTTCCCGAACGCATTGCTTGACGTGACGCTGCTTGAAATTGTCGTCCCGCTTATGGAGATCCCCGAGCCTGCAGTAAGCGTGACTGCTCCTGTACCTCCCTGGAATGAGGTCACCCCAGTGTTCGTGATTGTTGCATTTTGACCCCCTGTGATACCGATTCCCTCACCCGCCGTAAGGCTGTAGATGACATTGCTTGCTGTGAGCTGCCCCGTGCCGGCATTGATGTCTGCGTCTTGCGTAGTCACACCGCCTGTCAGAATTGAAATGCCATTGACATTAAGCTGACCACCGACTGAAGCGTTTTTCTCAATCGTAAGATCTTTTGTGAAAAGACCGGGAATATTCACCGTGAAAAACGCATCCGGCCTCACACTTGCACCTGCTAAAATCTCTTGACCTGCCTCACGTGACACGTGACTCGTAACAAGTTCTTCAGTCGTGTCACCTGTTACGTGTTTCGTGAACCTCTCAACGAAAGCCGAATTCGTCAGGCCGTATATACCAAATAAAATAATAATCATAGATACACAAGAAGCAACAAAAAAAGCTCCCCTGTTTTGTGTAAGAAAACCGACAAACGAGAAGAGGCCGCCCATGCGACCATTTCTTTGTATTTGTGGAAGTCCCCATTGATCAGACGGGACCTCGCTTTGGCCCAGCGGGCCAGGAGGACCTGGTGGACTGATGCTATGACTTACTATCGGCTTATATTCTGATATGAGACCGCTTTTCTCTTCGAGCCCGATTGCTGTGCCTGACTGATACGGATTGACAGTGACTACATCAAGGCTATCCCCGCGTAATGAAGATCTCTCCTTTATTGCTTCAAACTGTTTTCCGGCAAGAGCGAGCGGACTAGAGTCTCCTTCTCCTCCTGGTTGATTGAGGGTAAAAGCCTTACTACGGTCTTTAAGCTCCTTGATCTGCTTAAGCGTATATCTTCTCTGATTACCAGGCGTTCTTTGAGGAATAAAAATACCCTTCGCTTCCCACCTCCGAAGCGTCTTGGTGGAGACATTCAGGGTTTTTGCAGCCTGTTGGATGGTGAGCAGTTTGGCAGTCATTGGCAGGTTTTATAGTAATATTAGAAACTTACCTAAATGTCCAAGTTTGTCCAATATTATTTATACTTAACATTACTTCATATATTAAAAGGCTTGTCAAGAGGAGTTTTTAGTTTTTCCCCTTTCTGAAGCTACGACATTTCAGAAATATGATAAAAAAATGATAAGATTCGAAGGCTTGTAAAAATCAGTGAAAATATCTCCGGATAAGATACATAGAAAAAAAGGAGAACATGCTGCTTTTTTGACAAGAAAAACAAGGCCGCGATGATGTGTACTCATGAAAAATCGAAAAAAGAAACAATACCTTGTTAATTCTTACAGGATATAAAAGTCAAAAAGAAAACGTTCCAAAATAATGTGGCTTCCAATGCGTTTCAAAAGATATGAGTACCTACTCCCAAAAGACGCAGTGCGCCCTTCTCCTGTCTTAACCCTAAACCAACCACCTTCATGAAGATCAAGTAGGCGAGTTAAACAATTGAGAAATAGTCGATCGAACTAATGCCTTCTCAAAAAAGAAGGTCTTTTAATCACATACTTTTGATGCAATTTATATCAAAGAATCACTTTTAATATAAATCTATATTAGATGAAGGAATCGTCTGTTCGAAGAAAATCTACTCCTTCTCCGCATACCAAGGACAGTTTTGTTATTTTTGAAAAATCACGTCACCAGAGACAACTAACTGACATCCATTCGTTGAAGAGTGTTCCTTTTTTCTGCATTCTGTCCAAGTTTCCCTGCACGAAAACCAATCTCTGCCTCAAATGTCCAAGTTTCTGAAAAACAATGAGGTACCCTACATTTAATTTAAAATACATTCCGTACACAAATATATCATCTTATCCAATTAGGCACATTCTTGATCGTACTAGCATGAATCTTCCGGAATCGTGATGAAGAGGTGGTATACTGAATATATTAATAGTATGGAAACGAAAGAAGAGAACAAGGAAAGTATTCAGTTATCAAAAGCGGGGAAGAAGCGGCTTAGATGGATGGAACACTACAAAAAATATCGCTCGGCACGTCTTACCTGCAGGCATTTTGGCATTTCCCCGGACACCTTCTACAGCTGGAAAAAACGCTACAACCCCGAGGAGCTTGGTTCACTTGAAGACAGATCGAGACGGCCGAAGAAACTCCGTCAGCCGACATGGAACTATAAGACACTATTAATGGTCCGGCGACTACGGGAAGAAAACCCAACTATCTCAAATAGTGCCATCCGGACTTTCCTTAATAAGCAAGAGCTCCATCTTTCTCCTTCAATGCTATCAAATATACTCAAACGATTACAAAGGATTCATCCTGAAGGATAAACAACAGTGACCGCAATCTAGACACATTTCTCCCCACCCTGCGCTCATAGAGCATCAGGCATCATTGACACCGCATAAAAATGAAAATATACTGTTTCATGCGACGCTGCCAATCCTTCAGGATGAATCCCCAAGCGGGCTGAAAGTCAGCTACGTCGGTCCATGAAAACCAACTTTTTTCTCATACTTTTTCTTCTCCTCACGGCCGGATCTCTTTTGCTTTTTGCCGATAAGATAATGGCACAAGAGGTTACTTCCCCCACTCCCACAACCGGCCCGGATTTCGGCCTTGGCGTTGCGACGCTTATCAATCTCTCCGACAAAAGCGGGAAAGATGGGGATATTGTCACATTCAGCAATAATGGCTACAAACTTGCCGATAGGGCGTATGACCCTCAAATCTACGGCATTATCACAGATAACCCTGCAGTGACCCTTGAACGAAAAACAACAACTGACGGTACACAGCGTTATGTGATTACCACAGGAAAAGCGTACGTACGTGTGTCTACGCAGAATGGTCCGATACAAGCCGGTGACCTTATTGCAACCTCAAAAGTCAAGGGTGTCGGGCAAAAAGCATCCCAGGAGGGTTACGTTGTCGGTACGGCACTTGAAGGCTACGAGAATGCAAACCAGGAGGCTGTCGAAAAAATTCTGGTAAGTCTTAATTTTGCTTTTCAGAGTAGCGTCACCGGACTTCGGACGAACTTACTGGACAATTTTAACCTCGCACTCAGTGCCCCCTTCTTGAGCCCTGGGACTACCCTGCGTTATATCTTGGCAGGACTCGTGGTACTTATCAGTTTCGGACTCGGCATGGGCTATTTTGGCCGTGTGACGCGTTCAGGTGTTGAAGCACTCGGAAGAAATCCTCTCGCTGGACGGGTGATCATGATAAGCGTTATTATTAATTCGGTCCTTACGTTATCAACAATGGCGGTAGGAATCGTTGTGGCATACTTAATTCTGACACTGTAACAAGATCAAAAATCAAAATGCAAAAATCAAAAACAAAACTCAAAGCTAAAAATTTTACGCTTTACACTTCGCTTTGCTCTTTGCACTCTACTCTTTGCACTCTATAGCTATGTTGATTAATCCTGCCATCTTTCTCCTTCTCATAGCATCGGTATTCGGGTTATCACTCGTGATTGTCTTTATCATTACAACCTTTAACCACCTGCTTCGCAAAGTGGAACAGGCAGATGAGGAAAAAATCCACCTTCACGACTCGGTCAACCAGAAAGCTGTTCAAATCCTTGAAGATACAAGAAAACAGAATATCCAGATACTCCAGGAAGCAAATAAAGAGGCTGCGAAAATCCTATCCGAAGCAGGTGTCAATAAGGCAGATGTGCAACTTCTCGTCAAAAACAAATTGGACGAACTGATAGCGCTCCAGAAAAAAACCACCGACACATTAAATGACCAATTCTCCAAAAATTACCAGCAGGCACTGGACAGGCTGAGGGAGCAAGACGTTCGGGCATTTGAGAAAATCTCAAATGAGGCTGAGGAAACCGTCACAAAAGAGATGCAGAATTTCACAAAACTCCTCAAGGACGAGACTGTTGATGTTCATACCATCATGCAGGACCGTATTGAGCAGGAGTATGCAAAAGCGGAACAAAGTGTTGAGGCATACAGACAGCAGGAACTCAAGAAGGTTGAGGCAGCTATCTACCCCCTTCTTAAAAATGTTATCAGCTTGGTCATCGGACGCACGCTAACCACAGCGGATCACGAAGCACTCATCACTCAGGCAATCCAGGAAGCATCATCCCAAATCCCAAGCAGGCAAATAACCGGACAAAACGCAGTGCCTCAAGTATAAAAGACAATAATCATGGAAAACCAACAAGATCCCGGAATTGCCATACTCAAAACAATTGCATCAACAGAAGATGCCTCTTACTACATCGAACAAATAGACCGGTTTCTCCAGTCTATGTACCAAACAGACAGAACGAGTATCCTGACTGTCCTCGAAGAGATGCTTCCTGAAAATATATCTAGAGATATCAAAGAATATCTTATATCATCAAAAATTGACGTGACACATCAGGAACAGGTACGCTATGCGCTTGGGACGCTTCAGGACACGATCCGAAAAGCCAAAGTCGTCTCATTGACGATTGCCTTCCCGGCAAGTAAACGGATAGTTGAAAAAATTGCATCACAAGTGAAGGAGTCTTTCGGAAGCAATCTCCTTGTCGAAATAAGTATCAATCAGGAGCTCGTCGGAGGCGCTGTCATTATTTATAAGGGAAACTATATTGACCTCTCGGTAAAAAGGAAAGTAGATATTCTCTTCGATGCAAAGAAGGAAGAGATCCTCAAATTTTTAGCGTAATTTCAAATGTCAAATTTCAAATTTCTAATTTTCAATATCGAACGGGTGGCGCGAGCGGGAGTCCTCATCGAGTGCCCGCAAGGAACGAAGCGACTGAGGACACCTGCCTGCCGGCAAGGCAGGACGGATGAGGAGCGCGAGCGACAGGACCCGTAAAATCCATGAATACCTTTGCAAATCTGCTTGAAAAAACAAAAGAAATTGGTTTCACAACCCGGTCTCTTGAATCAATGGCCTATGTGAGCGGTCTCCCTGGGCTAAAACCGGGAGAACTCGTGCAATTTGAGACGGGTGAAGTAGGTCAGGCTGCATACATTGAGGAAGACGACGCGGAGATCCTCGTTTTCGCCAAACTCCCGATAAAAATCGGCACCAGGGTTACCAGGACCACGGAAGTCACAACGCTCCCAGTCGGCGCCGAATACCTGGGACAACTCATAGATCCTTTCGGTAACCTTTTGGATAAGCTTCGACCGTTTAAACTTCCTGAGGAAAAACGTCCGATTGATGTTGAGCCGGCGGGCATCGCAATGCGAAGAAAAATCACCAAGTCACTCGAAACCGGAGTCTCACTCGTTGATATGCTTATTCCCTTGGGCCAAGGACAAAGAGAGCTTGTGATCGGCGATCGGAAAACGGGAAAAACAAACTTCCTTCTTCAAACCATCTATACCCAGGCAAGGAAAGGTGTCATCTGCATCTATGCTGCGATCGGCAAAAAAAAATTTGACGTGAAGCAGGCCGAAGAATACTTCCGTAAAAAAGAAATTATGGACCAGGTCGTTATCATGGCTGCACTTGCAGATGATCCATTAAGTACCATTTATATCTCCCCTTTCGCCGCGATGACACTCGCGGAATACTTCAAAGACAGGGGAAACGATGTATTGATCGTGATGGATGACCTCAATACCCACGCGAAATTTTACCGGGAGATTTCGCTTCTTGGCAAACGCTTTCCGGGCAGAAACGCCTACCCGGCGGACATCTTTTATACTCATGCGAAACTACTTGAAAGGGCGGGAAATTTCGGCCAAAAAAATGGCGTGACTGCGATTACCTGCCTTCCCGTTGTTGAGACGGTTCAAGGCGACATTACGGGCTATATCCAAACCAATCTCATGTCGATGACTGACGGACATATCTATTTTGATGTAGACCTTTTTGCCAAAGGGAGACGTCCTGCTGTCAATCCCTTCCTTTCCGTTACCAGGGTGGGCAGACAGACACAAAACAACCTTCGCCGTACGATCAACAGGGAACTGACTTCATTTCTCACGCTCCGCGAGAGAATAGAAAACTTTGCCCATTTCGGCGCGGAAACAAGCACAACAGTAAAAAACACCCTTCTTACAGGAGACCAGATAACGGCATTTTTTGACCAGACATCGGAGGTTGTTCTTGAGATAAACTTACAGATTTTTCTCTTCGCTTTGATCTGGTTTGGTATTTGGAGAACGAAAACACCTGACCAGTTGAAACAGGACCTGACAAATATAATCATTGCCTTTGAGACAAAAACCGAATTCCAGAAAGCGGTCGCCAAGACTGTGGAAAAACAGGAATCACTCAATACTCTCTTGACTGAAATCGGTAAATCAGGGACGAAGATACTCCGGGACGCAGGAATAAAAGTATGATCAATAACCAGGAATTACTCGAAGAGCTGACAAGACTGACAAATCTCAAAATCCTGATTGAGACGTATGAGGAAATAGCAGCCAATAGGATGCGGAAAAACCGGAGTGTTGTGTTGGCGAGTAGGCTCTTTAATGAAGGGCTAGGGACAATGTACCAACGGATCAAGTCCTCCTACAAAAGCCAAATCCTCACCATCATGCAGCGAAAGCGTATCGCGAGTCAAAACGTACTGACAATGATTAAAAGAAACGGGAAAACCGTATCTCTCCTCATATCGTCAAATGCCGGGCTTTATGGTGACATCGTCCCAAAAATTTCCGAACAATTCATCTTGTTCACGCAAAAAACACCTTGCGATATAGGAATTATCGGCAGACTCGGACGCCGTCTCTTTGAAGAGAGAAATAGCAACAAACAATACACGTTCTTCGACTTTCCCGACGTTGATGCGGATCCTTTAGAGGTTGAAAAGCTGGCTACTTTCCTGATCCAATATGAAAAAATCTATATCTTTTACGGTAAATTTATATCAGTTGGTGTCCAACAGCCGACAATGCTTGACGTCGTCGGTGAAGAGAAAGACGAGAAAGAAGAAGCAGCCTCTAAAGATAGTCAAATTAAGTACCTGTTTGAACCGTCACTTGAGCAGGTGATGATGTTTTTCGAACAGCAAATCTTTACTTCTCTGATCGAACAGACAGTCAAGGAAGCAGAACTTGCAAAATTTGCATCACGTATGATTACGCTTGACAGTGCGACGGAAAATGTCAAAACTGCACTCAAAGCCGTCCAAAACCAACAGCGGGTACTCATCCATAGAAAAGCAAATAAAAAACAGCAGGAGCTGCTGACGGGTATTAGTTTGTGGAATAAGTAGTAGATATTAGGAGCTAGTGGCTAGGTATTAGGCATAAGGAAATTAGTCTAGTAAGAAAGAAGGTTTTCCTAATACCTAGTTCACTAATACCTAATCTCTATAAAAAACATTGTTATGGAAATCAATTCTGCAAAGGTTATCAGTATTAAGGGACAAGTGATAGAGGTCCAATTTGTCAAAAACCAACCAACAATTGGCGATGTTGTCCACTTGGAAAATGATAAAAATGTGAAAATGATGGTCTATCGGCCAAGCGGCAGGGAGCGGTATTATTGCCTCGCGCTTGGTGGGACCTCTTCCCTTTTCCGCGGTGCCAAAATCATCAACACCGGAAAATCGATAGCCACCCCCGTTGGTGAAAAAGTGCTCGGAAGAATCCTCGATCTTTTTGGCAACCCAAAAGACGACAAGGGCCCTGTGAAAACGGATGTAGCCTGGCCTATCTTCCGCTCGCCTGTACTCTATACAGACCTTCCAAGCCACCAGGAGATACTCCAGACCGGCATTAAGGTCATAGACCTCTTCTGTCCCCTCCTCAAAGGCGGAAAAATGGGACTCTTCGGAGGTGCAGGAGTCGGAAAAACAGTGCTCCTGACAGAAATTATCCACAACGTCGTCCAAGTGACAAAAACCACCGAGGGAACAAAAAATGTTTCGGTCTTTGCGGGTATTGGCGAGCGCTCACGTGAGGGAGAAGAACTGTTCGAGTCACTTGCAGAAGGAGGCGTCCTTCCCTTTACAAGCCTCGTGTTTGGTACCATGGGACAAAACCCTGCGACCAGATTCCTCACCGGATTTACCGCACTCACCATCGCTGAGTACTTCAGGGATGAGATCAAAAAAGATGTACTTTTCTTCGTTGACAACGTGTTCCGCTATGCCCAGGCGGGAAATGAACTTTCACTTCTCATGAACGTGATTCCCTCTGAGGATAGCTACCAACCAACCCTTTCATCCGAAATGGCCGACTTTCATGAACGGTTGGTCTCAAACAAGCAAAATAACATCACCACGATTGAGGCTATCTATGTACCAAATGACGATATTCTCGACCAGGGGGTGCAGTCTATCCTTCCCTACCTTGACTCAAGCTTGATCCTCTCACGTAACGTCTATCAGGAAGGCCGCCTGCCGTCGGTTGATATCCTCTCTTCTACTTCATCTGCGTTAAACATGGAAGTAGCGGGAATCCTGCATTACACAACGGCAATAAAAGCTCAGGGGATTCTCAAACAAGCCGTCTCCTTAGACCACATTGCATCCTTAGTCGGCGAATCGGAGCTGTCACATGAAGACCAAATTATCTACCGCCGGGCGAAAATTCTTCGCAACTACATGACCCAAAGCTTCTTCGTGGCAGCAAGCCAGACGGGACGGCCAGGTAAATACGTTCCTCTGGAAACGACCGTGAAAGACGTCACCGATATTCTCGGTGGTGTCTATGACTCACTCTCAGAAGAAAAATTTCTCTATGTCGGAGAGGCAAAAGAAGCCCTCCAATCATAGATTCACTATGTCAGAACAACCACAACCATTACCAACTCCCGACAAAAGGGTCCTCCATGTTTTAGTCAGAAATCGGGAGAAGGTCATCTACGACAGTGCAGCTCTGGCTGTTAGCTCGGTCAACCAAAAAGGGGTGTTTGATATCCTTCCCGAGCATATTAACTTCATCACCATGATCAAAGATACACTCACAATTCACAAACCGGACAAAACCGACCAGGAATACCAAATCCGGACAGGTCTCATGCGTGTGCAGAGAAATTTCGTGGAGATTTATGTCGGACTCGCACAACTTCCCCAATCTTCTCAGCAAAAAAAACCAGCGCCCTGATTTCCGAAATCTGCTTTCTTATTGTAATGTATGACAAAAGAGTAAAATTACTCTCTTGACAAAAGATGTTCTCTTTTGTTACTTTATAAGCAACTCTTACCTATATAGCACAGATTAAATCTGGATAGATTAGTATTAATACACTTTCATGGCTGACAACAATCAAACACTATCAATCAACAACCTTCCTGATCTCCTCACCGTCCGGGAAGTCGCTAATGTTTTAAGGGTCTCCCCTTTGACAATCAAACGCTGGGGAAAAAGAGGAAAACTACCGGCAATCCGTATCAATTCCCGCGGCGACCGCAGATACAGAAAAGAGGCTGTGCTTTGGCTTCTCGGTATGCAACAGAAGAGCGACGCCTAACTCGTCCCCAAAGATTTACGATTTAAGAATATTCCTAAATCATATATCTTAATATCTATACTGTCCTGTGGTACTCCGCCTGGTGCTCCTTGAGAATTTTTTCAAGATTCGGCTCCCTGAGGTGCTCCCTAATAAAAGCCATTGTCTCCTCGGGCCGTTGCGTATTGACAAAAATACCTGTCGCGAGTTCAAAACCACCGATACTTTTTATCCGTGGAATAATGCGTATATACCAATGTTCACCGGGGTAAATATAGAAGTTGAAAGGAAAATCGCGATTGTACCTGTGATCATAGATCAGAACAAGCCGCTTCACGAGAGAAGAGAGCTCAAACCGCTCTTTCTCCGTTATCTGGCCATATGTTTTCCCTTTTGTTTTCGGTGTTATCCATACTTCATCCGGCCACTGGCTGATTTTTGGCGTCAGAAGGACAAATGACTCTGATTCGTACCGATACTCCTCTTCTTGCGGAAGAACTGACCTCAGCTCCGGCGCATCAATACGAACCCTTTCAGGTATGACAGCAATTTGTGTATGCGGATGCGGCAATGACTCACCTGCAAGAGCACCGTGGTTATGGAAGATAATTACCTGACCGCGGTGCGCGTATTCGTTATAGCGGTGCTGGAATGCCTGAAAAATGGTGTCAACGTTCTCAACCGATAACTCGGCAAAGCTTTTCAGATGATCCGGCGAGTGAATAACTACCTCATGGAGAGGAGCAAAAGGGAAGGTATTGTACACTACCCTGACTCGCCAGTCAGGATCATCACCAATCTGATACACAAGCTGCGTCTCAGCCCGTCCGCCCGTACAGAACGGACACGTCATCAGATGTTTTTCCGCTTCATTCGGCCTTCTGGCCCGACGCGGTGCTGAGATGACCCAAACACGGGAAATAGGATTATGGAGGAAACGAAAATCAGCCACGTGCTAAGTATATGGTATTTGGTATGTAGTATAAAGCAAGAAATCTGCAAAATACGAAATATACTACACGGGTTGTGCCTGAATGAGCAAAAGAATTGCCCGCAGATTTTTCTTTAATTTTTGTAATAACTTTGTCATAGGACCCTTACTCAACGTTTACAAGCTCAGGATTTACAACGCTCACCGCACCGAAAGTAATCACGTCAATTGACCGGTAATAGCTCCGAAAACCCTTTTCAAGCAGAACGTCAGTCGAAACGGTTTTTTCACCCAGCACCGAATCGGCATAGGCGCGCTCAGGCGAGAAAAGCAGTGATACAGATCTCCCCGCCTCAAGCAAACGAAGCGTAAAGACATCTTGCGCTACCGCAACAACCCGATGTGAATGGGCAGTAAGTCCGTTAAGAGCCGTCAATGCACCTATCGCTTTTGCCTCTACAAAAAGCGGCAAGCCGTCACAGGTCCCCTGAAGAAGACATGAACTTTCGTATGCTGCTTGGAACTGGTAGGAAATTGTGTCGGTTGCGAGATCTGCTACCTGGACTATCCCTCTTGCAACACCTTGGGCCTGTGCAAATGCATCCCTGACCGACTCACCAACAATGCCACTTCCCAGAAAAGTAAATTGTATCTGTCTGTTTTGAAAAACCGTCGAGAATACACCCACCCAAAGAAACGTAATGACAACGCTTGCAAATCCGATAAGCAGTAACTCGAGTCTTTTATAGACAACATCATTCATCCCTGATGACAAAAGAGGATCGTTTAATTGGACACTTTGTTGTGCCGTTTTTTTACCCGATGCAGAATGTGCAGCCATACGCCTCCCCATCTATTGCACCATATCCCAATCGTCGTGTCAAGACTGAATTTAATTCTTATCATATTCTTATCTATCTTGTTAAATTTAGGCACATATCATCCGGAATTTCCGTTTTATTTCATTCTTAAAAATTAACTTATAGTTTTTGTCTTTTCACAAAGGAATTACTACTTTTCACAGCTTGTATTTCATATTCATAGTAGACAATTGACGGATAGTAGTATAATCAGGGGGATGATCAACTTCTCATATACACTCTCCCCCCTCCTTCGAGAACACATTGCTGCTATTGAAACGCTGAGAACAAAAATCGCACTCGCCCCTCTCTCCCCAAAAACAGAGCTGAAACTAAAATTTGAAGCAATGGTGGGAAGAATCTATTGGTCACTAAGTATGTCGGGAAATCCACTCACAAAAAGCGATATTGAAAACCTTATCATCAAAACATTCCCGCTTTTCACGATTGACGGCAAAACAAAGCCGCTCACAACTGATGAGAAGCGGGCCATACGATACAAAAAAGCACACGACATGATTACCCATGAATGGTTCGTAAACCCTCAATCGGTGAAGCTCAGCACAGTCATTGAGCTTGCCGGAACAATCGAAACGAAACAAATTCAAAACGATCAGGCCGACCTATCCCTTCTCCTTGATTACCTCCATAAGAGCACCGATCATCCAATAGTCCAGGCAGCAATTATCCAAATGCAACTTGTATGCCTGCGGCCATTTGAAGATGGCAACGGACGGCTCGCCAGACTTCTTTCTCTCTTATACCTGTACAAAAACGGCTATGATTTTCGCGGCATGCTCGTCCTTGAGGAATACTGGCGAAAAGATCTTGCCTCACTTGACGTCATAAAAGACACGGTGCTCCAAACAAACTCGCTTAATATGTGGCTTGAGTATTATGCCTCTGGTATTCTCGTTCAGCTTGAAAAAGCCTTGCAGCGGATCAATTCACTCGCTTTCCATATCGAAAGAAATGGCCATTGGGAGCTTTCAGACAGGCAGAGAAACATAGTCAGCGTCCTTGAATTCCCCCATGCAACCATTACAAACAAGAAGGTCCAGAAACACTTTAAAGTCTCCCAAATTACCGCCTCACGTGACTTGGCAAAGCTTTTAAGCCTCGGCCTGGTTGTTTCCCATGGAAAGGGACGTTCCACGTACTACACGAGAGTATAAAAGCGCTAAGCCTTTAGCGTCTAGCGTATAGTTACAAAGAACCATTCTCATTTGCAAAGTGATTTTGAAAATATAATTTTATTCTAAATCCTCCTTATTGAATATAAGATATATCCATTTTCTTTTATATATTATTTGATTGACTCAATCTATAAATATAGATATCAATACATAAAGTAATAGACTTATTAGATGATGTGGCTTAACCTACTTTAAAAAAGTAATGCAACCAGAGAGGGAGAGAAATTAGATACTAAACGCTTGACGCGAGAAGCTTCCCATAGAGGCTTTTATACGCACTCGCGCTCCTATCCCAGGAGAAATCCCTCTCCATCGCAGTAGCCTGCATACGCTCAAAGCTTTTTTTATCTTTATAAACCGCCAAGGCGCGTTTTACCGAAGCAATGAGCGATGCCCCGGACCCTTTGTGGAAAAGAAATCCTGTCACCCCATCATCAATGCTGTCATGCAAGCCTCCTGTGTCTGAGGCAACCGGAAGCGTGCCATAGCGCATCGCAAGCATTTGGATCAGCCCACATGGTTCATAAAGAGATGGAATAAGCAAAAAGTCCGATCCCGAATAGATTTGATGTGCAACGACTTCACTATAGACAATATCAGCATGGATGAAGTGCGGGTAGCGGGTTGCAAGCATACGGATATCCTGCTCAATCCTCCTATCCCCACTCCCCAAAAAAACAATGTTTATCTCAAGTTCCATCAACTCCCCAATTACCTGCTTTATGATATTCAATCCTTTCTGGCCGGCCATCCTGCCAACAAATGAAAATATTGGGCGGTCTTGGGCGAGCTTGAGCCCATGCACGAGTCTCTCTCTGTTTTTTTCCTTCTTCGTTCCCACTGTATGCGCATCGTAGCGTGAAAAGACAAACGGATCGGTTCTTGGATTCCATATTTCCGTATCAATACCATTGAGTATCCCCGTGATATGGAGCGGATGGATATGTTCTCGTAAACGGAAGTATTGGAAAATCGGCGCACGCTTCATCGGACTGGTAATCTCTTTCGCGTACGTTGGTGAGACGGTTGAAAGTGCTGTTGCGTGGAGTATTCCCTCTCCCAAAGAGCTGAGCTTCCCGACTGTCCCTTGAGGGTCCAGGTTACGAACAGCCTCTTCTTCTATCGAGAGTTTTGAGAGAAGGCTTACAGAACCTCTGCCTTGATACCCGAGATTGTGGATCGTGAGAAGAGTTGGTAATGATGAGTGCATACGCTTCTTGAGGATGAGCGGGATAAGCCCTGTATGCCAATCGTGACAGTGCAAAAGTTCTGGAACAAATCCTCCTTTATCCTCTAACCAGTTGACAAACCCGCATACTGCGAGATCGAAAAAAAGAAACTCTGCAATCTGCTTTCTCTTCAAGTTAATGGGGCTTATTAATTTACTATTGCCTAAAAAATAGATGCCGACGTGTGAATTCGGAAGGACGCCCTCATGGACCGTGACTTCTTCTTCACTGGTATCAAAAACGATGCGGAAGGTACCGATGGCTTTTTTGGGCCTACCTTTTGGGATGACGTCGTAATCAGGCATCACGACGCGGACATCGACACCTTGTTTTGCGAGTGCAATGGGAAGTGATCCGAGGACGTCACCTAAACCTCCGCGTTTATAAAACGGAGCAACTTCATAGCCTACGATAAGGATTTTCGGGGAATTCATGAACAAAAGTATCTCAATACGACGCGCGACGATAGACAGGCTCAAAACGCTTGGCAATTTCTGCCCAGGTAAAACGCTTCAGGACAACTTCCCGTGCCTTCCTGCCCATTTTTTCGGCAAGTGCGGGGTTTGCAAAGAGTTTGTTGACCTCGGATGCGATATCCGTAGCATTTCTGGAGCGGACGAAAAATCCGTTTACTCCGTCCTTCACAGCCATCGTCACACCCCCCCGCCTCGTCACAACAACAGGTTTACCGGCAGCCATCGCTTCGATAATTGTCAGCCCTAGAGGCTCATCCCATACGGATGGCGAAATAAACACATCCGCCACATAATACAGCTTGATGAGGGCTTCATAGTCAATTTGCCCAAGAAGTGTCACATTTGTGATCTTCCGCTCTTTTATCATCAAGGCAAGAATTTTCTTCTGTGGCCCGTCACCTGCAATCACGACATGCCCGTGTATCTTACTCGCTGCCATAATCAAATACTCAACGCCTTTTTCGGAAATTAACCTGCCGGTAAAAAGCGCAATCTTAGAGGATGGTAACCCGTACAGCGAAACAATTTTCTGACGTGTCCTCGGAGGCATAATTTCAGGAAACATTGATGCCCGGATGCCACCAGGAATCGTCCTCGTTTTTCCCCTAAATTCCCCGCCGAACAGTTTCAACAGCTTTGACCTCGTATCGCCAGATACTGCGGTGATCGCATCAGCACCGCGCATCGCTTCACGGGTTAGTCGGAAAAACCGCTTGTCCTGCATAATCGCGAAGAGATCGCTTCCATGGCAAGTGAGGATGTAGTGGATCCCGTAGACACTTCTGATGAAATTTGCAACCCAGGCGTTTACCATCATATGGTGGACGTGAATCACTTCAGGCCGGAATTCCCCGACAACTCTAAGTGCTTCCTGGATAAATGAAGCGTACAGTGTCGCTATTTCTGAAGCACTTAACTGGCTGTATCGCTTGGATCTCTCAAGCCCCGGCCTTCCTATAAATACAGGGACTTGCGGAAGTTTGAGGAAAAAATGTTGCAGCCGCGGATCAATGATGTGCTTGTCAGGAGACGCAACGCCTACTTCATAGCGCTTTGTATCTAACAGCCGTTTTGCGAGATACTCAACGTACGCTCCGGATCCTCCGCCCTTCAGAGGAAAGTCGTACAGCATGAGTACTCGTAATTTCTTTTGTTGCGAGATCATGTCGTGGGATTATAACACAAAGCCAATTCACCTCATCATACGGTCGAATATTATCACCTGTCAACGAGAAGAAAATATCCTCAAACGCTCACGAAACACCATGGCGACAAATGCCAAGAGTGCGAGCTGCCTCTTCAGGCGCCAAGGTTGTAGAGCTAACCGGCAAAGCCACTCAAGTCCCACCACGCGAAGGAAACGGGGGGCTCTTGGAACACTTCCGCTCAAAAAATCAAATGCCCCGCCCACTCCCATCATCACCCGCGCGGGGATTTTCCCGAGATGCTCCCACATCCACTCCTCCTGCTTGGGAAAGCCGAAGGCAACAAACAGCATATCCACAGAATTTGAAATTTGACCTTGCCTGCCGGCAGGCAGGAATTTGAAATTTGAAATTTTTTGTGCATCTTTAAACCCATCCTTCCCCCACTCCTCGCCAATAAAACTCACCCGCAATCCGGGATACTTCCCCACCAAGCGCTCGGCAGTCTTTTCTGCTACACCGCCCCGTCCTCCCAGAAAGCCTACCGTTATAGGCTTTTTCGAAACCTCACGACAGATATCTTCAAGTACGTCGGTACCGGTTATTCTTTGCTGAAGCCGAATTCCTAAAATTCGTGCAGCAAATAATAGTCCCACCCCGTCGGGAAGTGCAATCCGTGCCTGATTAAGCGCTTCTTGAAACGATTTATTGCGCTGTGCAAAAACCACTATCTCGGGATTAGGGGTCACGATGTAATAAGAATCATCTTCGTCCTCTAAGCTTTTAGTAATATACTTTAGGACATCCTGTTTTGAGACGTCTGTCACACAAACACCAAGGACGTTTTTTTTAGGGGGTGCAATATTCATACTATATTAAGATTTTCTTCAAAAATAATTTATCCGACAAGCAATTTATATTGAGTAGTTTATTGTATCAATTATTAGCTGTACTTACTAGCCGTACTAGATCAAAAAACTGCGTAATTTCAACTAATAAAACTTTCTACAACTATAACTGGTACAGCCTGTGAAAAATGAGAGAATAAATAAATAGGTTTTCATGAGACTATATAAAAAAAATAAATATAGGATAAATATATCTGGAGCGGGTGGCAGGAGCCGGGGCCCCCATCAAGCGCCCGAACGAAGTTGACGTCGGATGGGATAAGCGACTGACAGGACCCGCGCGACGATAGATTCTACTTCTTACTAATGCTTCTCTTGTAAAGTTCAATATTTTCCATAGCCACCCCTGTCCCGCGCACCACACAAAGGAGCGCATCCTCTGCCACATGACAAGGCACTCCTGTCACCTGGGTCATGAGTTTGTCGAAATTTGTCAGTAGTGACGTGCCCCCGGACATGACCACGCCTTTATCGATGATATCGCTCGCGAGCTCCGGCGGACATTGCTCAAGCACGGTTTTCGGACCCTGGATAATATCCATAAGGACAGGATAAATTGCCTCGTTCACTTGGGCTTCTGAGAGAATGATCGTGCGTGGCAACCCGGTAATATTATCCCTTCCCCGTATTTCCATAGTTTTGCCGCCGGTTTTCTTTTCCTCATCGGTGAGTACGGCATTTGCAATCTCAATTTTGATAAGCTCGGAAGTCGTTTCACCAACAAGAAGATTAAACTTTTTCTTTGTATAGGCTGCAATCGCTTCGTCAACCTTGTTCCCCGCCACCCGGACCGAGCTGTGCACAACAACGCCACCAAGTGAAATTACTGCAGATTCAGTCGATCCGCCCCCGATATTGACGATCATATGGCCGGCAGGCTGTGCAATAGGAATCTTGGCACCGATGGCAGCAGCCAAGGGCTCATCAATCAAGTAGGCAACCCTGGCACCTGCCGACATGGTCGCATCCAAAACTGCCCTCCTCTCAACCTGCGTCACACCGGATGGGATACACACCATGACTTCAGGCTTAAAAAAACGGGAGTGGCCGCAGGCTTTATCGATGAAGTACGATAGCATCGCCTCAGTGATTGTGTAGTCTGCTATCACCCCGTCACGAAGCGGCCTGAGGGCAACAACGTTACCGGGAGTCCGTCCAAGCATCTCTTTTGCCTCTCTACCTACGGCAACTACCCTATTTTCCTCGGCAGTCACCGCAACAACCGTTGGTTCGTTGAGGACAATTCCCTCACCAACCATATACACAAGCGTGTTTGCGGTACCAAGATCAATTCCTATGCGTTTTGGTGTTAATGAGAACATATGTACAAAGTCAAAAATCAAAATGCAAAAGTCAAAACGAAGATTGCGCCGAAGACCTTATGGAGTTTTGAGTTTTAACTTGAAATTTTGACTTTTAACGTTTAGCTTTCGAATTTTAAACATATCAAACCATCTATCTTCTCTATCATTTTGACATCGTCAGCTTCTACAACGATTATAGGAACGAGCACTTTTTGTTGCAAGGGGTAAAGTGGAAGACTATAATAACGTAACTATGGATACTCCGGAAACCGAAACCAACATGTCTGAAAATCCAAATACTCCACACCACGGAAGACAGATTGTCATCTCACTCATTATCCTAGCTTTCCTTATTCTCGGAACAATCGCAGTTGTACTCTATGGAACAGGTTACCGCTTCGGGTTCCAGGAGGGCAAACCGACAGTCTCAAAAACAGGAATCCTTGTTGCCAATAGCAACCCAAAAGGCGCACAAGTATTCCTTGACGGACACCTCACAACCGCAACCGATACCACTCTCAACCTCACGCCTGGTGATTACACGGTCAAAATCGTCAAAGAGGGTTATTCTCCCTGGGAGAAACGGCTCAAAATCAAGGAAAAAGTCGTTACAGAAGCTGACGCGCTCCTCTTCCCGATCGCACTCAAACTTGAAGGGGTGAGTGCAACAGGCGTTGAAGGCCCGGTTCTTGACCCTCAACAGACACGGATTGCCTTCCTTGTCAGCTCCCAGTCATTTCGGAAAAACGGTGTCTATGTGTATGACATGACGACAAACCCTGTCTTAACGCTGCAGGGCACAGCCAAACAAGTCGTTGACGATACCTTTGATACGTTCTCGAAAGCAACCCTAACCTGGTCCCCTGACTCCCAGCAAATTCTCGCAACAATCGCGGCTACACCTTCGCGCAATGAATCAATTTATCTTCTCGATGCAACACAATTTAACCAAACCCCCCAGGACGTTACCGCTATCCTTGATACGACCCGGGATGCATGGAAGAAACTCAGCGACCAAAAAGAAACTGCCCGCCTCAACAGTCTAAAGAAAACAGTCAGGGATATGATCAGCAAAAACTTTGCTGTCCTGTCCTGGTCACCTGATGATACAAAGATTCTCTATGTGGCAAAAGACGACTCGACACTTCCTCTGATGATAACACCGCGTCTTGTCGGAATCACCAATAGCATCAGCGAGGACCGTACTATTAAAAAAGACCATGTCTACGTCTACTCCGTCAAAGAAGACGTCAACGTCAAACTTTTTGACGCTGTGCCTGAGGACTGTGCCGATGAAGAAGTCAATTGCCACGCAGGCCTCAATTGGTTTCCCGATTCAGAACATTTGATATTTGTGGACGACGAGAAGATTGTGATTATGGAATATGACGGAAGTAACAAAATCACCGTCTACGCCGGACCATTCCTTGACCACTACGTTTTCCCATGGCCGGACGGTTCAAAACTCGTCGTTTTGACCAACCTGAATAACCCGTCAAATCAGTCAAACCTCTATACGGTGAGCCTGAAATAGTATCTCGTATTTTGTATCTGGTATCTAGCAACTGGCTAAATACTATATACGAAATACTAAATACCTCTACCTCACAAAAACTAACTACGTTCACTGAGTAACATCCGATTTCAGTCTCGCTATAATCAACAACCTTTCCCACGTCGTTCCTGGCGGCCAGCATGTCTGAAGGATGAGTTGTTGCGGACCTCCATGACTTTGCACAAGATCCGTCACATCTGTTGGCGCAACAGTCTTTTTGTCAGTAACGATATAGTTAAACCGTCGTCCTTCGAAAAAAACCACAATCTCATCGCCTGGGCCTAAGTCTTTGAGAAGGTAAAATACCGCGTTGTACCTCCCGACATTCCACCAATTATCAGTCGAGTGCGCAAAAAGATACGTATTCCCGTCAATTCCCGGGAAAACCGTCCCTTTGGCGTGTGCTATTCCCTCCTGAAGGACAGGAAGAAACTCTGCTTCACTTGTCGGATCAATATTCGGAAATATCTTTGCGTTTGCGCCGATTTTTGGGATAAGGATACTGAAATTCGGGTCTTTCGGCACAAGCACCTGCTCCTTAGGACCTGCGATGACTGAGGCGAAGGTCGGACCCTCGTCCGGCTGAGGCATCGGGGTCGGCGTCTGACC
>JAUYMJ010000059.1 GCA_030698775.1 bacterium
ACTCTTGCAAAAACGCGGCTTGCGTTTGATGAATTGTTGCTGCTGCAAATAAAAGCAACAGCCAGGCGGAAAGACTGGGAAAAAATCGTAAGCGGGCATGCATTTGCAGTGGATAGGTTTGAGAAACAGATTGCTGATTTCTGGGAACGGCTACCATTTTCACTAACAGACTCACAGAAACAGGCAATCCACGCTATCTTTCAGGATTTAGAGAAGAGCCGTCCTATGAACCGACTTTTGCAGGGAGACGTCGGGAGCGGAAAAACAGTCGTCGCGACAGTTGCAATGTACCTATCGTTCCTCAATGGCTTCCAGTCGGTGC
The DNA here is from genome assembly GCA_030698775.1 of bacterium. Classification (GTDB taxonomy): domain Bacteria; phylum Patescibacteriota; class Microgenomatia; order Levybacterales; family UBA12049; genus JACPGQ01. Next base: position 323 of record JAUYMJ010000059.1, read on the forward strand.
TGATGGCGCCAACGGAAATCTTGGCGCAACAACACTTTAAAACGATTTCGGACCTTCTTTCTCCCCTTGGAGTCAACGTTGATCTTGTAACAGGAAGTACAAAGGCGGGAAGCAAGAAGTTAGAAATGAGAAGTAAGAAGTTAAAAACAAAACCAGAAGCAGAAAAAAGTTCGCAATTCCCTTCGGCCCGAGCTCAGGGCGAGGGCGCACTTCGCAATTCGCACTTTGATGTCCTCGTTGGTACCCACGCTGTCTTGTATGAGAAGGCCAAATTTAACAGGCTTGGCCTCATCGTCATCGATGAACAACAACGCTTTGGCGTGGCGCAAAGGAGTCTCATAAGGCAAAAAGGAGACAATCCGCATGTGCTTACCATGACTGCAACGCCTATACCCAGGACTGTTGCTCTCACAATGTATGGTGATCTGGACCTCTCATACCTGGATGATATGCCCAAAGGAAGAAGGATTATAAAAACATGGCTTGTGCCGAAACAAAAGCGTGACGGTGCGTATCACTGGATCCGTAAACAAATAAACGAAACCGATTCCCAGGCATTTATCATTTGTCCGTTTATTGAGCAGTCGGAAACGATGCAGACGGTGAAAGCAGCATCTGTTGAATATGACCGACTGAAAAAAGAGGTGTTTCCGGATCTCAGGCTTGGCTTACTGCATGGAAAAATGAAGACGAAAGAAAAAGACGATGTGCTGTTAAAATTTCGTGAGAAAAAATTCGATATCCTCGTCGCAACGCCTGTGGTCGAGGTAGGCATCGATATCCCAAACGCGACCGTAATGCTCATAGAAGCATCGGAGCGTTTCGGCCTGGCGCAACTCCACCAACTGAGGGGACGGGTAGGAAGGGGAGAAAAACAGTCATTTTGCCTACTTTTCACGGAAACAACGTCTCCACAAACTCTCCAAAAACTCAAATCACTTGAATCGACCCATGTCGGAGCACAACTGGCCGAACTTGACCTACGGCTTCGCGGAGCTGGCGAGCTCTACGGTACACTCCAGTCGGGCATACCGGAGCTTAAAATAGCCTCATTTTCAGACGTTGCTCTTATCCAAAAAGCAAAGCGGACAGCCGATATACTCTATACTAAGCTTTCAACGGATCCGGACTTGCAAAAACGATTTTCAGCCTCAATTGACGCTTCAATCTCCCCGGATTGAGGTCAGCAGGGAATAACCTGTAGTACTTGACGTGAACCCTATAGTATGATATACTTCTACGATTATGCCTCTACAGACGGTTGGCAAGCTCACAATTACAGCCATATTCTTGGCTCTCACTGCCCTGGAGTTCAAACACGTCCTTCTAAAAACAGCCTTTGGTGAAACACCTATCACTGCACCTATTTCAAGCCCAATCATTCCTACTCCGACTGAAGCGCCAATTTCCTCACCCGAACAGGCAACGCCAACACCTACAGATCCGCCTCCGTTAACGGCACCTGAGCAAGGCGAAAATCCCACATTGACACCTACTCCTACAGTAACGGTGACTCCGACAGTTGTGCCTGTACCTAAGCCTGCACCACAGAATAATAACAGCGGATCAAATAACAACTCGAATAATAATGGTGGAAACAACGGAGGAGGAAACTCAGGTGGAGGCACAAACGGACCAAGCGCGTGTACGAATGAAAAACCGAAATCTGCTCCGTATTTATTTTCTGCTAAACAAACTTCTAAAAATGCAATCACATTGACGTGGAAGAAAGGATGGGGTCCGGTGAATGGTTATACAGTATGGTACGGCCAAACCAAAGATGCAACACAATACGCTTCGACTTCTGTACATGGCGAAGAGCAAGTCAAAAGCTACACGATTGGTGCGCTCAATCCTTATGTCATCTATTATTTCAAAATCCAGCCACAAAACGGCTGCAAAACAGGGGATTTCTCAAATATCATTACAAGCACGGGTAGAATGATCTCCCAACCGACCGCTTATACCCAATCAGTGAGCTACTCACTGCCGAAGGTGGCAGCAAAGAAAAATGGAATGAGCGCTCCCGTCAACAAACAATCCATCCCTGTACAGAAACCGGCTCCTGGTAAGAAAAGCGGATTCTTCGACTTCCTCTTTTTCCTCTTTAAATAACCAATTCCGCTTCGTGGACGATACTCCGATATGGCAGCCTTGCGTGCGATCAAGAAATAAGGTAGAATAGCCTCATGCCTCAAGAACCGAAAAAACGACACTCACGGGCAAGGCAAGGAAAAAGAAGGGCAGCAATCTCTCTTCAGATTACCGATACCAAGCACAAACTTACACGCTTCTATGCGATGCTTGAAAAAGAACGCACTGAGAAACAGCAAGTGACGCAGAAAAGCAAATCAGCTCCTGCGCAGAACGAAGAGGAGTAATGAGGCTTTCGGTCTCACAGTCATGAAGACCCCACACGACCCCAGACACCAACGAAGGAAACGGCTCCTGGAAGAACTTTTCAAACGCGATTTTGCAGAGCAGCAGATAAGTGATGACGCCAAAAAGATATTTAGCTCCCATACGATACTTGACCAGAAAATACATGAAGTTGCCCCTGAATTTCCCATCGAAAAGATAAATAAAATTGATTTAGCTATACTTAGGCTAGCGGTCTACGAATTGACAATAGATACGAAAGAACCACCACGGGTCGTTGTGGATGAAGCTATTGAGCTCGCCAAAGAGTACGGAGGAGATGCAAGCCCCGCATTCATCAATGGTGCACTGGGAAAACTTGTAAAACATGACTAAACTACCAACATTTAAGGACCAATCCCTTTT
>JAUYMJ010000062.1 GCA_030698775.1 bacterium
GATCTTCACTTGGCATGCCACATGCTAAACGATTATCCTCTGTGCTCTTTGAACTCAGAATCCGCGGCAGACAGGAAATCAGGATCTTATACTGCTTGAGAAAGAGAAGTATTTATCTTCTTCATGGATTTAAGAAGCAAACACAAAAAACTCCACAAAAAGAGATTGAGACTGCTCTAAAACGATTTCAAACCTTGACAGATGTATAACATATATGTTATATTACATCTATGAAAAACTGGAAAGCCCTAAAAAGTGAATTATTAAAAGATAAAGATGTAGCTCGTGAGTATAAAAATCTTACTCCTCGTTTCGCTATCGTATCGCAAATAATTGAAGCTCGCTTAAAAAGAGGCATTACACAAGCACAACTTGCTAAAAAGATAGGAACCAAGCAATCTGCCATTGCCCGCTTGGAATCAGGCAACACCAACCCCTCCCTTGCCTTCCTTGAGAAACTTGCTCAAGCGATGGATTATCGTCTTAAAATTGAAATCCTGTAGAGAAAAAGTGATCTGCAAAAAAATCACCCACATGATCCGCGAATTCTTCAAAAACTTCCATTTTTAGTTATTTTATAACCATTTTCGATTGACGAAAAATAGAGGTGGTACCTCATTCTCATAGAGAAGTTCCTTATCTGTTTTGTTTGGTTAAATCGACTATAGAATACTCAACAAGAGAATAGTTCTTTTCTGCTGAAGTATGCTCTTTGCGAAAAACACGCCATGGCTCAGTATTTTCTGTTTGTTCTGGACCGACGAAAAGTAAACCAGTCTCAGGTTTCAAGACTCGAGTTATATCTTGCAAGGCACCGGATAGTTTATCTTCTGCAATGTACTGTACAACATCCTCCATGACGACGACATCCACACTTTCTGCTTTGAGAGGAATACCTTCTGTGATATCTCCTCGAATAAAATGCATATTTGGGTTTTCTTGTGGTCCGTCTACCCAGTATTTGGTATACCATGTCTCACGATACAGACGATCAATACCAATAGTTGTTAAGCTTGTTGACTCTTGCCATTCAGCGGTTCTAGATCCTTGTCCGCAGCCAAGCTCCACAAGAACACCCGAAGATACATTCTGGCCTTCCAGAACTTGCTTCACTATCTCCATATCTAGATAACTCTGGCCAAGCCCAGGTGTTGCTATAGCTAAAGATTTTTTTAATTTTGCACGCAACTCATCATCAGCAAGAACTCTATTGATTCGCTCTGTTATTTCGTCCGCATTGCGAAAATCTGGACCGTAGAATTCATCCATTTCAAATGGCAGAATGCCTAACTCTTCGTAGCGTGGTTCTTGATGGGAAAGAAAAAAGACGCCATGGATAAGGTCAATTGGATAGTCGGTTCCTTTTTTTAACTTTTCCTGGTCAACTTCTTTAAGAAATGTTACCCAAGGTACTGGTATTTTATTTGGCTGCATAAGATTCCAACAAGTAGTAAAGTTCTCTAAAATAAAATCAGGAGACGGCATATCTCCAGCGAGAAGTTCATGGTAGGGGAAGGTCGTTTTTACACCGTCAACCTCAAGAAACATGCTTTTACGGCTGGTAACCGCATAAACAGGTTCATGGTTATTCCGTAATGATTGTGCAAGTGCTACTTCTGTCATCTCAGTGGATACAGTCTAACAAATATTTTCAGAAAAATCAATATTATAGGTCTAGTTCAGGCTTAGTTTTATTCCTTTTCAGTAAAAAAAGCGACATAATCCGCTTTCCGACCGGGTGAAAACTTACCAACTCCTTGCTGAAATCTTAAGATTCTCATATTCGAACCGGGTAATCTTCTTGTATGGTTTTCTCATTTGCATCCCTGAGCCCTCTTGTATCACTCCTCTTCGGCATTCTGATATTCATCTTCCCCAAGTTTCTGAATTACTTGATCGCGATGTACTTGGTTATTAATGGGTTATTGGGACTGGGAATTATCCGCTAGAGTAAGGCTGCTATTTTGAGGCTTTCTTGGTAGTTTTTGCGGCTGCTTTCTTCACTGGAGCTTTTTTTGTTTCTGCTTTTACTGCTGTCGCTTTTGCTTTCGTTCCACCTGATGGAACAAGTTTCGCAAGTGAAGACTTGAGCCTGGCAGCTTTATTCTGGTGGAGGATATTTTGCTTTGCTGCTTTGTCGATTGCCTGATAGGCCTTCGCAAGTGCCTGCGCTGTTTTCAGCTTTACGGCAGCCTTGAATGCCTTTTTATACGAGTCTTTCACCTTTCTATTGGCGAGTGTGCGCTTTTTGTCCTGGCGTAATTTTTTCTTCGCGTGTTTGAGAACTGGCATGAAGGTATTTTAGCATGTTATACTTGAAAATACAACGAATTCAAAGCTATGAACGACTTCCTCAAAAAAAGCTTCTCCGTGCTCCTCAAACAGCAAACCAACATTCTCTCGGCAGCCTACATCATTATGGCGACAGTCATCTTCTCCCAGCTTCTGGGGCTTGTAAGAAACCGCCTTCTCGTCTCAATCTTCGGCGCCTCAAATACGCTTGGCATCTACAACTATTCACTGATTCTCCCCGATACGATCTTCCAGCTCGTCATCGCCTCAGCGCTCGTCTCGGCGTTTATCCCCGTATTTGTCGACTCGATCAAGGCAAAAGCAGAAAATGAAGCCTACAAAATGGCCTCAAACCTCCTCACGCTCGGGCTTATCGCGTTCGGGGTATTTTCAATCATTCTTGCGATCTTCGCGCCGACAGTCCTCACGCTTTTCAATCTCGGCTCAAATTTCACCTCTGACCAAATAACGCTTATGGCAAACCTTATGCGGCTTGTCATTATAGGACAACTCCTTTTTATCATCGCGAGTTTTTTTACAGCAATACTGCAGTCATATAACCACTTCTTCATCCCGGGTTTTGCAGCAGCACTTTATAATCTCGGCACAATCCTCGGGATACTTTTTTTGCATAACGTATTCGGGATCTTTTCAGCCCCCCTTGGCGGCATACTCGGAGGATTACTCTTTATCCTCTTTCAGATCCCGCTTGCCGTAAAACTCGGCTTTCGGTTTATGCCTACGTTCTCACATCTTTTTGATATAGGTGTAAAAAAGATTATCTTTCTCATGTGGCCACGCACCCTCCAAAATGGGGTGCAGCAAGTAGGTACGGTGGCACTAGGTATCATCATCGGTTATCTTGTCGATCCTGGAAGAATGTATGTGCTTTTTGACTATGCGAAAATCCTGATGTTTGCCCCTGTCTCACTCGTCGGATTCAGTATTGCCCAGGCTGCATTCCCGATACTCTCAAGGGAGAATACAGATATGAAAGATTTCAGGGCGACGTTTCTTAATAGCTGCTACCAGATGCTTTACCTTATCCTGCCGATATCAGCCCTACTGCTGGTACTTCGTATCCCGATTGTGCGCCTCATTTATGGTGCGGATCTTTTTGACTGGGACGCAACTGTCCTTACCGGAAGGACCCTCGCTTTCTTCTCGCTCTCAATTTTTGCCCAAGCCCTCATTGGGCTTTTCTACCGTGCGTTTTATGCACTCCACAACACAAAAATCCCGCTTTTTACGAGCATCATCGGAACGGGATCACTTATCGCGTTTTCAGTGTATTTCGTTATAGAAAAACATTTGGGAATTGAAAGCATTGCTTTTTCGTTCACCCTTGCAAACATCATCCAGCTGCTCATACTCTTCTTCATTCTTGACCGAAAAACCGGACGGTTTGAGAAAGGCCCTGTCCTTCTGACACTCGGGAAACTCTTTTTTGCAACAATGATCATGGCATTTGCGCTTTATGTCCCCATAAAACTTCTCGACCAGCTCGTTTTCGATACCACACTGACAATCAATCTTTTGATTTTAACCGGTATTTCAAGCACAGCTGGGGTGAGCCTCTACTTCTTCTGCACGTGGCTTCTTAATATCAGGGAGGCAAATACCTATCTTATGCTCCTCAAAAAAGTCGGTAACTGGAGGGAGATTTTGTACAAAAATGAAGAAGTCATCGAAGCGACCCGCACAAACCCATAAAAAAACCCGCTCTCACGCGCGGATCAATTCTGCATTATAAATGCTGAATTCTGTTAGTAATCCATTCCACCCATACCACCCATTCCGCCAGGCATGCCACCGGCCGAAGGTGCAGGGTTTTTCTCAGGAATATCTGTCACGAGTGCTTCTGTCGTAAGGATCATAATGCCGACACTTGCCGCATTCTGGACTGCAGTTCGTGCAACTTTTGCAGGATCTACGATACCGGCCGCGATCATCGGACCAAATACCATGGTCATCGCATTAAATCCATAGTCCGGATCTTTTTTATTTGCTTTTATTGCTTCTTCAACTGTTCTCAGGACCCAGCCCTCATCAGCGCCGGCATTTTTTGCAATCATCTTCAACGGCTCACCAAGTGCGGTATAGAGAATCTCAACGCCCATTTTCTCATCAGCATCCTGAAGAGAGTCTTTAAGTTTCTCAAGAACCATCCTTGCACGAAGAAGTGCTGTACCGCCTCCGGGGACAATACCTTCCTCAAGTGCGGCTTTTGTTGCGGCTACTGCGTCATTGACCCGCTCTTTTTTCTCTTTCATCTCAATCTCTGTTGCCGCACCGACACTAATAACCGCGACGCCACCTGAAAGTTTGGCAAGCCGCTCCTGAAGCTTCTCACGGTCAAAATCAGAGGTTGTCTGATCAGTTGCGCGCCGAATCTGTGCAATTCTCGCCTTGATTGCAGCCATATTGCCTTTGCCACCGATAATTCTTGCGTTTTCTTTATCAGCCCAGACTTTGTCGGCCCGGCCGCAATCCTCAAGTGTCACGCTCTCAAGTTTCCGTCCAGTATCTTCTGAAATAACGGTTCCGCCTGTAAGGATAGCGATGTCCTCAAGCATTTCTTTGCGCCTGTCACCAAAACCGGGGGCTTTTATTGCAAGAGTGTTAAATGTCCCTCTGAGCTTATTGACGACGAGTGTTGCGAGTGCCTCGCCTTCAATATCATCAGCAATGATAACGAGGTTTTTGGAGACTTTTACCAGGCTCTCAAGAAATGGAAGCAGTTCATTAAGCGCTGCAATTTTTTTATCAGTGATGAGAATATAGGGATCTTCAATTTCAGCTTCCATCTTGTCGGAGTTTGTCACAAAATAGGGTGATGCATAGCCCTTGTCAAACTCCATTCCTTCTTTGTATTCAATCTCCATCTCAAGACCGCGTCCCTCTTCAACGGTAACCACGCCGTCTTTGCCGACTTTTGAAAGAGCCTCTGCAATAAGCGTACCTATTTTCTCGTTTTGTGCGGAGATTGTCGCAACTTTTGCCACGTCTGTATCTTTGACGGGTTTAGCCATCGCCTGGATTTCTTTCACAACAGCCGCAACTGCATTATCGATACCCTGTCGGAGAATCATCGGGTTTGCTCCTGCAGTCACACTTTTCATACCTGCATTCACGATTGATTGTGCGAGAAGTGTTGCTGTCGTGGTACCGTCACCGGCAACGTCGTTTGTTTTACTTGAGGCTTCTTTCACAAGCTGTGCACCCATATTTTCAAACGGATCCTCAAGGTCAATTTCTTTTGCGACAGTGACGCCGTCATGAATAACATTTGGTGCTCCCCACTTCTTATCAAGCGCGACATTCCGTCCTTTTGGACCAAGCGTGGTCACAACAGCTTTTGCGAGGATATTTACACCTTTTACGAGTGATTGTCTTGCGTCTTCTGCGAATTTAATTTGCTTTGCCATATTACTCAACAATTGCCAGGATATCTTTTTGCTCAACGAGCATCCAGTCTTCGTTCTGTACCTTTACGTCATTGCCGCCCCATTTTTTATACATCACTTTCTGCCCGACCTTGACGACCATCGGGAGCGTTTTGCCATCCGGGGTCACATGCCCTGTGCCGATTGCCATGATGATACCAATTTGTGGTTTTTCCTTGACACTGTCAGGAAGAATGATTCCACTTGCGGTTTTTGTCTCTGCCTCGAGAGGCTTGACAAGCACATTGTCAAAAAGTGGTTTGAGGTTTGTTTTTGTTGCCGTGACGGTATTTTTTGCCATTTGTAATCACTCAGACTTGAGTACTGCTAATTCTATGATATGTCAATTTTCTTGTCAATACCCTATAGTCAAATTGCATAAACACCCGGAAATTCTCCTCAATACACAAGATAACTTGACACCACTATTAAATAACCTTTACGATGGAATTAAGGATACCCGTCGAAGACTCGGGTTTATTCTGTATGTCAAGAAAAAAACTGCTCCTGATTGGATTTATCATCATTATCCTCATCGCAATACCGATAACTATCTTTTTGATCAAACAGCAACAAGAAACACGCTCGCGTGCAGAAAAAGCGACAAATCTTTCACTCGAGCCTGTCTCAACTGAACAGACACCGCTTCAGAAAAATCCCGGAGACCCCATAAACTTCGATGTCGTTGTTGATCCGGGGACAAATCTCGTTTCGTTTGTGAAGCTTGAGATTCTCTACGATCCGGCAAAGCTGGCAACCGGAGGAGCGACGCCCCAGGAAAGTGCTTTTGTTGAAGATACAAGTGTCATGACGCTTCTTGAGGGACCTGTGTACACGGATGGGAAGATAGTCGCAACACTCTCCGTTGGCGTCGACCCGACAAAAGTCATCCAAACGAAGACAAAAATTGCCACGCTCACGTTCACAGCACTTGACGGTACCGGAACGACACCGACACAAGTCAGCTTCGGGACAACAACACAAGTGCTCTCGGCCGGTCCAAATGACGAGGCAAACGAAAACGTTCTCGCAGGGACCCAAAGTGCCTTTGTTGCTGTTGCAGGTGAACCAACAGCAACAGCAACCCCCACACCGACTCTGGCAGCTGTTCTCACGCCGTCAGTCTCCATAACCGTCACCCCAACCCTGTCAATAACAACCACCCCTGCGGCTAGCAGTTCTCCTACACCAACAGGTGGTACAGGAACCGTAAATACATCCCCAGTCTGTTCGGCTCTCAACCTTGACCGTGCCGCAACAGGAAATGCGCCGTTCTCAATTACCTTCACCGCAACCGGTTCGGATGCGGACGGAACGGTAAGTAAAGTCACATTCAGTTATGGCGACGGACAAGTCGACAATATCACCCAAGGAGGAGGTATCGGGACCAATACCGTCAATGCCAGTGCAGCACATACCTACCAAAATGAAGGATCATATACTGCATCAGCTGTCCTCACCGACAATAGCGGAGGTGTGAGTAGCGGTACCTGTACACAAACCATCACAGTCAATGCAGCAGGTAGCTCATCATCAGGGGGCAGCAGTAGTTCCGAACCGACCCCAACGACAGCAGTCGCATCACTTCCCGCAACAGGGCCAGGCGACAGCATCCTCGGAATCGGTGCTATCGTCGGACTCCTAACTACCATCGGGGCATTTATCTTCTTTACACTCTAAAAATACTTTGTCTAAACCCCTCTTTGCAACCCCGTCATTGCGAATCGAAGATGAAGCAATCCCATGAAGATCACCTGTTTTACATTGAAAGCTTTATAGCAGATTGCTTCGTTGCCTTCGGCTCCTCGCAATGACAACTGAAGAATAAAGAAGATGGATTAGCTATCTATAAATTTCTTTAAAAAGTGCTATTTGTGCACCGTGCTCTCTCTTGTGTCCGTAGTTGAGATAGACAATGAGATCATCAAGCGCATATTCTTTTCCATACCAGGGAATAGTACCGACTTTACGAAGCTGAAAAGGAGTGATTTTTGTCACTAACTCGACGGCTTTCTCAAACCTACTAAGATACAACTCTTTCAGCTCATCGAATGTTTTTTGTTTCCCCTCATCTATCCCAAGCTCATTAAACTTCCCATGATCATTTCCCATCCTTACCAGAGTCGGTACAGTCATCCCCTCATCAAGCTGTCCCTGGAACACCTCAATAAATAATTCTTCATATTTTGTAATGTGCGCGAGGATATCTTTGATCGACCACACGCCACATGCCCCCGCTTTCTCAACAATCTCAAGGGAAACCCCGTCCAGAGCTTTTAAAAATGACTTGTTCCCGTACTCGATAATCGCCTTCGCGTTCATATTTTTTATATTGGAAGAAAGGGCACTAATTCAAGCGTTATTTTCTCTCAATCATCGAGAAAAGAGCTTCTTGAGGAAGATCAATTTTCGCATGTTGGACCATCCTGCTCTTTCCTTTTTTCTGCGCTTCGAGCAGCTTGTCTTTTCTGGTCCTGTCACCTCCGGACATCTTTGCAAGGACGTCTTTCCTAAATGCAGGAATTTCCTCACGTGCAACAATTGTCCCGTTCACAACTGCCTGGATCACTTGCCTTATTTGTTGACGGGGAAGTACTTCTTTGAGTTTTCCTGCTTTTTCACGGGCCATATACATCGATTCTTCTTTGTAAACGAGTTCTGAGAGGACATCAATCGGATTTTCATTAATTCGAATCTCAAGATCTAATAAATCTGCCGGCTTATACTCTGTAACTTCATAATCCAAACTCGCAAAACCAGACGAAATTGCTTTTATGTCGTTTGACAAGCCTCTGATAAACATACTGTACGGCATGTTATAACTTAATACGGCGTACCCTTCATGATATTGCATATCAAGCATAGATCCTTTTCTTTTTTGGCAAATCGTCATAATTCCTCCTACATATGCACTTGGCGTATAGACATGAAGGAGCATATACGGTTCAAATATCGACCCGTCTTGTTTTCGTTCATACAAAACCTGCGGCATCGTCAACAAGATCTCAAGACCGAATTCCTGCTGCAACCTTTCCTTGACAATCTCAGCATGGAGAAGCCCTAAAAACCCGACGCGGAAACCGCTCCCCAGATACGCCGAATACTCCTCTGAGTACGTCAGTGCTGTATCGTTCAGCATGAGTTTTCCGAGTGATTCCTTGAGCGGACCGAAATCATCGGATGATTTCGGGTACATCCCAAAAAATACCATCGGCTGTGGGGTCGTATAGCCGGGAAGCGGTTTGGCTGTGCTACTCTGGCTGACGATCGTATCTCCGACCCTTGCCTGGCGGATATCTTTGATGCCTGTCAATACGTAGCCGATGGCACCTGTCTCCAAAACATCGGATGGCTGCAAGTACGGTGAGAAATAGCCGACTTCTGTCACATCTGTTTTGACACCACTTGCAAAAAGCCGCACCCTGTCGCCTTTTTTTACACTTCCGTCAACAACCCTGACATAGGCAACGACACCACGGTATTCATCGTAGACTGCGTCGAAAATAAGTGCACGAAGAGACGCATGCTCATCACCATGTGGCGAAGGGATCTTGGCAACGATTTCGGCAAGAAGCGTATCGACATTCTCTCCCGTTTTTGCAGAGATATAAAATATCTCATCACGCGTGAATCCGAACGTGTCGGTGAGCTCTTTCGTTACAATGTCTGTTTGTGCGTTGGGGAGGTCGATCTTGTTGATGACGGGAACCATCACCAGGCCTAATTTTTTTGCAACCTGGTAGTGTGCAACAGTCTGTGCTTGTATCCCCTGCGTCGCATCAACGAGTAGCACTGCGCCTTCACAGGCAGCAAGCGTCCTTGAAACTTCATATGAGAAATCAACGTGTCCGGGCGTATCTATTAAGTTCAGCGTGTAGGGTATAGCGTTTAGCGTATAGACCATGCGAACCGGAGCAAGTTTTATGGTAATTCCCCGCTCCCTTGAGATTGGGTTTTGGTCGAGAAATTGTGCCTGCATCTTGTCTTTAGAAATAGTACTGGTCAGTTCCAGTAACCTGTCCGAAAGTGTCGATTTTCCGTGATCGACATGGGCAATAATCGCAAAATTTCTGATATGGCTTTGTTTTATCATTGCTGTATTGTACCAATTTACTCATCTGTATCAAAACTTCCTTCACCGACAACGTTTTTCTTGCGAATATAAAAGAACGTGTTAGAATAGTCCCCATGCGACGAATGCAGGTAACCGTCCTTATCGTGATTCTCTGTGTTTTCGGCTTTCTTGTCTGGCTCACACAAAAAGACTCTCTCTCAAAAACCGATCTTCCGCCTGGACTCCCCGGCATATCTCCAAGCAGTGGCCTTCCCCCTGAACAACTGAGTCCCATTGTCCTCAACCAAGCGGGAGGGAATACACAGCAACAGCAATCCCAACAAGCAGAGCAACAACAACCGGAACAAGTAGTCCAGGGTC
>JAUYMJ010000065.1 GCA_030698775.1 bacterium
GTTCTTCTGCTTTTTCCTCAGAAACCTCCTCGGTTTTCTGCACTTTCGCTTGAGCAACATCATCTGTCGCTTCTGCCTGCTTTTCAGCATCACCTGCGGCAAGTGGCGCGACAAATTTCTTACTCTCACCTGTCTTCTCAATCTTCAGGTTGGCATTCACGACACCTGGTAACAGACCCTTTATTGAGACAACGTCCTCACTCACGGCAACAACCAGTAAATTCGTGACCGTTGCTGTGTCAACTCCCATATGGCCTGCCATTCGTTTTCCCTTATACACTCTCCCCGGAGTTGTTGTTTGGCCCAAAGAACCCGGTGCACGCTCACGGTCGGACTGGCCGTGTGTACGCGGACCGCCTTTAAAGTGGTACCGCTTGACGCCGCCTGCAAACCCTTTCCCTTTTGATGTCCCTGTCACCTTGACGATATCGCCTGGCTTTAATATGTCCTGCAGGTTTACATACCCTCCGACTTCAGGAAGTGTTTCGTCCCCATGAATACGGATTTCAACGACACGCTTTGGAAGCATATCAATCTTCGCCTTTGCAATATGCCCCATGAGCCCCTTGCTCATTTGCTTTTTCTTTCCTACCCCAAGGCCAACCTGCAACGCGGTGTATCCCTCTTTTTCCTTTGTTTTTACCTGCACGACAGGAAGTTTGGCGACTCTCACATGTGTCACAGGAATCCTCGTCCCGTCTGTAAGGAACAGTTGTGACTGCTGTTGTTTTGTTCCGAAAAGTATGTTCATAGTAATCAAATATGTTTTCTAACAAAAAAAGATAGCCCATTAGGCTACCTCTCAATCGTTTAGGTCCATGCCTATATCTAGGCTCTTTACTTCTTAGTATTGTTGTATGTCATTGCGTTTTGGCATCAAACGTTTGTGCATTCACTCCGCCCAAGTGACGGACGACGAAATTACATCTTGATTTCAACATCAACACCTGCTGGCAACTCTAAATGTGTCAAACTATCAATTGTCTTGTCTGTTGGGGAAACAATATCCACCAGTCGTTTGTGGACTCGGATTTCGAAATGGTCACGCGCATTTTTTTCTACAAACGGCGATTTGTTGATAACATATACGGATCGCTTCGTCGGAAGCGGGACAGGGCCAACGATTTTTGCACCGGTCCTGATCGCAGTATCAAGAATCTGTTGACAACACGCATCGATGACACGTGCATCATAACTTTTCAGTCGGACTCTAATTCTCCCTTTCGGCATATTTTTCCCTCCAACAGACTGTTAAAGAACAAGTCCCGCCCTTGTATCACTATGTGATGCAAGGCGGACAAGTATCGGTGCTTACTTTATAATCTTGGTGACAACACCTGCACCAACAGTTTTTCCACCTTCACGAATCGCAAACCGCATCCCATCTTCCATAGCGACAGGAACGATAAGTTGGACAGTCATCTTTGTTGTATCTCCAGGCATTACCATCTCCGTTCCCTGAGGAAGCGTTGCGGTTCCGGTCACGTCTGTCGTGCGGATATAGAATTGCGGCCTGTATCCTGTAAAGAATGGTGTGTGTCGACCGCCTTCTTCTTTGGTAAGGACATATACCTCAGCCTCAAAATCGGTGTGCGGAGTAATAGACCCTGGCTTTGCCAAAACCTGGCCACGCTCGACATCATTCTTCTCAACTCCACGGAGAAGAAGTCCGACATTGTCTCCTGCCTGTCCTTCATCAAGTGTCTTTTTAAACATTTCAACACCGGTGACAACCGTTGAGGTGGTTGCTTTCATGCCAACAACTTCGACCGTTTCGTTAACTTTGACGACGCCACGCTCAATTCTTCCTGTGACAACTGTTCCCCGACCTTTGATCGAGAAAACGTCCTCAACAGGCATAAGAAACGGCTTATCAAGTTCACGAACCGGTGTAGGAATAAACTCATCCACTTTTTCCATGAGTTCCTCAATCTTCTTCTCGTACTCAGCATCTCCTTCAAGGGCCTTAAGGGATGAACCGCGGATTATGGGAGTTGTGTCACCCGGATAATGATATTTGGTCAGTAACTCTCTTACTTCCATCTCAACCAGATCCAGCAATTCAGGATCCTGCACCATATCGCATTTATTAAGATAGACAACAATTGCCGGGACACCTACCTGATAGGCAAGGAGAATATGTTCTCTTGTTTGTGGCATCGGGCCATCTGGTGCCGAAACGACTAAAATCGCTCCGTCCATCTGCGCCGCGCCGGTAATCATATTCTTGATGTAATCAGCATGACCCGGAGCATCGATATGGGCATAATGCCTTTTTTCTGTCTCGTATTCAATATGGGAAATATTAATAGTAACGCCCCTTGCTTTTTCTTCGGGGGCGTTATCGATATCCTCGTATTTCTTGGCGGTTGCCATGCCTTTCTTGGCAAGGACTGTTGCAATAGCTGCAGTTGTCGTGGTCTTACCATGATCGACGTGACCGATGGTCCCGATGTTGACGTGAGGTTTGTTGCGATTAAATTTTGTGTCTGCCATAGAACGAGCTTTTCAACTAATCAAAGAAAAAAATAACTCATTTCTCAATGAGATGGTGTAATAATACATCATTTCTTTTTGTGCGTCAATAGCCATTTCCTCCCCATGAATCACGTGCGTGATATCCAAAAAGCATCAGTGATAGAGTGGGTTGTGGAGGACTGAATGGATGCGGATCGTTTCCTTCGCCATTATCAGGATTTTCCTGTCCGTTTCTTCCGTCACAGCAGCGAGTGCATCGTCAATTGTGACAAAACGGAGCCTTCCGGGATGACGAGCATCAGGAAAAAAAGACACTGACTCATTCCCGTCCCAGGAATAAATAAAATAGACATAAGTGAGCTCATCAAGATTTTTTTCGCTCAGGACCCGAACAAATTCATATTGCAACGGTATCATCGTCCCTTTGGAAATGTTATAGATCAAGCGGTGCAACGCATGTTCGATTTCGCTTGTTGCAGGAATATGTTTGTCCTCAGCGAGGACATTCCCTCTGGGAATGACTGGGCCAGCGTTCGTATCACTATTTGTGACGTATCGGAGCATCACCTTATTTTTCTTGATAAAAAGAACTGAGATCACCTGCTTCATACTATTACTATACTCCTAAAAATAGGAATATGCCCAGTAACTAAATTTGGAGATCCCCATAGTCTTGGCAAATGTTTCTTTCTTCTTCAGGGATTGCTCATCCTCAAACCAAACAACGTGTTTTTTGTGCTCGTTATCAGTATAGGTGAGTGTCGTCTCAGATGCGTCCGTATCATGAGTGATTTTGCACCGAAGCATCTCGCATCGATCGATAATCGATGTTTTGATTTGCAGAAGACTTTTTGCCTGGCCATCGCCGACTGCCTTCCCGTTGTTTCCTATCTCCCAGTCGTACCCATACATGCCATAGATGATCGTGAGTTTTTCCGGCGAGACATATTCCAAAAAATTATCAACCATCGTTTGGTAATCGTATCCGTATGT
This sequence comes from bacterium, assembly GCA_030698775.1. GTDB lineage: Bacteria > Patescibacteriota > Microgenomatia > Levybacterales > UBA12049 > JACPGQ01. The sequence continues at coordinate 3,472 of JAUYMJ010000065.1, forward strand.
TTCTTTTCCTGAGAAAGGAAAATTTGGTCCTGGGTTGCCTCCGGCCTTATGAAAATCATATGCCATGACATAAAATGATGGGACTATCTTTGCAAGCGTCTTGAGGTCAAACGGCCTCACTCTGTAAAACGTATCACCATATAGAATCATTGCAAAATCCAGATTGTTCTGCGAAGTATCCTTTGCAAAAGCTTCTGCAAATGAACTCACTTGCTTAACAAGTGAGTCAAAGGGGAGCGCTGATAGCTCAAGATCCAAAACGACTCCTGAAAAGCCGTATTCCTTGGCTGTTGTGACA
>JAUYMJ010000072.1 GCA_030698775.1 bacterium
ATATTGCAGAAAATGGCGCAAATACAGCAACAAATGACCAGGCCAGCGTTTGGACGCGGGTTCCATATCGTAAAATAATTCCCGCAACAACAAACCCAATCCACCAACCGGTAAGCATTAGTGAGACAAAAAAGGGTATGAGGTATAATCCGTAAAGAAAAATATCGACTTTATAGAGCAGGTAAGCTACTCCCATAGCAAAAATAATACTTACCGATGCCTTCACGATTCCGACAATGAGAAAAGATACAATCCATTCAGAAAATTTTAGTGGAGACACAAATATATTGATTAAATTTTTATTCCAAAGCTCCTCGAGGAGGTTCACGGTTATTTCATATTGAGCTCTCCATACGATAAGCCAGAGCAAAAGTCCTGATATGACGATGAGGATTATGGGCGAAGCATCCGGTGCGTATGTTTTTAGATATGCACTGGTTAAACCCCATACAATGAGATCAATGGCAGGCCAATAAAACACATCAGTTAAACGTTCATAGCTTCGTCTGAACAAAAAGATGTAGCGTAAAACAATTGCGTAAATTCTATGTAGTTTCATAATCTCCTGCTACTTGGAGGAAATAGTCCTCCAAAGTGGGCTTCTCTATACTGATCTCATCATAGATAACATCAATATCCATAAGGTCTCTCAGGAATTCTGCAAGCTTTTTTTCTTTTACATCTATTATGATTGTTCTGTGTTGTAGCCTGAAAAAAAGCTTGTGTTTGTTGCAATACTCGGTTGTTCGTTTGAGTCCATCTTTGATCAGTAACTCCACATGTGCAATCTGGATTGAACCGGCGAGCTTATCGGGTGTATCATCTGCGATTATTTTTCCTTTATTTATGAAAATTACACGGTCACACATATCTTCTACCTCCGGCATATTATGTGAAGTCCAAAGAATGGTAGTCTTGTTAAGATCACGATCCTTTAAAATGATATTTCTGATATACCTTGCAATATCCGGATCAAGTGAAGCTGTTGGTTCATCGAGCAGCAATACTTTCGGTTTATTTACAAATGCCTTCGCGAGATTGACTCTTGTTTGCTGCCCGGCAGATAATTGAGACATAGTTTTTTTTCTTAAATCACCCAGTTTAAATAGCTCAATAATCTCCTCAACCCGTTTCTTTCGATGTTTAATGTCATACAGGAAAGAAATAAAGGTCAGGTTTTCCAGTACTGATAAAACCCAGGGTAAATTTGTGTAGGTGGTAGAAAAATTAACTTGCTCAAGAATTTCTTCCCGGTTATGGATAAGGTCCTTCCCAAAATAAGAAATATCTCCGTTGCTAGGAGTTAGAACACCAAGCAACATTTGTATCGTTGTTGTTTTGCCTGCACCGTTTGGGCCCAAAAACCCAAGAATTTCTCCATGCCTTACGGAAAAGGAGATATTGTCGACTGCAGTAAAACTGCCGAATTTTTTTGTGAGGTTTTTTACCTCAAGAACAGCATCTGCCATAGTAGTTACATGAGAGAAACGCGCCGGTTAACGAAGAAGAGAATACCCTATGTGCGCCTGAGGTATACACAGTAAGTCATAAGTCTTTTTCACTCCTTCCGAAAAACCAGGAGTTTCTACAAGTTGATTATAGAGGCTACTACTCTTTTTTTGCAAGGGAGAGAATTCTTTTTGTGAGGTATTCGGTAGTATTTTTTGATAAATCCTCGTCAACTTCCTCAAAGAGTTTCTGAAGGAGTTCCCCTATTTGAGGTCCGGGTTTAATCTTAAGAATTTTCATGATGTCGTTTCCGTCAATCGCTAGATCGTTTATTGAAAATGGAGCTGGGGCGAGTTGCTCTTCGATGCGTTTCTTAAAAAGCTTTAAACGCCAACTCTCAGCTGTCTCGGTGCCGCTCCCAAGCCTGTCGCCTATCCTAAGGTCAATAATGTCTTTGACATTCTCAACACCGACCCGTCGTATAAACCGTCTCACTGCCGAGTCGGTCGTATGCTCATCAACTGTGAACATATGCCATCTGACAAGCGTCACTACTTTCTGCCTGTCTTTTTTTGAGAATCGTAGGCGTTCGCTAATCTGATAACTCAATTTTGCCCCTTCTATTTCATGGTTATGAAATATAACCAATCCCTCTTTGTCAGTCGACACGACTCGCGGTTTTCCGATGTCATGGATGAGTGTTGCAAATCGCACAACCGGATCTGTCGAAGGACAGTACTTCAATGAGAGGAGATTGTGGGTAAAGACGTCAGTTTTGTGATGACGTCCAGGTCTCTCCTGTGAGATGCCTTCACCCTCAAGCAGCTCAGGCAGGATATACTTGAGAAGCCCTGTATTGCGAAGAAGCATCACACCTTCATACGCAAAGTCACTCGCAAGGATTTTCATAAACTCATCACGGACACGTTCTGCAGAAATTTGTTGCAAATCCTGAGCTGTCGCACTGATTGCCCTGAGAGTTTTGTCCTCAATGGTAAAAGAGAGTGTTGTCGCCAGACGAATCGCCCGTATGAGACGAAGCGCGTCTTCTGAAAATCTTTCTTCGGGGTTACCAACAGCCCGAATAGTTTTTCCGACTAAATCTTTTTGTCCGTCAAACGGGTCAACTATCCGAACTGCATCCCCTTCCTTATCGGTAAGTGCGAGTGCGATTGCATTAACCGTAAAGTCTCTTCTTTGTAAATCTTCCTCGATAGATGTCCCCCACGACACGGTCGGGTGACGCTTGTTTTTGTAGTCTTTCTCGGTTCTGTAGGTCGTGATTTCGACGATAGCAGTTTCGTCACCAATTTTTGTCGGTATCCCGACGGTGCCGAATATATTGTCATAGAATCCATCCGGGAAAAGTGTGAGTATCTCCTCCGGTGTTGCATTCGTCGTAAAATCCCAATCTTTTACCGGACGTGTAATGAAGAGGTCGCGGACGCATCCTCCTACGAGATAGATCTCAAATCCTGCTTTAATGAAGATTGCGTTTATTGTTCTTAATTCCGGGGGGATATCGTTCACCATATGCTATAGTATAGCAGCAATAATTTTCATTTTGAAATTTAAAATTTTCAAGTATTGCGTCCATTGCGCTCCGTAAGAACCTGCGGAAATCATTTGTATGAAGTGGGATATTAAAAAAAAATTCAAAATTCCCTTCGGCCCGAAAACCTCAGGGCAAGGGCAAAATTCAAAATTCAAAACTGATGCATTATTTGATTTGTTGCTTAAGAATAGAGGGATAACTACGAAAAATGACCGGGAGGAATTTCTTCAACCTAACCTCGATACAATTACAGCAGAAACAGTAGGTATTGAGAAAAAAGAATTAGACAAAGCCGTCAAGAGAATTGAAAAGGCAATAAAAGACCAAGAACAAATTGTCGTCTTCGGCGATTACGATGTCGATGGTATCTGCGCGAGTGCTATCCTCTGGGAAACGCTTCACGGGAAACAGGCAAATATCATGCCATATATTCCGCATAGAGTTGATGAAGGATACGGCCTGTCGGTTGCGGGAATTAAGAATGCTAGATCAAAAATTAAGAATATTGCATTAATCATTACGGTTGATAACGGGATTGTTGCAAACGAGGCAGTGGAATTTGCAAAGGCAAACGGGATAGACGTCATCATCACCGACCACCATCTCCCACATGAAGATGAAGCACATCGGAAGCCTGCTGCATATGCGATTGTCCACACGACGAAGCTTTGCGGTGCAGGTGTGGCATGGGTTCTCGCAAAAGAATTTCTTCACAACGATAAAAAACTACTCAATACACACATGACTGATCATCTGATCTTTGCAGCACTCGCGACTGTTGCTGATATGGTGCCTTTGGTGAATGGGAATAGGGCGATCGTGAAATATGGGTTGATTGAGCTTCGTAAAACGACAAGGGTCGGGCTTCGTGCATTGTTTGAAGAGGCGGGAATTGAACAGCGAAGCATAGAAACGTATCAGATTGGCCACGTCATCTCTCCACGATTGAATGCCGCCGGTCGTATGGAATCTGCGATGGATAGTTTGCGGCTTCTTTGTACAAGAGACGTACGTCGCGCGAAAGAGCTGGCTAATATGCTTGGTGAGATAAACAAGTTGCGTCAGGAAGAAACGCTCATGGCGACCGAGCATGCAATTGGGCAAGTCGCAAACGGCCTCGGCCAGAAATCTCTGCCCGACGGCAAACCACAAATGTCAAAGCTTCTTTTTATCGCCCACGAATCATATCAGCAGGGCGTTATCGGGCTTGTTGCAGGGAAGCTTGTCGAAAGATACTACAGACCGTCAATTGTTATTGCAATCGGGGACACACAGAGTAAGGCGTCGGTTCGGTCGGTAAGGGGGTTTAACATCATAGAGTTTTTGCGGACTAAATCCGAGCATTTCGTCAATGTCGGTGGTCATCCTATGGCAGCGGGATTTACCGTCGAGACAGAAAAAATTGCCGTTTTACAACAAATACTTGAGGATGCTGCCGCGCAGGTACTGACGGATGCTCATCTTGAGAGGCGTATTAGCGTGGATTGCGAATTGCCTCTTGAGGCAGTTTCGCAAGATCTCTATGTTGCCCTACAAGCGCTCTCGCCATTTGGGATAGGTAACCCGGAACCGGTCTTTTGCAGTAAAACAGTCATCAAAGATATACGAATAATGGGCCGTGACGGCAAGCATATAAAACTTCGTTTATCTCCTGCTACATACAAAATACCAGATACCAAATACGAAATTGAAGCGGTAGGGTTTGGTATGGGGGAGCGGGTCGGGGAGATAAAGGTGGGGACGGAAATCGACGTTGCTTACACGGTTGACGAGAATCAGTGGAATGGAAGAAAAAGTCTTCAGTTGAAACTTAAAGACTTAAACTATTAAATCACCTCAGGAATTGGTTGTTCTGGTCGTTTTTTATGCATAATACTACCATCGGGCTGGTTGGATGAAGGCGGCATAAAACAGGAAAAGTCTTCTCTCGTAACAGGAAGATCTCGTGATATAAAAGCCGATGGATCCAAGGTCGGAGGATGGCCAACTATTGGAGATTTAGGTATGCTAGGAGTATCAATTCGAGTAGAAGTCTGCTTAATTCTTGTAGAAAGGTCAACAAGTACCTCACCTGGCAGTAGTTGTCCTGGTATTGGTTCAGGAGAATGATCGGCTAGAGAATTGAAGATATCTCTTAGAACATCTCCTGGACATATACCCGATCGGACAGCTTGAAGGACTAAGTTCCCCGCTGAGTTATCGATTCTAATCTCTGCTTCTTGGAGTGCATCAGTTATTGCCTCAGGAATATCGAAAGCAGCCTCTCCAGCAACATCTCTTGGGTCATAAGAGTCAGTCCCCGGCTCTAGCTTTTTTGAGCTAATTCCCCTTTGTTTCTCAAAAAATTCTTTTGCTGTTCCCATATCAATAAAAAATCTCCCTTTTATTCTATTTGGGAGATTGGTTTGGTTTCTATCCACACCTTGCTCCCGCTACGTAAAGCGGAAGAAGTGGAGATTCATTTTTGAAAGAAGAGTGCACATAATTACTATAATACCTAAATTTTAGAAGAAAAAAGGCAGCTTGTCAAGTAAGGGAATTGAGGATACAATAGGCACCATTGTTTCATTGCTAGATTGTTACATTGTTGAGCTGCTAGAATAAAGCTGTTATGAAGTTTCAGAAACGCGTATTGGTTCGGAACTGCCCGAACGAAATTGGTAAAGAGGTCATGCTTGCGGGCTGGGTACAGACTGTTCGGGCACACGGGAAAATTGCATTTTTTGACCTTCGGGACCGCTCGGGACTTCTGCAGATTGGGGCATTCACACCTGAGCTTGCAAAGAAAGTTGCCTCCCTCCATTCCCAAGACGTCGTCGGTGTGTCAGGCATCGTAAAAAAACGCGGGGAGAAATACATAAACCGGGACGTTGCATTTGGGGATTTGGAGCTTGAAGTAACAGATATAGTGGTGTTACATGCCGCTTCAGAAATGCCTTTTGATATGGGCGGGAAGGAACTTCATGTCGAGTTACCGACTCTCCTTGATTATAGGTCACTTACCCTCAAGCACCAGAAGGTAGCAAATATTTTTATTGTCCAGGCAGCGCTTGCGGATGAATTCCGGAAACATGCACAGGAACTTGATTGTACAGAAATTTTCGTTCCGACTATTGCGGCCGGCGCGACTGAGGGAGGTGCCGAGGTATTTGAGATAGATTATTATGGCCATAAAGCATTTCTTACCCAGAGTCCGCAACTTTACAAGCAGATGATGGTCGGAGTGCTCGAGCGGGTGTATACAATTGCCAAAGCATACCGGGCTGAGCCTTCCGTCACAACAAGGCATATCTCAGAGGCAACACAAATGGATATCGAGATCGCATTTATTGAGCGTTTCGATGAACTTCTTGATGCACTCGAATTTGTGGGAACGGGGATGATACGTAACGTCGCAAAGCGTTACCCGCAGATACTCAAGCAGTTTGGTGTTGAGGCTCCTCTTGTTTCAAACCGTGTACCGCGCCTCACCCTTCGTGAAGCGCAGGCTATCGTCACAAAACGTACCGGACGGGATCTTTCGCGTGAACCGGATTTGAACCCCGAAGATGAGAAAGAGATTTGCCAATGGGCAAAAGAAGAAAAAGGATCTGATTTCGTGACGATTACACATTTCCCGACAAAAAAACGGGCATTTTACACTATGCCCGACCCGAAGGATCCGGAGTATAGTTTGTCATATGATCTTCTTTTTCGCGGCCTTGAAATTCTCAGCGGAAGCCAGCGGATTCACGAACATGAGAAGCTCGTTTCGGCAATGAAAGCAAAAGGTGTCGACCCGGATAATTTTTCGTTGTACCTTATGGCGTTTCAATACGGTATGCCTCCGGAAGGTGGATTTTCATTTGGCCTCGAAAGGCTTACAATGAAACTACTCGAACTACAAAACGTGAGGGAGGCATCGCTCTTCCCGCGTGATATGGAAAGGGTCGATGTACGGCTAGCACATCATGATAAAGAAGACGCAAGAAAAACCAAACAACAAAAAAGCTAACGTTTTCCTCTTCTTCATTCCTTACTTCCTCACAATCATCCTAGGCGGCCTGATTGCGGCCGATTTCTTCCTTCGGGAAAAGATCACAAGATATTCTCTGCCCTTACATATCCAGTCGGTTCCCGTCCACTCATACCCGATGTTCCGTTTTTTTTATGAGCCGTATCTTAGTGCAAAAGCAGCCATCATAATGGATGATGAATCAAAACGACTTATGTATGTGAAAAACCCTACACTTCGTCTCTCAACAGCTTCAACTGCGAAGATTATGACAGCACTCGTCGCACTTGACTATTTTAAGCCCCAGGATATCCTGACAGTCCAGAGTGACCATTATGAAGGGACAGTCGTCGGATTTCCGAGGGGTGAAAGGATCGCATTCTCAGACATGCTCTATGCGATGTTACTACCTTCGGGAAATGATGCCGCCTACACAATCGCGGAGAACTATCCGGGAGGTATAGAGGCGTTTGTCGCAAAGATGAACGAAAAGGCCAAGCAATTCCATTTGGAGAACTCACATTTTGCAGATCCGGCTGGGCTTGAGGATGACGGAAGTTTTATGACTGTTGTTGACCTCGCCAGGTTATGCTCCGAGGCGATGAAGCAACCTATCCTCGCCGGTATTGTCGGGACAAAAGAGAAAGTATTTTCAAGTGAGTCAGGGAATGTCTACGACGTCGTCAATATTAATAAACTTTTGGGAACAAGTGGTGTTATCGGAATAAAGACGGGTCAGACAAGCGGAGCAGGCGAAGTGCTTACCACAGCGAAAAAAGAAGACGGAAGAATGTTTATCATCGTTGTCATGCAAAGCACCGATCGGTTTGGGGATACGCAGAGCCTTCTGAATATTGTCTCCAACAACATCATCTCATTTACGCCAAACTGACATTATTTGCTAATAGATGGAGAGGCGGATTGCCCAGGGGTTCCGATCCAGTCATCAGCGATGGCCGGGACATATGCGTAGAATTCGTCTTCACGGCCTTTGAAAACGTAAATCGGCATGAGAAAATCTTGCGTTTCGTCTGAAGCAAAGTATCCCAGATAAATATCGAGAATTTTAATCGTGTTACCCTTCACGAAATTCGAAGCGATGTACCCTTTTCCGTCTACCAGCTCCTGGTATGCTGATGCAATAGGTTTTATCGGATAGGTAGCCGTTTGTTGGGTGATGGTCTGGTGGAAAAAATCACTTTGGACGATGGGGAGTGATTCTTTTGGTCCTGACGCAACAAGAAAATTCATGGTTGAGTAGATCCCCTTTGGGTAATAAATCGGGAAAGTTTCAAGATTTTTTTGGAAATAATCAATCCTTAGCAGTTGCGCATCATTGAGATTTTCAGCACTGAAGACAATGCCGTTTTTCAGCTTCAGTAACTGCGCTTTCGTTTTTAATGGGTCAATGTCTTGTGGAAACGCATTGATCTTCTGTAAAAAAGCTGTCGTTGCCTTCACGGCATTCAGTTGGTCGGGAAGGTTGGCTGCTGCGAGGACTTCTTCGTTGAAGGGGAATTTGGATGTGATGTTGAAATTCTTCTCGACTATATCGATATCAAGGGTTTTTTGCAGAAGGTCACGGCGCACAAACCGATAGGTATCTCCGGAGATACGAAGGCCGTTTCCCCCAAATCCAGCCCCGTGCGCAGAGTTTCTGACGATCTGCAAATCCAGGAGGGTTAATGTGCTGTGTGAAATTTTGTACACTTTCATTCTGTCGCGAAGTTTTTTTCCTTCGTCGAGAAATACCGGGAGTTTTCCATCAACAGTATCTATCGTATATGAGAGGTTCTTTTTTGTTGTCGCAACCGGAAATGAGATTAAAGGTAGCTTTCCAAAAAGTACCGTCGGTGGGATTCTTGGAGTGGGGAAGTACATTTCTTTCACGATGAGCGCCCCACGATACAGGAGGAGAATACAAATCGCACTCACACCCAGAATTACTCCCCATTTAAGGATAGCTTTTGTCGTATCGGTGACATTGTGAAGTGTTGGCATAAAAGGCAAAATAGCGGCTACCTTGAGTATAAAAAAGCTTTGAGGTAGAATGCAAGGAGCCGAAACGAAGTAGGCCACTACATGACACAGGTACGCACCCGCATCGCCCCTTCCCCGACAGGAGACGATATCCACATCGGCAATCTCTATACGGCGCTTATCAATTTTGCGTTTGCCAAAAAACACAAGGGAAAATTTATCATCCGTATAGAGGATACCGACAGGCAACGAATCCGTGAGGGTGCCCAGGAAAAGATCCTTTCTTCACTGAAATCATTCGGCATTCTCTATGATGAGGGGCCTGATATAGGTGGTCCGTTTGCACCGTACCGGCAATCTGACCGTTTACCACTCTACAAAAAATACGCCCTGGAATTGGTTGAGAAAGGAGCGGCGTACTACTGCTTCTGTACGAAAGAGCGTCTTGAGGCGCTTCGTGAAGAGCAGATGGCTATGAAAAAGACCCCTCGGTACGACAAGCACTGCCTGCATGAGGTCAAAGCTGCTAAGGAACGGATTGCCAAGAATGAAGCGTATGTGATACGGCTTAATGTGCTTCCGGATAAGAAGATGTCGTTTCAGGACGTAATCCGGGGAGAGATCAGTTTTGATTCAAATGAAGTTGATGACCAGGTACTTCTCAAATCAGACGGTTACCCGACCTATCATCTCGGGGTTGTCGTCGATGACCATCTCATGGAGATTAGCCATATTATTAGGGCAGAAGAGTGGATTTCCTCAACACCAAAACACGTCCTTCTTTACGAGTCATTCGGCTGGGAACTTCCTGTTTTTGCCCATCTTCCCATCCTTCGAAATCCGGATAGGTCCAAGCTCTCAAAGCGTAAAAATCCTGTGTGGGCGTCATGGTATCTGGAACAGGGATTTTTGCCTGAAGCAGTCCTCAACTATCTATCACTTATGGGGTGGAGCCATCCTGAGCAGAAAGAAATTTTTCCGATAAGTGAATTTATCAAACGGTTTGACTTGAAAGATGTCCATCCGGCAGGCCCGATATTTGATATCCAGAAACTTGAATGGATGAACGGTGTCTATATCAGGGATGTATTGACGACTGAACAATTGATTGAAAGGTTGCGGCAATTTTATAGGAATGATGAAGAAGTACATGCACTGCTCAATGATACAAACAGTAAGAAATTGTTCTCGCTTTTGGATCTTGCAAAGTCCCGAATCAAAACACTGAGGGAATTTAAGGATTTGGTCGCATCACCCCAAAAAGAGGAGCATTTTGAAAGCGAGCAGGTTGCGTCGGCGAAAGCACTCACGGTTCTGCTATCTGGCATAGGGAGTGGGATGTGGAATGAAGACGTTATTCTTAAACATCTCAAAACATTTTCTAAAGAGCGCGGGGTTTCAATGCGTATTGCCTATATTCTCCTTACTGGCAAACCCCAGGGTTTGCCGCTTCCCCAGTTTATGGTGTATCTTGGAAAAGATGCGTCCTTAAAGCGCTTAGAACGCTACGTCTGATATGTCTGTTATTGCCCAAATTATTTCGTTTTTTTCCAATCCTTTTTTTATCGCATTGCCGATACCGTTTCTGCTTGTCTACCACGAAACCAACAATACGCTCTATGCATTTAAGTGGATGATTTTTTCGATGCTGTTTATCGTCATGGTCGGGTTGTTTGTACTCTATGAAGTCCGGCGTCATGCGTTTTCCGATATCGATGTCTCACACCGTGAGCAGAGACCGCTTTTTTTCGCCTTTGTCATGTTTGTATCACTTCTCTACCTCGGGAGCTTATTTGTTTTGCATGGCCCTATCGGATTGTACGTTGCGGTTGGGGGAATGCTTGGGAGTATTATTGTTTTGGGACTTGTGAACCAACGGATCAAGGCGAGTATGCACGTCGCAGGTATCGCAGCTTTCTTTACCGTGTTGTCACTTCTCTACGGGGGTATTCATGGATTCTGGCTTTTGATGATTCCTGTTGTGGCGTGGTCGCGGGTCAAAACGAAGCGCCATACGGTTCCCGAAGCTGTCGTTGGATGTGTCTTGGGAATTGTGTTAACATTACTTTTATACGCCGGAGTTGAAATATGGCGATGATATGGTCAAAATAGAGAAATTGAAAGGCTCATTTACCTACGCTTTTTACGGTTGGCAATTTGCCCTGAAAAACGACCAGAATATCAGGATCCATCTCCTCGTAGCACTTCTTGTCCTAGCCGCTTCATTTTATTTCAATTTATCTTTTCTAGAGACGGGCATCCTTGTCGCAATGATGGTTCTAGTGATTTCGTGCGAGCTGATGAACACCGCAGTTGAGAAAATGGTAGACCTCATCACGACTGAACATAGAATGGATGCAAAATTTGCAAAAGATGTCTCATCGGCAATGGTTCTGACAAGTGCGGTAGGGTCGGTTATCGTGGGTTTGATTATCTTTTTCCCTCACGTTTTTTCCTGAGGTCAGTTTATCCGGTTCCCGATTTTGATACCGATGATAATCCCCAGGATGCCACCGATGCCGCTCCCTACAATCGCCCAGGCGGAGAGGAATGAAATCCCGAAAAGCGTAGGCACAAACTGTCCCATGACAGACCCTATGATGACACCAAGCCAGACCAATGTTTTTGTCGACATGCCTTTATAGTATACTCCTGTCCATACGGGAATCCCCAGCTTTTCCTGATCTATGAACGATTATGCCATACAAAGAAGGATGAGGTCCCGCGGAGGTAAGGGAAGGCGGGTACTATTTTTTTTGCTTGTGGTAGCGCTTTTACTCTGGCTGACGCTGAGTGGACTTCGGGTGCTTTTCTCAAAGACCCAAGGTCTCAAAACGATTATTCCTGTTACCAAATCGTCTGACCCTTTGGTTCGTGATTCCCTAGCGAGCGTTGTCCAAAACGACCTGAACGGTGCAAAGGGTGATTTTGCAGTGTACATAAAGAACCTGAAAACGGGTGAACTGTATGTATATAACGAACATCATGTTTTTGACTCGGCGAGTTTGTATAAACTCTGGGTGATGGGGGAGGTGTTTGAGCAGGTCACATCAGGCAGGCTCACTATGGATACAAAGCTGAAAGAAGATGTGGAAGTCCTGAACGAAAAATTTCAGATCGCATCAGAATCAGCAGAGCTCACAGAAGGGACTATTGAGCAAACAGTCGGAGATTCACTCGAGAGGATGATCACAATATCCGACAACTACTCCGGCCTTCTTCTTGCATGGAAACTTCGGCTTTCGACGATTGCATCGTATCTGACGCGAAACGGTTTTGCGGAATCAAAAGTTGGAGGAAGTGGGGAGAGTCCTGTCACGACCGCTTCCGATATAGGGTTGTTTTTTGAGAAACTTTATACGGGGAAACTTGCGGATCCGGAGTCAACTGACGATATGCTATCACTTTTGAAGCGCCAGAGGCTCAACGGAAAACTGCCGAAGTTACTTCCGGAGGGTACCGTCGTAGCTCATAAAACCGGGGAGCTTGATACGATCTCCCATGATGCAGGCATCGTGTATACGCCGATGGGAGACTATATCATCGTCGTGCTGTCAGATTCGTCTGCCCCGCTGTCCGCAGTCGAACGCATCTCCGCGCTGTCTCGAGATGTCTATGCTTACTTTATGAAATAGAATGCTATTCGGAAATATCCTGTAATTCCCTGTCTCGTAAGATATTTCCGTATAGTTTGGAAAAATATTATGGCAATTTGTTTTCTCTTTGAGGGATATCACTTGCAGCTTATAAGAGGACAGAGGAGCTAACTCGCGAGAGATATTGGTTTATTTCTGTGATTGTATTTTTAGTTGAGGTAAAGCGTACCGTTTGGATTCCGAGTGTTTTTGCAGCATTAATATTCTCTTCCGTATCATCAATATAAAGTGTTTCCTTCGGGGTTGCACCGAGTAGATTTAAGGCATATAAAAAAAAGTCCTCACTCGGTTTCATCATTCCAACCTCGGCAGAGATAATCATGATGTCAAAAATTTCATCGAGGTGGTATCTAGTTGTATATATCTCCCTCGCGTTTAACCACGCATTACTCAAAAGAGCAGTCTTGTATTGCCCACGGAGTGATTGGATAAATGTATAAAGCTCAGTGTTTACTTTGTCTTCTGAATAAAAATCAACAATTATCTCATCCAACTCTTCTTTTGATAATGTAAATTTTTTCTGAATATTTATCCAGACATCACTGCTTGTTACTTCTCCAATCGTAGCTTTTTCTGCTTGGGAGTTTATATATACTTCCCGAAATAGTTGTCCTGGCTCCAATCGTAATTTTTTTTCCCAGAGTGCTCGTTTTTTATGGCCACCATCCAGCACGATGACGCCACCGACATCACTGACAATATGTGTGATCCTCATAGGTTAAAGTATAAGACAAAAAATGTTCATGTTCCACAACTAACTTGCTTTGCACCGAATTTACCGAGCTCGCTAAGCAGCTCTTTACTTTCGTGATTACAAAATATAAATATTGTCCAGTATGCGTCGATTCCGTTTCTAATTAGTGCTTCATGACGATGATTTCCGTCAACAATCTCAAGCGGTTTCCAGAAATCTGTAACTATGAGAGGTGGGGGGAATTCGCCATTTCCTATATTTGTTTCCAATATTGATACCCTTGTTTCCCATACATCGAGGGGTTGCCTATTTGGTATCTCCTCTGGTCCGTCAATCTTTTTCAATAACGATAAAGGAAATTCTACGAGGTCAATATAATCTGTACGGTTTTGCGAGAGAGCATCAAGTAGACCACGATTCCCTTCTTTTTCTAAATACGCTTTTACCCATTCCATAAGAAGCCCTTTTTCTTTTGCAGTTAATGCTTCGGTTACAGCAGGGCATCTACTGGCGAGTTGTGATTTTTTAAGCATGAGTTATGCTGTAATTATATCAGATGGAGAAGTGCGAAATGGTAATTCAGCCGTGATTTTAGTACAATAGCTGAGTATTGCCGGATCATCTAATGGTAGGATAGCGGACTCTGAATCCGCTCATCTTGGTCCGAATCCAAGTCCGGCAGCAAAGGTAGACTAAGCATTCAACTTCAGGGAGTGGTGAGACGATCTAAGGTGTAATATCACTTGTGTTGAGTTCTCCTAGCTTTGCGATGAGCTCATCAATTTCGTAATTGGATGTATTGATGTCGTGTTCTGCAAATGTTCGAAGGCCCTCGATAATTCCTTGTACTTTCTTTGCTTCAGTTTTATTTAGATTTCCTATCTTAATATCATTTTGTACAAAGGTGCGGGAAACGACTTGTAACGAAGCAAATAACATAGAAGTTTCTATAAAAACATTGGAAATGTCCTTGAGATCGACACTATGGGACTGTGAGGATAGAAATTGGTTAAATTTGAAAGTAACTCGACTTTCTTCAACGTCTATCGTGCTGGGAAACAGATCCCATGGGAACTGAGACGAAATACTAATAATGATCCTATTCGATTTCTTTACTAGATCATTCACCATTCCTATGTCGTCCTGTTTTTTAGTTGCTATATTTTTTGTGTGTTCGTTAATTCCTGATTGGGTGAGTGTTTGAGCTTTTTTACCTACGGGTTGATCATTTAATGCCTGTATGGTCTCGTCGACTTTCGTTTGCTCTTCTCTTCGATTATCATCTTTTCTCACCTTTTCTCCTTGTATATGAAGTTTCTCAAGCCAATAGTTTAATTTTCTGTTTTCGATTGCTCTTTCAGCCTCTCCTGAGGGGTTTGGTGGGATTTTTGAGAAAATTGTATTCGTTTTTATATTTGCCACTATTGCATTATAGTCCTTCAGCATATAAATTATCTGATGACAAGGCCATGAGTCACCTTGAAAGAGCAATAGGCTCTGATAACAGAGGAGGAATATATTTTATCTATTGAACACTGATTTTATTCATATTTGATCTTTTAGAGTGTACATTGGTATAATCCGCGGGTGATTGAGGAGAAAGCGATATTCATCATCCCCGGGTTTAAACAGCTTCCTACAGACAGCTCCTACAAAGACCTCGCAACTATCCTCAGAAACGAAGGCTTTTTTCCAATCCTCATCACTATTCCCTGGAAGAAAATGACCATTTCACAAAGTGCAGAGTTTCTTTTGCAGGAGTTACAGAAGATTAATGCGAAGAAAAAATATCTCCTCGGGTTTTCGTTTGGCGCCATGATTGCGTTTCTCACGTCAACAAAGACAGACCTCTCAGGACTCATCCTTTGTTCGTTGTCCCCATATTTTAAAGAAGATATGTCGGGGAAAAATCGGAGAAGGTCGTCAATGAAGAAACATCTCTACCGTGATTTTTCAAAACTGCACTCCGGAACACTTGCCAAGCAAATTAAAGCAGACAGTATCCTCATGCTCTATGGTGCTGATGAAGAACGCACGCTTATCCGGAGGGTCATAAAAACATTTGAACAAATCGTATCAACAAAAAAATATTTACTCCAGATCACAGGTGCGGACCATGATATAGGGAACAAACGGTATTTACAGATTATCCGCAAGGTTGCAAAGACTCTCAATTAATACATCTCAAATTTCCTTGTTGACATAGGCAAAAACTATTCTGTTATACTTTTTTCAGTGAAGGATTATTTGAAAATAAATAAAAAATGGTGGAATGATGTCACGAAGGTCCACGCAAATTCCAAACTCTACGACCTCACGAATTTTAAAAAAGGCAAAACAAGTCTCCAATCAATTGAGCTTGCAGAATTAGGAAGTGTCAAAGGAAAATCGCTTCTGCATCTGATGTGCCACTTCGGCATGGATACGCTCTCATGGGCGAGGGAAGGTGCGATTGTTACCGGTGTAGATTTTTCGGATGACTCAATAGAGCTGGCAAACAAATTACGTAAAGAGCTTTCGATTCCCGCTACATTCATTTGCTCTGATATGTATAAACTCCCAAAAGTCCTGACAAAAAAATTTGACATCATCTTTATGTCTTACGGCGTACTCTGCTGGATCTCAGACCTTAAAAAATGGGCAAAACTTGTAAATCATTTTCTCAAAAAAGGAGGCATATTTTATATAACCGAACTTCATCCCTTCACCAATATGCTCAGTTACGATTTTAAAATTTCTTATAAATATTTTGACC
>JAUYMJ010000078.1 GCA_030698775.1 bacterium
AGTATTGCTTATTTTCATGAAAAGAATGCAAAAATTTACTACTTTGTTTGATGTGTTCATGTATACTTGAGGGGAGCATGTAGCGGACTATTGCATCCGGAATAGTAGCTGATGAATACCCATTCATCCGATTGGCAAAAAACAAGAACGCGTCATTATTCCAGATCGTAGTCGGAACAACTATTTTTTTATACAATTTTTTTGCGAGCACAACACCGCGGCCGTTGCAGGTAAGATAGTTATCACCTTTATTCCAGCTTTGGGCAATCTCATAATTTATGACAAATCCGACACGAATAACCTTCTGGAAAAAACTTTTATTTTTTACCGGCCTGACATTACATGAAAACAGTCCTTTGTTACTGTTTGAAATTGATGCAAAAATACTTTTCAGGCAATTATCTTCGAGAACGACATCGTCGTTTGTTAAGAACAGATAATCTGTATCAGCGAGTGAAAAAATATCATTAATTCTTGTGGACTGACCAGCTCTCTTCTTTTTGTAGACAATTTCCAGTTTCTCGTTTCTGATGCTCTTCAGTATTGATTTTTCGATTGAGTTGCCGTCAACAACAAGCAATATTTTTTTAACGTAGTCAAAATATTTCTGGCGGTAAATCGAATGCAGAGCTTTGACCAAACTGAGTTTTGCTTCATATGTCGGTATACCGATCGTTAATGAAGGGAAATTTTCAACGTGTTCTTGCTGACCCAGAACTCCCTGAAAGATTGTTTTAAGCTGCGTACCGATTGCCAGAGGGCTATATTTTTCTAGAAATAACTTGTATCCGTTTTCGGCAATCCGGGCATTCAACTCCGGATTATTCCTGAGCGCCAGTATCGCCTCCGCAAGACTTTCCGAACTTGCCGGTGTACAAAGATAGACATTTTCCCGATCGGTAAAAACAGCTCTTGTCGCAGCACTGTCTGCGCTGATGACCGTCCGGCCAAGAGCCAAACCCTGATACACTTTGTTTGGCAATACCCGGTGAATTGTCGGGCTTTCACCGATAAATCCTAAAAACGCATCTGCAGAACGGAGAATATCCAGAGAATCTTTTTCAGATTTGTTGTTATAAAATGTAACGTTTTTTAATTTCAGATCTGTCGCAAGCTTGAGGCTTTCATCATACGTTTGCCCACGTCCGACCATGATAAATTTTATATCAGAATAATTTTTTAATATGTCGCCTGCTTTAATAATATGCTCGACTCCGTGGATCGGACTATAGAGCCCGTAATACACGACATTAAACGAGGTATGTTTCTTTTGCTTTGCATATTGATAGATCTCCTTATCCGCTCCGATAGGTAGATTTTTAATTTTGTCTTCAGTAATGTTAAATAATTTTTGGAATACACTTTTCTGAAAGGGGATATCGGCAAGAATGATTTCCGGAAACGAGTAAATGATTTTTTCAAATATTTTTAAAATTTTTGCCCTCAATGAATGTTTAGCTAATAACTTTATGTCCTCGGTAAAAGTGATATAGAGAATAATTAAGGGATAAAACACAAGTTTCGCTTTCACCATTTTTGAGAGAATAATTGCAAAGATAAGATCGAAATGACCAGGATATCCGACAAAAATAACATCACAGGTCTTAATTCTCTTGTAATGAGCAACAACCAAAGGAATAAGCTTGAATTTATTAATGACTCTTTGGAGCAAAACGGATAGACCTAAATCTTTTGGTTTATTCAGGCTTGTTATCCTTGTATTTACATTTATTTCCAACACTTCTACACCGGCTGAATGAAGTCCGTCTAAAATTATTTTGTTTGACGAATATTGTTTATCGAACGTACCGAAAAAACATACTTTCATTGCTTTATTTTCCTCCTCCAAAAAGTACTAGCTGCTCTTTCCATAAGCGTACTGCTACGCTGTCTTCCAGCAAGTCTACGTCGTCAAACGTAATTGCTTCATCTTTCGCGATGTCACGTTTCACAATCGCCAAATCAGATAAGCCCATGGGAAGTAGATTTTCTCTCCTAGCAGTTTTGAAATTCTCAATCATCCCGTATGTCGCAAACCCTCCGATACCGTCAAGCACGTCGCCTTTTTTCAGGTTCTTTTTGGCAAGTGTGATAACTTCGCACACGATTCCATACTTAGGAGCAAGCGTGACGTCATGTAGCAAAACGGCTCGTGCGACTGACTGAGGCGCTTCGAGAGGCCCAAGATGAAAAGCACGGTAGAATGTGTAGAGAGGTCCGTCTCCCATTTTGTAGACATTCATGTACCTTGCTCTTGTTGGCTGATCGTTTGTCGCAAGGACAAAGACTCCGAAACTCGGCTCAGCACCGAGGATATAATCGGTGAGGCCGGTTTTTGTCAGCTCGTCGACATTAAAGAGCGTATGTGCTTCATCAACGTGTTTACAAGACGGTCCGTACATGCCCCTTTTCCCGACAGGGAACCCGACGCCATTTGCGATAGTGACCATTTCGTATGAGATCTTCGTGCCATCAGCAAAAGAAGTCACCATTTTCGGCCTCTGGAAATGCTCCTCCGCCCACTTTTTCTGCGTGTCAGGTGTTCGGTAGGGATCAAGAAGGCTTTTGATATTCCCGACGAGCACCGGTTTGAAGCCAAGCATCTGCACTTCACGAAACAAATTCATGAGTACTGCCGGCTGGTCTCCATCAGCCTGTGTATATATAACGCCCTGTTTGTCAGCGTAATGTTTGAGGATTGGGCCAAGCGTACCATCAAGCTCGGCGTTGACATGGACAACGTGTTTTCCGTTTTCGATCGCACGAAGTACAACCCTCGCTCCGTATTCAACAGTTCCTGTTATCTCAACAATAACGTCTATGTCACCGCTGTCAGTGAGAAGGAAAGGGTTGTTTGTCAAAATATATTTCTTCTCAAATGCGGCTTTGGCGAATTCTTCTTTCGTACCTACCTGAACAAAGTTTGAAATACCCGCATCTTCATACGCCATCCTTCCATAAGAGAGTGTCCTGTTTGCAATAGCCACAAGCCGCATCCCCGGCAGTGCGGTCAGGACCTGCAGCGCAAATCCACGAGCGGCAAATCCGGCACCGACGATCCCTACCCTTATAGGGTTTCCGTCTTTTTCCCTTTGCTGTAGCAGCACGTCAATTGCGGGCATACTTACTCCTTTCCAAAAAATACATCGGGTTGTGAATAAATAACCAGTTATTTTTAGACGTCGTTTTGACAAGTTTCAGTCCAAGTCTCTTAAACAACTTTCTCCATTCCTCATCAGTTTTGTTTGTATGCGGTGCTGCCAAATCCTTATTGAAAAAGCTGTCAACAATGTAGGTGTAATAGCGCTGAAAAATATTTGTTGTCGTCTCTTCCAGAATGACGAGGCGGTTTGACACGCGCATCGCTTCCTTAAGGACAACTTCAGGATCAGGTGTATGATGGAGTACCGCAATGAGAAGACACGTATCAAATTTGCCGCTTTTGAACGGGAGATGTTCCCCATCATAGACTAAGGATGAAATATGTTTGTAGTAACTTCTGTTTTGTATATCTACAGGTGTGACACGGTAGCCTCTTTCTTTCAAAAGTTTCGTGAAAAGACATGTTCCCGCGCCCAGATCAAGAACCTTCTCGTCCGATCCAACAAATGAACAAATCTGCGTAGCAACTTGTGTCACCCTGTCTTGAAATACTTTTTCTCCTATTTTTTTTCGAAGACTCATCGTGGTACCTCCTGTATATGTGCTTTTCCTTCAGGCTGATAATCCTGCCATGATGTATCCTTTTGAGAAGCATGCTTAACCGGGATCGGCCAGGATATGTTAAATGCCGGGTCGTTATAGCGTATGCCTTTTTCGTATTCCGGGGTAAACGGCTGTGAGGACATATTCTCAAACACGACGTCATCGGTGAGCGTCAAAAAGCCGTGTGCAACACCAGATGGAATAAACATCATTTTGTCATCTTCAGCTGATAGTGTTACTCCCTCCCACTTCATGAAAGTAGGTGAGTCCTTCCGAAGATCAACAATCACTTCGAAAATTTTTCCTTTCACTACCCGTGTCAATTTGTCCTCAGCTGCCGGTGCAACCTGGCAATGGATACCGCGGATTGTGCCTTTGTGCTTGGTCGTTGAGGAGTATCCCTGTCGCAGCGTAGCGAAGATACCGTTTTCGGCAAATTCTTTTTCACACCAAATCCTCGTGAGTGAACCACGCTCGTCCCCGCGTTTCTCTAAATCAATAATGTATGTACCGTCAACTGTTAATTTTGTAAATTTCATAGTTAAAACACCTCAACGGAGGGAATGGCTGTGACAAATTTTCCGCCCCACTCCCTGATGGAACTCATCTTTTCACTAATCTCCTGACGCAGATTCCAAGGCAGAATCATGACGTAGTCGGGTTTAGTTTCAGCGATCTTTTCGGGAGCATAGATTGGAATCCGCACACCCGGCAAAAAACGGTCCTGTTTATGGGGACTCGCATCGACCGTATAATCAAGAAAATCAGTTTTGATACCGCAATAATTGACAAACGTGATCCCTTTTGCCGGTGCACCGTAGCCGACAATCGTTTTTCCTTTTTCTTTCTCGGCGATCAGAAACTTCAGCGTGTCACGTTTTACTTTCCTCACACGTTCCTGAAAATCATCGTATGCTTTAAGGGTGCCAAGGCCCATTTCATTTTCTTTGTTGAGAAGGTCCTCGACATTTCCGCTGACTGCTATCTCTCTGTTTTCACTATGTTTTCCGAATATCCGAAGCGACCCACCGTGGGTTTTCAGCTCTTCTACATCAAAAAGTACGAAACCGTGATACTCAAATATGGTCTTGAGTGCGATGAATGAGTAATACGAATAGTGCTCATGATAGACAGTATCGAACTGGTTATATTTCATCAGCTTTAAAAGATGTGCTACTTCACACGTAAACACACCGCCCGGCTTCAAAATCGTCTTCATTCCCCTGACAAAATCATTGATATCGGGGACGTGCGCGATCACATTAGTGGCAACGATAAGATCTGCTGTCTGCCCATTATTAACCATCTGCGAAGCGAGTTTTGTGCCGAAAAACTGGGTTATTGTCGGAATCCCTTTTTCAATTGCCACTGCGGCGACGTTTTTACATGGGTCCACCCCAAGTACGTTTATTCCTTTTTCTTTGAAATACTGCAACAGATACCCGTCGTTACTTGCCAGTTCGATGACCTGTGAGGATGAGGAAAGGCCAAACCTTTTTACCATCATAGAGACATACTCACTTGCATGCTTCAACCAACTAGATGAATACGAAGAAAAGTACGTGTACTCATTGGTAAAAATTTCATCCTGTGCGTGAAGATTCGGAGCCTGGACAAGCCAGCATTTCTCGCAAACGAAAACCTTCAGGATATAAAAAGGCTCAGCCAGCGAAACCTCCTCAGGTTTCACCAAATTATTTGCAACAGGTGATGTACCCAAATCCATCACAGTGTGCGTAAGTTTATTGTTGCAAAACCTGCAACGGAATATTGTGAGATCTATCATATCCAATAAAGCTCCTTATCAAGCTTTCCGGTTTTTTGCAGGAAAAAGATCTGCTTCAGCCTTGTATAAAACCGTGATGTAAAATCTTTGTTGGTAAGTTTTGCCTTTTCAAATGCATCTTTTAACTCTTTTGCCCCAAAGGCGATAGTCCTCGTGCAGGAAAACCCCGGTAGACGGGAGTTGATTTTCGTGAAATCGACTTTATAGTTTCTCTTGTCAGCACCGTTTGGGTTTAAGGAGACTGTTGCCTCAGGAAACACAGTTTTTATAATGTTTGCAATGTCTTTGATCTGGTAATTTGATGTCTCATTTCCGACATTGAAGATCTCCTTACTCACTATTTCTTTTGGTGCCACAAGTGCACACGCGACAGCCTCTGCGATATCAAGAACATGGGTAAGTGGCCTCCAGGGCGTCCCGTCACTGTCCATTTTTATCTCCCCGGTCGTAAAGGCAAGTCCTGCCAAGTTATTGACGACGAGATCGAATCTCAGGCGGGGAGACAAACCGTACACGGTTGCAAAACGGAGAATGACAGGAGTAAATGTGTCAGTTGCTTCTTGTATGAGGAACTTCTCATTGAGTACTTTGCATTTCGCATAGGCGGTGAGAGGGTTCGGGACTGACGTTTCAGTCCTGATCTCATCACTTGCACCGTACACGCTACAGGATGATGCATAAATAAATCTCTTGACGCCGGCTTTTTTTGCAAGTTTCACGAGACGCGCAGTCCCTTTGTGGTTTATGGCAAATGTCAAATCGGGATCCGTCTGTCCCAGAGGGTCATTTGAAAGCTCAGCCAAATGAACAATTGCATCAAATCCCTTCAGGTCAGATGCCTTGATATCCCGGATATCTTTCACAATCGTAGTAACAGGCTTTCGCCCGTTGTCATAGAGCATTGCTTCTTTATAAAACCCGGTATCAAGCCCGCACACGTCATGCCCTTTGTCAACTAAGACATGGACAAGCATTGAGCCGATATATCCTTCCGATCCTGTGACGAGTATTTTCATAATTACCAAACCTTCCAAGGCGCTTTGCCTGATTGCCACATCGCCTCAAGCACGTTTTTATCCCTCAGCGTGTCCATCGGATGCCAAAAATCCACATGCTTGAATGCTACAAGCTGGCCTTCTTGCGCAAGTCTACGCATCGGATCCTCTTCCCAATCCTGTTTGGGATCTTTGATGTAATCTATTGCTTCAGGTTCGACAACAAAATAACCCCCGTTAATCCATGCCGAATCAACTCCGTCACCTTTCGGCTTCTCATGGAACTCTTTTATTTTAGTTTGTTTTCCTCTTAAGACAAAGCCTCCGAACCGTCCCGGAGGCTGGACAGCAGTAACCGTCAATAGAACATTTTGTTTTTTGTGAAAATTGAGGAGGTCCGCAATATTTACATTACTCACTCCGTCCCCATAAGTCATCATAAAAGTCTCATTCCCGAGATATTTTCTCACAGCAAGAAGGCGTTCGCTCTTACTAGCGTTTTCTCCCGTCTCAACAAGTGTTACCTTCCAGTCTTCAGCGCCATTTTTATGGAAGAGGGAAGAGTTAGAGCTCATATCAAACGTGACATCGGAATTGTACAGTGAATAGTTGGCGAAGTATTCCTTTATTATGTTTGATTTATAGCCGCAGGCAATAACAAAGTCATTGATACCATACGCAGAGTAGGTCTTCATCACGTGCCAGAGAATCGGCTTACCGCCGATCTCAACCATAGGCTTTGGCCGAACACCCGACTCTTCACTAATCCGGGTTCCGTACCCTCCTGCAAATATTAGCGCTTTCATATCATTATTATATCGTACTATAAGACTATATGCAACTTCCTCACTGGAGGAAATAGGCATGCCTTTTTACGCTACCGCGACGTCTCCTTTATATCCGTATGACTCTTTCGGTTTATGATACATACGTAACACACGCATAAACTTTTCAGCACTGACATCCCAGTCAAAATGTGTGGACCAGATATATGCCTGACGTGAGAGTAAGGTCCTGTAGCGCTCATCAACGAGAAAATCCTCCATAGCCTTTGCTAACTGTTTCGCATCCTTCGGGAAAACAAGTACTCCGGTACTGCCGTCAATCACGGCATCTTTCAGTCCGCTAACATTTGAGGCAATGACCGGTGTTCCTGATGCATTCGCCTCAATCACCGTGATACCCCATCCCTCCATCATCGATGGCTGCAAAACAACCCAACTTTTTGCGAGAATCTTCGCTTTCTCTTTCTCCGGGACTTTTCCAAAAAAGACGACGCTTCTCTCTATATCCAGTTTCTTCACAAGCGCCTTGAGCTTCTTGCCTTGTTCGCCGAATCCGACTATATAAAGACGGGTTTTCGGGTAGTTTTTCACAACCTGTGCGAACGCCTGGATACCAATATCGATATTTTTGTATGCTTTCAACCTCCCAAGATACGTGAAGAGAGGAAACGGCGCTTTTTCGTCCCTGCCGAAAATATCGCCGTTGAGACCGTTGTGCACAATATGGATATCGTTAGGCCTCGAAATCTTCAGCCGTATAATTGCCAGTTTTGAAGACTCAGACACAGTGACGATCGGCCTGTTCCTATAGACAAGAGGCATGAGTACCGACTCAAGAAACTGCGCCATGACGGCAAACGGCAACATCAGGTGTTCACGGAATACTTCCTGATGGATATGGTGGATCACGAGAAAAATCGGTTTTCTCACATATAAAGGCGTGAAGAAGGGGATACCGTTCTCGCAATCGATGACAATGTCGACATTCTTCCTGTAATGTGCGATGTAGTAGAGAAACGCCCACACGTAGACAAGATAGGTGCCACCCCTACGTTTTATCACGACGCCGTCTATGACACTGTCTCTCGGACTGTCATTGTCGTTGCCGCAAAAAACAGTCACGTGGTGGCCTTCTTTTACGAGGCGTCTTGCAATCTCATGTGCGTAGACCTCAGCCCCCCCAGACCATTTGTGTCTCGTGTCCCTCCAGTTAAGGAACAAAATCCTAAGCCCTGCTCCTGCCTCCTGTTTTTCATCAGTCCCGAAAAGGCCTAAGAAATCTGCAAGGTTTCGCTCAAACATCCGGACATAGTTGTTTCCAAGATGCAACCCGATCATGAAGATAAGGTTCAACCCCGCAACAGCCAGCATCGCTGCCACAAAATCGGCAATTGTAGCGTGGTGAAGCGCGACGAGCACGAACTGCACAATACTGAGGAGAAATGAGACAAAAGGAAATGTATAGATCCTCTTTGCCAGATAATAGAAGACAAACACCCGTGACATTGAGAAACACATCATCGCGAAAAGGAAAAACTGTAAGTACTCCGTGGCAAATGCTGCCCGTTCACCAAAAAATGGAGTTAATGTGTATTGGCTCAAAACGCCAAACACGATAAACCCGATAAACGTCAACAGTGTTGTTGAAAGAAGGATAAGCTGCATAGTTTTTTTTGAGCTCTTATTCTGGCCTTCATTCCTGCTGACAAGGGGGATAACGAACTGGCTTGCAAGAGTGCCTAGGAAAAACACAATTTTCCCGACAAGTGAAACAAACGCGTATTTTCCGGCGTCATCAGGTGTCAAATAGTGGTTTGCAAGGACAATATCCAAACCGACGAATGAAACCGTTGAGAGCCCTGTCAGAAAGGAAAGAAGGAAAAACTTTTTCGGGAATACGTGGCCGCTTCCTGCGCTTTCTTTCCCTTTGGTCATACCGACCAGAACCCATGCAAAAATCGACGAAATCACAATAGAGAAAGGGATAGCCGCATATGAAAGTGACGACAGACCCTCCTGTATCACACCGTATGCGAATGCAAATTTGGCAAGTGGCTCAATGATTGCCACGACCGAAAGTGCACCAAACATGAGTTTGCCCATCAGGTACCCCCGATCAACCGATACTGCAAACCCGAAGACAAAGACACTCCCGAAAAGGGCAAAAACGAGCGCATCACTTGAGTGGAAGTAGGAGAGAAGTGAGGGGAGTGCCAGAAACCACAACGCCGTGACAAGAAGGGAAAGAAAGGCTACGTGTTTTCTCAATTTTTTCCACACGGCCTTGGTGGCATTGGCCTGCCCACGTCCGTCAAGAAAGCCTACCTGGTGTGAGACAGTCGCCCCAAGCGCAGTAAAGGGTATCCCCACAATTGCGAGAAGCCCTCCGACCAAACTCACAAGCCCGAATTCACTAAGCGTCAGCGTCCTGTAAATATACGTATTGAATGCAAAATTGATAACATTTGCGAGTCCTGAGACAAAAACAAGCAGAAATCCGGTAAAGACATGTGACGATCCTATGAGCCGGGTTAGGCGGTTTGCTTTCCGTGAGCTGAAAATGACACCTTCACGCTCTTCTTCCTGTACCTTGATTGCCTGTGCGACAACAGCCTTTGCTTCTTTTTTCAGATGGAGTCCGTGGATCGTTTTTTCCCAGTAGTGAGGTTTGAAGACAAGCTGGTACAAAGCATACGCACCTGCAATGCTGATCATCAGCCAATAAAGAGGGATGAAGAAAACGTACTTGATCAAACCGAAATGCCCCCTCTTATACGCACCGATCATGTAGTAGTAAAGAAAAAGAAAATTCCCAAACACTAGTGAGATAACGGCCATGTAAAAAACAATTGTCGGATACAGCGATTCAATCGTCGGACCAACGACTGCGTAGAGCAGGAAATATGATATGGTCGCGACCCAAAGAAACGGATTGATCAGAAGAAAAGCGATTTTTCCACCGACAATGAGATGGAAAATTAACGCGTGGTGGCCTCTTTTCCTCGCAAGTGTATAGGTATCGCGCATGTGCACGAGGTAGGTCTGCATGTAGCCCTTAATCCAGCGTGAGCGCTGCCTAATCCAATTCTTGAGGTCGCTGTTTGCCTCCTCAAGCGTCGTTGAATCGATAATTGCAGTCTTGTAGCCTTGCTGGAAAAGCCTGATACCAAGGTCCGCATCCTCTGTCACATTAAAAGGGTCCCACCCCTGAAGGGTCTGTAAATCCTTCGTCCGGAAATGGTTACTCGTGCCGCCGAGTGGAATTGTCGTGTTGAGTGACTGAAGCCCGGTGAGTGTCACATCGAACCACAGTGAATACTCAGCGGTAAAAAATTTCGTGAGGAGATTTTGGTGGGGATTGTAATAGTTGAGCTTTGCCTGCAAACAAATTGTCGACCGATCACCATTCTGGAACGCAATATACGCTTTCTTCAGTTGCAACGGGTCGGGAACGTCTTCAGCATCGTAAATAACGAGATATTCTCCCCTCGCGATAGACAATCCGTAATTACATGCCTTCGGTTTCGTTTTTGGCTGCGAGTGGGGGACTATTACCGTCCTTACGTATGAAGGCGCATTGGTATTTGCCGCAAATTCAGCCTGTGGATCATCTTCCTCAAGTAGCAAAATGACGTCGAGCTTGTCCTTCGGCCAGTCAATCTCACTGATTGCTTTGAGAAAATGCGGGATGACATGTGCTTCTTTATACAACGGGCAAAGTACCGTATAGACGGGAAGATCCTTCTCATTAAGGTGTTTTATCTGCGTGTCTGAGATGGTAATTTCTGACGGTGAATGTAAACTTTTCACAATCAGGAACAAGTTGAAAAACACGTCGAGGAAATAAATCGTACTGAGGATTGCGACAAACGTAACCGCCGTCGCAAAGGTGTTGACGCCAAATGATACAACCAAGAGAAGGATAAGCAGCAGGAGAACGACTTTTTGCACTTCAGAGACAGTACGAAGCGCTGACTTGCCGTGTGGGAGTGTCGTATGGGTGATATACCGCTGCCTTTGGTATCCGATACCTGCACCGATCATCGAACCGTTCTCAGGCGCAATCGTTTGCGGACCGAGACGACGAAGCTTTAACTTCATCGCGCCGATACCGATATCGAGAATCGTACGAAGCAATTTTACCTTTGATTTGCCTTCTTCCCGCAGTTCAAACGTGATCGGAACGTCACTTATCCTATACCCTGCCTCTCGGGACCTGTACAAAAATTCCAGGTCAAACGACCATCCGGAGGTTGGTGTAAACGTAATATTGCGGACGACTTCAAGACGGAACAGTTTTAAACCCGACTGGATGTCGGTTCCTATCCCAAAAAGTCCCATCCCGAAGCCGTAGCGGAAAGCTCTGCTGAGGACCCGTCTCAGAATATTTCCTTTGTAGACTTTCCTCGTTGCAACAACGATGTCTGATGTACTCAACTTCTCAATCATTTGCGGAATTGCTTCCGGGGGGTATTGCAGGTCCGCATCGATCATCGCGACTGCGTCATAGGTTGCGTGCGTGAACCCCTCAAGCAGAGAGTATGCTTTTCCCTTTTTACCTTTTTTCTTATAGAGCTTCACCGTTCCTGTATGGGTAAAGCGGTGGAGATACTCAAAAGTTCCGTCCGTTGAGTTGTCATCGATAAAAATGAGCTCAAACGGATACCCTGCCCCCTCAAGCGTCGTCCCGAGCCTATCGATCAATTTATCGATGTTTTTCAACTCGTTATAGACCGGAATAACAATGCTCACCCCGTTTACACGTTTTTTCATTTCTTTTTCCCTCCCGGTAGTATGTCTTCGCCCGTTGCGGGTATGGTGTGTTCGCTGATAAATTTCTCAAGTGAGAGTGAGGAGACCCTGTAGTGACCGCTAAACTCGATAGCTTCAAGCTTCTTCTCGCGGATATATTTATAGACGGTAATTGTGCTGAGTTTCAGGATGCGGGCAACGTCCGAAACCGTATAGAGTGAGTTTTCTGTCATTTGTCTTATAGTTAAGTAATAGAGGATAGTGTATATCACAAAAAGATTATACTGTCAACGTTTTATAATAATACAGTAAAAACAACCTAGGGTTTATATAAATGGATATAAACAAATATAAGTGGTTATAAGTCCTAGGTGACAAGCTATACGTGAGAGGTGAGAGGTGAAAAATTAATTAATGCTAATTACGAAACACTTGCTTTGTTATTGCGAGAAAACAGTTTACCCTGAGCGAAGTCGAAAGGAAGCAATCCCTGCCTGCCGGCAGGCAGGTTATAAAATCGAATCTTTATATGAGATCGCCACGCCTTTTCCCTTGTCAAGCAAGCAAACTCCCTCGCTTTCGCTCAGTCCGTTGGCTCGCGATGACAAAATAATGCAAACTCTGGATTTGATCTTTACGTTTTGATTTTTGATCTCATTATGAGGGTTTCGCAAAAACCAGCAGCCTTTTCCAATCCGTACCGGGCGGCCAACAGGTTTGCAATATAAGCTCGTTATTGCTGTTTTTTGCCAGATACGAAACGTCGGTCGGGGATACGATTTTTTTACTGGCAACAACATACGGATACTCTTTTCCATGAGAGAACAACATAACCATATCTCCTTTCGTTAATTCACCAAGACGCAAGAAGGGGAGATTCGTGCGTAATATCTCCCATGGGCTCCCCGACGAGTGTGCGAAGAGATAAATCATACCCTTCTGTCCGGGAAGAGCTGTCCCTTTCGCCTGTGCGACTCCTAAATGGAGGGCGTTTCTGTACTCTGTAGGGTTCCATGGGTCAACACCTACGACTATCGGGGAGGTTGCATTGATTTTTGGTATTGATATCGCGTATGCGTTTCCTATCGGTTTTGTTTGCTGCGGAAGACGTGGGAGGATAAACGGTAAGGATAAAAGTAAAAAACCCAATGCTGAAAATGCGATGAGACTGTTTCCGATTGTTTTTGTTGACAATTTCATACAAGGACTGAGCCAGATTGTAGCATGGAGACAATAAAAACAAAAACCCCGATGCAGAGCACGGGGTTTATTAGACGAAGTGATAGGTAAATCCCGGCGATCTTCCTGAGCGCAACCTTAAGAACACACCAAAAAACAGCATAATTATATTGCCGATGAGGACGAAAAGCATCCAGCTTCCACCCGTTGCCGGAAGGATATTCCCGTTTGCTGCTGTTGATGAACCAGAGCTTGAACCTCCGCCTCCGCCATTACCTCCGCCGTCACCCGGTTTGTTCGTCGGGGTAGGGGTCGGTGGTGTCGGGGTTGGCGGTTCGTTTTTTTGGCAGCAATCATCTTTGATGTAGCTCTTATTGGCAGTATTTTCAATTACAATTTTTGACTCGATATCACCCGTTTTTATGTAGACGTCACCATTATTGCGGTTTGTAATATTCCCGCCTGTAAGAAGCTCCCAGAAGCTGTCATTAAAAATATTTGTCGTATTGTATAGAGTATGGGTAACGCCCAGGCTTGTTGCAACATTGGCGGAGTTGACCGAACCGGCGCCATTTCCTTTGATTTTCACTGTATATGACGGGTCGGGGAGCCCGACAATAACTGACGCGGTGTTTATAGGACCGGTGAGGATTGATTCCATGTGGGAAATGTTCCCCGTAATAATCGTCACACTGCCCTGGTTGTCATTTGCCGTATTGTTGCCGGTCGTAGCCGTGCCTTTCACAGTGTTGGTGATCGTTGCCGTCTGGTTCGTCGTTGTTGCAATCGTCGTCGAATTCGTCACCGAAACGGTATTTGACGAGTCGGCACCGTTGCCACTCACCACTACCGTGCCCTGAGAGTTCGTGCAGCACGCACCGGTAGCAACAGTTGAGGTATTTGCCTGGTTTGAAACCGACGTGTCTACTGCCACGTCACCTGTTTTTATCGCGACATCGCCATTATTGTCATTTGCCG